>DASWDZ010000038.1:0-18000 GCA_036395015.1 Candidatus Dormiibacterota bacterium | reverse complement strand
GCGATCCTGACCGATATCGCCTCCCGGCCGCCCGTGCCGCTGACCCTGATCGCGGGTGACCTCAACACGTTCGGCCCGCCCCGGCTGCAGCTGTGGCGGAGAATCCGCTCCGCTGCGCAGGACGCAAAGCTGGTCGAACTGACGCAAGGCCTGCGACGCACGCACTGGACGGCGCAGAAGCTGGACGCGATCTACGCGGGCGGGGCGGTCGGCTCCACCCACCGAGCCTGGACGCTCAACCTGCGCGCGTCCGACCACCTCCCCGTCTTAGCCGACTTCTGACTCGTCAGTTGCGCACCGGAGCCTCAGCGGGTCCAATGCCGGATGCGCGGCCCGCTTGCAGGATGACCGCCGCCAGGATGAGCACGCCGCCCAGGAGCTGAACCACGGTGAAGCTGTCGCCGAACAGGACGACGGCGAGGAGCACGGTGACCACGGGTTCCCATGTGCTGATGAGCGACGAGCGAGCGGCGCCGATGCGCGGCAAGCCGGCCAGGAACAATGAGATCGCGATCATGGTCGGGATCAGCGCGATCGCGACCGCGACCGCCCAACCTTCAGAGCTCGCCGGAAAGGCAAGCTCTCCTTGCACCGCGGCGATGACGCAGAAGGCGATGCCTGCCCCGGAGATGATCACCGCGCTGGCCCCGACAGCCGGGACGGAGCTCATCACGGTTTCCCCGACCAGGATGTAGCCGGTGTAGATCGTCGGCGCCGCGATCGCGAACACGAGGGCCCACGCGAGCTGGAAGTGGGCCCCTCCGACCAGCATCACGACGCCGGTAAAGCTCCCGATGAGGGCGACCGCCTGCCACATCGAGATCGCGCGGCGCATGAAGAGCCAGCCCACGACCACGACCTGGCTTGGGTAGATGTAGGCGATCAGCACGACCAGCGACGCAGGCAGCGTGCGCAGGGCGGTGAAGTACGCGAGCGACTGCGCCGTGTAGAAGACGCCGCCGAGCGCAAGCAGCGTGAGCAGCTGTCGCCTGTGAAAGTGGAGCGGATTCTGGCGCAGGACGAGCGCCAGGGCCCACATGCCGAAAGCGGCGAGCACGAAGCGAAACGCGAGCGTCTGCGCGGTGCCAAGGCCGGCTCGATAGGCGAGCTTGGCCAGGATGGCGTTGGTGCCGAACGCGGTGGCCGAGACGAGGACCATCGCCACCCCCACCCACTCTGCTTTGCGGCTCCCCACCGCCTGGATGTCTAGGGCCAGAGCAAGTGTCCGAGCAGCATGCCGATGACGACTGCGAGCGCGTAGGTCACACGAGGAAAGCGGCGCACCGCCGAGCGTACCTCGTTGGTGACAGGATCGCGGCCCGCGGTCAGAGCGATCGACTCCTCGAGCATGAGCAGGAACACGACCAGAGACGCAAACGTCGCGAGCAGGGAGACGATCGCCTCGAGGCTGAAGTTCACTTCTTGCCCACAGGCGAGGTGCGGCCGTACGCGGGTCCCCAGAGGAAGTGACCGACGAGGATGCCGATGACGACCGCGATCACGAACGCGAACCCCGGGTAGGCATGGATGGCCGGGCGGATGTAGTCCGTGATCGGCGGGTGGTCGGTCAGGAGCGCCCAGCTCTCGAACGCAAGCAGCAGCGTGATCGCCCCAAACAGCGCCGTCACCGTCCACGAGAAAAGGTTGCCGATCACGTGCGGCCGAAGTTATACCGTACTGACGGATGGCGCCATCGGCGCGGCAGCTGCTGGAAGCGGCGGCTGAAGAGGGAGGCGATCTCGAGACGGTCGCGCGTGGCGTCCTGGCGCGCCTCTCGGAGCTGACCGGCCTGAGCTCGACCTACCTTGCCGAGACACGGCTGATGGCTGACGAGCAGTACATCGTGTTCGCGTGCAATCGCAGCGACCTGTTCCACATCCCGGAGGACGTGACCCTGCCCTGGTCGGAAGGCGTGTGCCGCTTCGTCGTCGAGGGAGGGCCGAACTACACGACCGACGCTCAGAAGCAGTTCCCCAGCAGCAGCGTGGCCCGGCTGCTCGAGATCCGCACCTTCGTCTCATACCCCGTCTTCACGGCGGAGGGCCGGTTCTTCGGCACGCTTTGCGGCGCGAGCAAGGAGCAGGTCGAGATCGAGCAGGAGATCCTGGACCTGATGCGCGAGTGCGCGCGACTCATCGGCCAGCGCCTGAGACGCGACACGACGGCGGCATCGACCGCTTGACGTGAGGCTGCTTACATTCAGCTACAAGGGGCAAGCCCTGGTGGGAGCGCTGCGCGCCGACGGCAGCGAAGAGCTCGTCGAGATCCCCGACGTGCCGGACATGCTGACCCTGATCGAGAGCGGTCCGGACGGCCTCAACCGCGCGAGATCCGCGCTCGCCGGCGGCGGCGCGCGTTCGCACAGGCTTTCCGAGGTCCGCCTGCTTGCGCCGGTGCCGCGCCCGCCCGGAAACGTGATCGCGATCGGACGCAACTACAAGGCGCACGCCGAGGAGAGCGCGCGAGCCGCGGGCAAAGAGGTCGATCCGCCGACCGTTTTCACCAAAGCCGTGACGAGCGTCGCCGGGCCGTACGACGACATCGTCCTGGACGAATCAGTGACCACGCAGGTCGATTGGGAGGTCGAGCTCGGCGTGGTCATCGGGAAGAGCGGCCGCAACATCTCACGCGAGCGAGCCCTTGATCACGTTTTTGGATTCACAGCCGTGAATGACGTCAGCGCGCGCGACATCCAGTTCGGATGGGGCGGCCAGTACTTCAAGGGCAAGAGCGTCGACGGGTTCTGCCCGCTGGGGCCGTGGATCGTGACCCGCGACGAGATCGCAGACGCGCAGTCACTGCGCCTGCTCCTTCGCCTCAACGGCGAGACCAAGCAGGACGGCAACACCAGCGACATGATCTACCCGGTCGACGCGATCATCGAGTGGGTGTCGAAAGGAATGACCCTGCTCGCAGGGACGGTCATCGCCACGGGCACGCCTGACGGGGTCGGCTTCGCGCGTACGCCGCCGGAGTTCGTCAAGCCGGGCGACGTGATGGAGGCGGAGGTCGAAGGCATCGGCACCCTGCGCAACCGCGCGGTGGCGGTTGCCGGCTGAAAGAAGAAGGGGCCCGCACCTGCGAGCCCCTTGGTCGATCCGAGTCGCTAGGGCAGGTTGAGCAACGCCGCGGTCGGCGTGCCGAAGCCCGTGACGTCGTCCCAGCCCGGCGCGGTGTGAAGCGTCAGCGTCTGGTTCATCGTGCGCAGCGAGGTGATGATTCCAAAGGTCGCCGCGGCGGAGCAGTTCTGGGTCGCGTCGACGCTGTTGCAGTAGTCGTTGCGAAGGATGGCGACCGTCGAGGCCGGATTGGTGACGTCGCGGAAGCTGGCCCCGTTCTGGTAGATCGCGTAATTCGCGAAGCCGTGCGGGTGGCCGAGCTTCTGGTCGGCGAGCGCCATCAGGCCGGCGAAGATCGGCGAGCTCAGGCTGGTACCGCCGATGCGGTACTCCGAGTAGCTCGTCGTGTGGTTCGGAAAGCTCTGCGTCTGGCCGATGAGATAGCCCGTGTTGGGGTCACCGAAAGCAGCAATGTCCGGGACTGCGCGTCCCGCAAAACCGGAGCAGAGGGTCTTCGAGCCTGCGGTCGCGGTCAACGCGGACTGGTACGCGGGCCGCGGAAAGACGCAGCTCACCCCACCACCTGACCCGTAAAGCCACGTGCCGTCGGGAGGTGCCGGGCACCAGGTGTTGGTCTTGGGGGTCGTTGTCGAGCAGCTGGTGTTCCAGCGGTTTCGAGTGGTCCCCCAACCGGTCTCGAACAGGTAGTTGTTGGAGGCGCCGACCGCGAGGCTGGTGCCGCCGACCGCCGTCACCCACGGGCTGCTGGCGGGCCAGTCAACCGACGAGTAGCCGATCACCTTGGTCTCGTCGTTGTCGTCGCCGGACGAGAAGTAGATACCGATGCCCTCGGCGGCACCCTGCATCAGGGTCTGCTCGAAGGGGATGATGAACCCGGGGGGCAGCTGCTCCCTGCGGAACCCATAGGAGTTGCTGACGATCTGACCCAGGTGAAGGTCGACGAAGTGGTTCATCGCGGCGTCCAGGTCCTGGTAGTTGTTCGCCGAGCCGACATAGACGATGTGGGCGTTCGGCGCCATTCCGTGCTCAGCCTCGACGTCGAGGGTTTCCTCGCCATACCAGCCCTGCGGGTCCTGCGCCGGGCTCTCTGGAATGTTGTAGACGCCCGGGGCGGCGATCTGGGTCAGGCTGCCGCCGCCGGCGGTGCCGAACCGGGGAAGGCCGCGATTGGCGGACCACTGGTTGGCATCCTGAAGGATGGTCGGCGAGGCATAGGCGTCGATGACGCCGATGGTCTGGCCGGTGCCGTCGAGGGTCGTGGAGCCGACGTAGGCTCCCTTGATCTGCTGCGGCGTGTAGCCGCACGGCGCCCACGGCAGGGGGTCGGCGTAGCCGGCCGGGCTGGTGACCGCCGGCGACGGGTCGGTGGCGTCGGTCTTCTCGGCCCAGTAGGCCGAGCACGGCGGAGCGTTGACGAAGGCCGCCGCCGGGCCCGCGTTAGGGTCGGCCGACACGTGGTTGGTGCGGACAAGAGCAGCGCTCTGGTCGAGGCCGATCGCGCCGGAGACCAGGCCCGCGATCGTGCTCGGCACGCTGATGTTCGACCCTGGCGAGCGCAGGGCCATCCCGCCGACCCGATAGGTGCCGAACTGGACTCCGAAGGCCTGGCTCGCCTGGCCGACAGTGCCCTTGACGGAGACGAAGTGGTTGTTGGCAGGAATGTAGACGAGCTGGAAGCCCTGCGACGTCAGCCAGCTCGCGACCGCGTTTGCGTCAGCCCGCGACGGGGCGTACTGAGCGCGGAACTGGGCGGGGGACAGAAACTGACCGTAGCTCGTGCTCCTCGGATCGGACACTGACTTGATGAAGGAGGCAAGGGCCGCCTGGTTGTGCCAGCCGAGGTAGACGCGGAAGCCGAGCTGGCTGCCCGGGTTCGCAGCGCCGGCGAAGTTGGACGCTTTGGCCCATTGCGGCACTGTGCCCGGTACGGTTGAGCGCCCGCTGGCTGCCGAAACCGTTCCCACACCCAGAACGAGGGTGAGCAACACGAATGCCGAAAGCACCGACATGCGCGTGAAGACGTGACTCATAGACCCTCCTGGCGACATTCACACCCTCCAGGAACAGCACGCGCATGCGCGTGCGATGGACACGGCGGCCAGGCTCGCACCAGTAGGCAAGGCCGGCCAACGATTTCAGCAATTCTTCAGGGCAAAGTCAAGTTGCCGTTCGCCCGCGGCTAATCTGAGCGGCGTGTCAACGATCGACGGCCTGACGGGCGTCCTCGTCGCGCTGGCGTCGCCACTGCACCGCGACGGGAGCGTGGATGCCGAGGGCACGGCCCGGCTCGTCGAGCACGTGCTGGACGGGGGCGTAAGCGGCGTGCTGGCGCTCGGCTCGACCGGCGAGACGGCCTCCCTCGACGAGGCCGCGCGGCGCCAGGTCCTCGAGGCGGTCGTCGCTGCGACACACAAGCGGGTTCCGGTCCTGTGCGGGGTCGCGCAGAGCCAGTTGTCCTCAGCGCTGTCCGAGGTTGACGCCGCGGCGCGAGCGGGCGCGGACGCGGTCCTGGTCACGCCGCCCTACTACTACCCGACCGACCAGCCGGGGGTGGCGGCGTTCTACCGCGCGATCGCCGAGCGGGCTTCGATCCCGGTCCTCGTGTACAACATCCCTCCGTTCACCAAGGTCGTGGCTGAACCGGCGACCGTGGCCGACCTGGCGCGCGAAGGTGCGATCCACGGGATCAAGGATTCGAGTCGTGACTTCGAGTACTTCGAAGGCGTGTGTATCGCGACGCATGACATGCCCGAGTTCAGGGTCTTCACGGGCAGCGACACCATGCTGGTCGCCTCCCTCGCGGCCGGTGGCGCCGGGACCATCTGCGGCGCGGCGAACGTCGCTCCGCAATGGGTCGTTCGCGTCTACGACGCGTTCATGCGCGGCGACATCGAGGCGGCCCGCGCGGCTCAAGAGGACCTCTACCGCCTCGTCATGGCGCTGCGCGCCGGCGTGTTTCCCAGCGCGATCAAGGCCGCGCTGCACCTGCAGGGGATATGCGAGCCGTGGACGGCGCCGCCGGCCCGAAAGCTGGACGGGCGGCTCGAGGCGCAGCTGCACGAACAGCTCGCGCGCTGGAGCTTGCTTCCCGACTAAGAGGCCGGCTTGGTCAGGTCGTAGACCGTCACGTTGCCGACGGTCGTGGCGGCGAAGTTCTGGCTCACCCATGACTCGATCTCGCTGGAGGACGCGCCGCCCCCGCGCATCCCGCCACCGCCGCCGATGAAGTAGTGGACCTGGCCCTTGCTGACGAAGTCCTCGAACTGCTTGAGCGTGGGCGCGGGGTCGGAGCCGTTGAAGCCGCCGATCGCCATCACCGGGAGCCCGGTTGCCAGCTCGTAGCTCGCGGCGGAGTTCGCGTTGATGGTCGCCGCCACCCAGCGGTAGCTGCTCGCGTCCTGCTCCAGGAGGGCCGCCAGCTCGGTGGACACGCTGCCTGCGTTGAGGAAGTTGCCCGGCGCGCGGCCGGCGAAGCCGCCCGGCGGCTGAAAGCCCGCCGGGCCGCGGAACCGGCCGGCGTTAGCCCCCGGGCCAGGTCCGCCAGTCGCTACCGACGGGCCCGCGGACGGGATGGCGCCGCTGTGGGACGCGGTCACGGTGTCGAGCGTGTAGGCGGCCGGACCGGCCAGGGCCGCGACAAGTGCCAGCGCCGCGGTCGCGACTGCGAGCGCGCTCGTGAGCAGCGGCGCGGCCACGATCAGCACGCCGGCGCCGAGGCCGGCGGCAAGGATGGCGCTTCTCAGCCACGGGTTCCAGTCCGGGCTGCGCTCGAGGAGGACGTAGGCCCACACCACGGTCGCCGCCAGGGCTCCCGCCAGGACGAGCCTTGAGGGGAGGTTGCGTCGCCTCTGCCACAGCTGGACCGAACCCGGACCGACCACGGCGCCGATCGACGGCGCAAGGGCGATCGCGTAGTAGGGGTGGATGATCCCCTGGGCGAAGCTGAAGACAGCGCCTGTCAGCAGGAGACAGCCGCCCCACATCAGATAAGACGCGCGCGCGAGGTCGGTGCGCCGCGCGTGGAACGTGACCCACAGCCCGGCCGCAAGCAGGATGACCGCGGCGGGGATCAGCCACGAGACCTGGCTGCCGAACTCGTCCAGGAACAGCCGGTTCCAGCCGGTCAGGCCCCACCTCGACCCGACCGCGCCGAGGCCGCCCACGCTACCGACCTCGTTGCCGGTGATGCGACCGAACCCGTTGTAACCGAAGATCAGGTTGAGAAGGCTGTTGTCCTGGGAGCCGCCGATGTAGGGCCGGTCGGCGTTCGGCCACAGCTCGACCACGGCGACCCACCATCCAGACGCGACAAGCATGGTCGCGCCCGCGACCGCCAGCTGGCCAGCGCGGTGCAGCAGCCGCGGCCGTCCGGCCACCAGGTAGACGAGGATCAGCACAGGCACGATGACGAAGGCCTGGAGCATCTTGGCGAGAAATGCGGTGCCGACCAGCGAAGCCGCGACCACCAGCCAGAGCGTCGAGCCCCGCGAGGTCGTGCTCTCGATCGCCCTGAGGGTTGCGTACGAGCCCGCGGTCAGCAGGAGGACCAACAGCGCGTCCGGGTTGTTGTAGCGGAACATGAGGGCTGCGACCGGGGTCAGGGTGACGACCGCGCCGGCGATCAGGGCAGCGCTGGAACCGAACCAGCGGCGGACGGCGACGTAGACGATGGCCACCGTCGCGACCCCCTCAAGCGCCTGGGGGACGAGGATGCTCCACTGGTTGAATCCGAACAGCCGCGCCGAGATCTCCATCACCCACAGGAAGGCGGGCGACTTGTCGACCGTGATGAAGTTGGACGCGTCGAGCGAACCGAAGAAGAAAGCCTTCCAGCTCTTGGTCCCGGCCTGGACGGCCGCCGCGTAGTAGGTGTTCGCCCAGCCGTTGCGGTCGAGGCCCCAGACGTAGAGGACAAACGTCGCGGCCAGCAGCCCCGCGAACGAAACCCGGGTCCAGATCGTGCCCGATGTGGGGAGGGCGACCGCCCGTGGATAGGTGATGGCTGCCATGAGCGCCAGCTTCGAACGTGCGCATCAGGGCGAACTGGGAGGGGGCTTGGAAGTTGCTGAGACGGGAAAGAGCCCACAGAGCCCTTCGCCGGACGCCGCTATCCTCGTCACGTTGATCGTCTCCATCGGCGACCTGGTGACCGACGTCAGGATTGTTCCGGACGGCGCGCTCGAGCCAGACGACGACTCGCCCGCGAGCATCACGATCGCAGGCGGCGGGCAGGCCGGAAACTTCTGCGCCTGGACGGTCGCGTTCGGCCAGCCGGCCCGACTCGTGACCCGCGTCGGCGACGACGAGGCAGGGCACCGGCTCGTCTCCGACCTCGAGGCGAAGGGGGTCGAGGTCCGCGCGGTGTGGTCCCCCGAGCCCACGGGCATCGTGGCGGTGCTCGTCGACGCGGACGGCCGGCGGACCATGGCCACCCAGCGCGGAGCGAGCGTCGGCCTGACTCCAGAAGACCTCGACGAATCCTGGTTTGGCGACGCCCTGCTCCTCCACGTGCCCGCGTACTCACTTTTCCTCGAACCGATCGCGAGCGCGGCTCGGGCCGCCATCCAGGCAGTGCGCGCCGCCGGCGGCATGCTGGCCGTCGACCTGTCGTCGGCGGCCGGCCTTCGAGCGTACGGTCCTTCGCGCATGGCCTACGTGCTCGCCCGCGTCACGCCGGAGGTCGTCTTCGCCACCGAGGGCGAGGCCGCGACGCTGGGCGTGCCGCTCGACAGCCTGGCCCAGGTGCCCGTCCTCAAGCTGGGCGCCAAGGGATGTCGCATATTCGGGCGCACGATCGCCGCGCCTGCGGTCAAGGCCGTCGACCCCACCGGAGCCGGCGATGCGTTCGCCGCCGCGTTCTGCGTCGCGTGGCTGCGTGGCGCCGAACCTGTCGAGGCCGCGGAGCGTGCGGTCCAGGCGGCGTCCGAGTCGGTCCTGCTGGCGGGGGCGCGGCCGACCTGAGCGGCCTTCTCGAGCTGTCGGACGAGATCGAATCGGCCCTCGAGGCCGGACGCCCGGTGGTCGCGCTCGAGACCTCCATCGTCGGCCAGGGCCTCCCATCTCCCCACAACCTGCGGGCGGCCCGCGGTTGCGAGAGCGCGATCCGCGAGCAGGGCGCGGTCCCCGCGACGATCGCAGTCGTCGACGGCAGGCTCCGCGTCGGGCTGGACGAAGCGTGTCTCGAGCGCATCGCGTCGGGGTCGGTGAAGGTGTCCTCGCGAGACCTGGGGCCTGCCCTCGTCCGCAACACCGTCGGTGCGACCACGGTCGCGGCCACGATGCGGATCGCAGCCATGGCCGGGATCCGTATTCTCGCCACCGGGGGGATCGGCGGAGTTCACCGAGGCCGCCCTGACGACGAATCTGCAGACCTGCTCGAGCTGAGCCGGTCGCCGGTTGCCGTGTTCTGCTCGGGCGCCAAGATCATCCTCGACCTCGAGCTCACGCTCGAGCGCCTGGAGACGATGGCGGTACCGGTGCTGGGTTATGGCTGCGACGAATTCCCCGCCTTCTACACCAGCCACAGCGGATGCCAGGTGAGCGCGCGGGTCGACGGGGCGCAGGACGCGGCCCGCGCCCTTCATGCCGCGTGGGAGACGGGAACCCGCGGGATCGTGGTCGCCGTCCCCCCGCCGCGGGAGCTCGACGGCGCGGAGAAGCTGACCCGTCAGGCGGTCGCGGAGCTCACGGATACACGTGGCCCGGAGCTGACCCCACGCCTGCTGGCGAGGGTGGCCGAGCTCTCGCGCGGAAGTTCCGTCGATCTGAACGTGGAGCTCGTGGTCAACAACGCGCGTGTCGCGGCTGAGGTGGCCCGCGCCTACTCCACGCCGCAATGACCCCTGATGAGCGATACGCACAGCTCGTTGAGAGCCTGCGGACGGCGCAGGGAGTGAGCAGCGTCACCGAAGGCAAAGGCTTCGGCTCGTCGGGTCAGCTCAAGGTGGACGGCCGGATCTTCGCCATGCTCGTGCGCGGCGAGCTCGTCCTCAAGCTCCCACCCAGGCGGGTTGAAGAGCTGGTCAGAAGCCGCAAGGGCAAGAACTTCGATGCCGGCAAGGGCAGGCCCATGCGCGAATGGTTCGTGCTCTCGCCCACGTCGAAGGAGGACTGGTCGTCGCTCGCCGCCGAGGCCTACAGCTTTGTGAGGAAGAAGGGCTAGACATCAGCCCCGCCGGCGCTGCGCGCCACCTCGCCATGAATGGCGAGGAGTTAGGCCTTCACCTTCTGGCCGCGGATCCTCGGCCCGCCCCGTGTGTCAGGCTTTCCGCTCCGCGTGTACTTGCGCACCCGCGGGGCCATCATGTCGCACCAGGCGACGGCCATCTTGCTGAGCTCCTGCGTCTTCGCGTCCACCTCGACCATGTCCGCAAAGCGCATGAAGCGCGCCGAGGGCCCGGTGCCTTCCAGGCTGGGGAAGTAGCCCTTGATCTTCGCGCCGCGGTTGAACATCAGGCTCGCCGTCTTCTGGTCGTGGCGGACGAAACTCGCGAAGTCTCCTCTGCAGGCGAACTGAACTGTGCCGTGCTTGAGGTACTCCGTCATCCGATCGTCAGCCCACATGATCACGTCGCGGAGGCGACGCAGCAGAGGCTCGGCGGGCTTTCCCTTGAGCCACCGGTCGACGTCAGGCTCTCGTCTCGGCATCGAGTTTGAAAACAAAAACCGGCGGGCCGATGAGGCCCGCCGGCTCGTAACTCTACGTTGCTTTAGCTCTGCCGCATTGTCAGCAGGCCGATCGATGCGCCCTGCGGGTCACTGAGGATCGAGAAACGCCCGCCCGGAAAATCCTGAGGCGGAAGCATCTCCGTGGCGCCGAGGTCGAGTGCCTTTTTGTGCGTCTTGTCGACGTCGTCGGTTGTGAAGTACACCTGCCAGTAGGACGGGACGTCCTTGGGGATCATCGGGTTCATGTCCATGCCCCCGGCGATGCTCTGCCCATCGATCTGGAACTCGGTGTAGTCGCCCTGGCCCTCGCCCATCGGGCTCACCTTCTGGGTCCAGCCGAACACGGAGCTGTAGAACTTCTTCGCGGCGTCGAACCCGCGCGAGTTGAGCTCGGCCCAGCCGTAGGAGCTGGGCTTGCCCATCACCTCGGCGCCGAACATCTCCTTCGGCTCCCAGACCGAGATGAATGCTCCCGCCGGGTCCTGGAATACGGCCATGCGGCCCGACTTGAGGACCGCAAACGGCGGTGCGACGACCTTGCCGCCGGCGGCCTCGACCTTCTTCGCCGTGGCGTCGACGTCCTTGCTGCCGATGTAGAGGCTCCACGCCGTCGGCGCGTTCGGGTCCTGCGCAGGACCGATCCCAGCGACGTCCTTGCCTCCCAGCTTGGCCAGCGCGTAGCCGCCCGCTTCCGGGTCGTCTGCGACTTCGACCTTCCAGCCGAAGAGCTTCGAGTAGAAGTCCCGCGACGCGGCCGCATCCTTGCTCGCAAGGTCGATCCACGCCGGGGCGTTCGCAACGAAAGTTTTCGCGTCAGGCATATGCAGACCTCCTGAATTCAGGGCAGTTGACGCGGGTGCCCCCAGCCACCCCTTCTCTACATCCATTCTGCCACCGGATGGTCAAGCGTTGCCGAAGGAATCCCTGGCCTTTGGTGAGCGTTCTTGTGTAGATGGCCGCGACGCCGCCTGTCGACCTCGTCATCTTCTCCGACTACGTTTGACCGTGGTGCTACATCGACTCGGTCAGGGTCGAACAGCTCGAACGAGAGGGGCTGGTCAGTGTCACATGGCTGCCCTTCGAGCTGCATCCTGAGGCCCCGGCCGAAGGAATCCCGCGCGATGTCTATTTCGGTCAGGCCCGCTCGCAGCAGATGCACGCGCGTCTAAAGTCGGTCGCGGAATCGGTCGGCCTGGCGATGGAGCAGCGCGACGTGATCATCAACTCGCGGCGGGCGCTCGGCGCTGCTGAGTTCGCCCGCGAGCACGGAGTCTACGGGGAGATGCACCAGGCGCTCTTCAAGGCGCACTGGGAGAAGACGGGCAAACTGGAATACGTCGACGACCTCGTCCGCGTCGGCGAGGGTGTAGGCCTCGACCCAGGCGAACTCCGCTCCGCGATCGAGCAGGGCCGCTACGACGATGTTCTCGATGAGAATCGCCGGCTCGCGGCGTCGGCCGGCATCGATGCGATCCCGGCGCACATCTTTGCTCGGCGATACCTTGTCATGGGCGCGCAGCCGTATGAGGTTCTTAAAGAGGTCGTCGACCGCATCGCGACGGACGAGTAAGGATCGCCGGCTCGCGTGCTATACGTGTGACTGATGAACGCATTTTTCGAATCTCTGGGTCAGGACTGGGTCGACGCAGCGCAGCGTAGGGGAGCCGTCATCACGAAGCCGTCACTCGATTCGCGGGTCGCCCTCGAGCTGCTGGAGCTCGCGCGTGTGGCCGCCCACACCCAGGAAAGACGGTTCGCGCCCTTGACGAGCTACCTCGCCGGCGTGGCCGCCGAGCGTCTCCGGGCGGCGAGGCCGGAGCTCGACGACGCCGCGGTCGCGGAATTCATCCTGGAAGTCCGGCAGAAGCTGGAGAGGGAGGTCCCGGGTCTCTAACTTACGTTGATGACCGGCAGCTGGCGGAAGCTCTGGACGGAGATTCGCGCTGCGACCGCCGAGGCCACCTTGCGCAGCGCCTGCGCGCCGGCGGTGTCCGGCCTGGCGACGACGACCGGGGCGCCGGCGTCGGCCTCCTCACGGATCGCGGCTTCCAGGGGAATCGCGCCCAGGTAGGGCACGCCCAGGCGCTGGGCCGCGCGTTCCGCCTTGCCGTGGTCGAAGATGTAGTGCTCCTCGCTGCAGCGGCTGCAGACGAACCAGCTCATGTTCTCGATCAATCCAAGCGGCGGCACGTTGAGCCCGCGGAACATCTGCAGCGCCTTTAGCGCGATCTTCAACGCCGCCTCCTGAGGCGTGCACACGATCGCAACGCCTGTCAAAGGCACGGCCTGCGCAAGCGTGAGCGAGGCATCCCCCGTGCCGGGAGGAAGGTCGACGACGAGGTAATCGAGCTCACCCCACAAGACGTCGCCCAGCATTTGCTCGATCGCACGCGCCACCAGCGGGCCGCGCCACACCATCGCCTTGTCGGCGCCCGCGAGAAGCCCGATCGAGATCATCTTCATTCCGTAGGCCTCGAGC
Source organism: Candidatus Dormiibacterota bacterium (assembly GCA_036395015.1). Taxonomy (GTDB): domain Bacteria; phylum Chloroflexota; class Dormibacteria; order Dormibacterales; family Dormibacteraceae; genus 40CM-4-65-16. The sequence continues at coordinate 4,773 of DASWDZ010000038.1, read as the reverse complement.
GGGACCAGCTTCTGGTCACGCACCTTTGGCTGGTCCGCCACCCCGAGCATGCCGGGCACTGACGGGCCGTAGATGTCTGCGTCGAGAAGTCCCACCCGCGCGCCCGAGAGCTGAAGCGAGGCGGCCAGGTTGACGGCAACCGTCGATTTGCCGACCCCACCCTTGCCCGAGCCGACCGCAACCACGTGCTTCACTCCGGGAATCGCCGCTTCGTGCGACCGGCCATTGAAGGCGCTGCGGACGTTGGCGGTCATCTTGAGGTCGACGGCGGTCACGCCGGGGATATCGGCGACCAGCTGACGCGCAAGCGTCTGGAAGCGGTCGCGCACCGGACACGCCGGAGTCGTCAGCTCGAAGGTGAAACTGACCTGGCCTGCGTCGGTGACCGCCAGGTCCTTGATCATGCCGAGGCTGACCACGTCGCGTCCGAGGTCGGGATCCTTGATCGCGGACAGCACCGCGAGGATCTCGTCCTTACTGGGCACTGAAGATCACCGCCGCCCGCAGCGCGAGCACCCCGAGCAGGACGAGCAGCGGGACGACGAGCGTGTCGAGGCGGGCTCCGGCGGCGGCGCCCGAGCTGCCGGCGGACTGCACGCGCATGTGACCGCGTGCCTCGATCAGCGATCCGGCCACACCGGCCACCGCGATCGCCCAGAGCGGCAGCCAGGGCAGAACACGACCAAGGGTTCCGGCGGCCGCGACCGTGATGAAGAAGGCGATGATCAGCGCGAGCTCCAGCACCGAGAAGTAGCCATCGGCCTGATGCAGCCGGCCCAGGCTGACGCTTGCCTCGGGGCGGTTGCGGATCACGAGTGCGATGAGTGCGGCCGAGCCGGTGAGCCCGGAGGCCAGGAAAAGGCCGCCGAGCACCCAGGTGTCGCTCCAGATCGGCTGGTTGCTGACGCTGAGCAGGACGCCGGTATAAGAGGCGATATAGATCGCGAGGATCGAGCCCACGATGTTGAACGCGCGATTGACGGGCGTCGGGATGATCCCGGAGCCGCGCCTACCGCCAAGCCAGGCGTCGAGCGCGGAGACGGCCACGAAGAGTCCGAAGACAAGGAGCGCCCACGCGCCGACCGACATCGGGGACCAGTACTTGAAGTTCAGCCCGGTGTCGCCTGGCGTGACGTTGACCAGCATGTGCCAGAACTTCCACCAGCTCGCACCAAGGTCGGCGGTGAGCAAGATCGGGCAGATCACTGTGGCTGGAAGGCTCACCAGGAAGGCGATCCTCGCCGCCGGTTCGTCGCGCGCGTCGCCGGACAGCCGCAGCAACGTCCCCACCAGGTAGGCGCCACCCGCGATCCCCGCGAAGAAGAAGTAGAACAGGATGTACCAGAGCCATTCCGGCGACTGGACGAAGTGCTCGGCGGCCAGGAACACCTAGCCCATCCCCCTGCGCCGGAACGCAACCAGCCCCGCGATCACGCCCAAGACCGCGGTCACGGCGGCTCCTGCATAACCGCCGATGTTGTTGCGGCTGGGCAACTTTGCGTTTTCTTCGTTCGGCAGGCCGTACGTCTCCGGCTTGTCCATCAACAAGAAGAAGGCGTTCAGGCCTCCGTAGACCTTGTCGTCGCGGCCGTAAAGCTGGGCCTGGCTCGCCCCCTGACTGTGGAGCGCGGCGAGACGTACGTCGGCCGCTTTCTGCAGCTCGGCCAGCGGCCCGAACTGGATCGACTGCGTCGGACACGCCTTCGCGCATGCAGGCTCCAGGCCTCCCTGCAGCCGGTCATAGCAAAGCGTGCATTTGTGCGCGGTGCCGGTCTCCTGGTTCATGCCGATCACCCCATATGGGCACGCGGCGATGCAGTTGCGGCACCCGTTGCACACGTCCTGCTGGATGAAGACCGTGTTGAACTCGGTCCGGATGATCGCGCCGGTCGGGCACACCTCCATGCAGCTCGCGTGCTTGCAGTGCTTGCAGACGTCCGACATCATCAGCCAGGCGGCGCCGTTGCCCGTCGTCGCCGATTGATCCGGCACGTGCTCGATGAATTTCACGTGGCGCCAGTTCTGCGCGTCGAGCTTGCCGGTGTTGTCGAAGCTGTCGGCCAGGAAGCTCGGGCTGTCGCCCTGCAGCTGGTTCCACTCCTTGCAGGCGACCTCGCACGCCTTACACCCGATGCAGATGCTGGTGTCGGTGAAGAAGCCGTACTCCTGGCCTGCCTGGATGGTCGCCATGCTCAGAACCCCATCAGGTTGGTGGTGATCTTGGAGAAGCCCTGCTCGCGGGCGTGGAGGTCGAGCGGAATCGCCGCCAGCTCATCGACGAGGGGCACGGCGCCCCGGTCGGTCGCCAGGTCGATACTCAAGAGGTAGCGCCGGCAGGATTCGCATGCATCGATGCGCACGTGCGGGAACACGGCGGGATGCTGCGCGCCGGCGACGCCGCCGGGGAGTCCGCGGACCAGGCTTCCGCGCTCGCCGGAGGTGGTGCCGTGCTCGCCGAAGATGCTCAGCTTCGAGCTGGCGTCCTCGCCGCAAGAGGCGCAGGTCATCCGGGGATAGCCCCAGGCAGCGCCGCATCGCGCGCATACAAGATGTCGGGGGCCGGTGGCGAGGTCGTCCTGCGCGACCGCGAAGTAGCTGAGCTGCGGCGGGCCGCCGCACTCGGGGCAGTGGCGTGCGTCACGCGGGCCCGAACACGCCGACCGCGCCTCGGCGCCAAGCGCTTCCAGCGCGGGCCCGAGCGACGCGCGCGCGAGATAGCGGTCGACGGCCGGCTGCTCTCCGCCATGCATCCAGCGCCGGATCATGTCGCGCGGATCCTCGGTGTCGAGTCGATCGATGAGCTCTGAGCGCAGGCGCTCGGGTCCGACGGTGACGGTCACGTCGATCACGCTCGGGACGACCACCTCGGCGACGAACGACACCAGGCTGCCGGAACCCGGCTGGGAGGTCGCTGCGTCCAGGAACGCCTTCTCCTGGACGCCGAGCAGCGCGCCGTAGAAATCGAGGACCTGGCGCGCAAAGCCGTACCTGGTGCGGAGCTCGCCCACGCGCCGCCGTCGCTCGGTCCATGGATCGACGGCGGTGATCACGACGGCCATCAGATCTTCTCCAGGTTGACCAGGAACGCCTTGAACTCTGGCGTCCGCGCGCTCGCGTCGCCGACGAATGGCGTCAACGCATTGGCCAACCAGTACCGGCCGTGGCTGGGATCGCTGTCAGCGGAAACGCCGACGTAGCCCCAGTGAATCGGGATCCCGATCTGGTAGACCTTCTGGCCCGCCACCGTCATCGGCCCGAGGCGCTTGGTCACAAGGGCGAGGACCTCGAGCTTGCCCCGCTTGGACGAGACCCGCACCTGGTCGCCACTCTTGATCCCCTTTTCACTGGCGAGCTCGTAGGGGATCTCCACGAATGGCTTCGGCTGGAGCTGAACCAGATGAGGCACGTGCTGGGTCACGTAGTGCTCATGCTCGGTGAGCCGGTAGCTCGTCGCGATGTACGGGAACTCCTTCGCCGTGCCAAAGCGATCGGGCCGTCCGGCCGCCTTGTCGTAGAGGAAGGCGACCGGGGACGCCGAGTTCGCCGGGTGCAGCGGGTTGGCGACCGGCGACTCGACCGGCTCGTAATGCTCGGGGAACGGGCCGTCGACCATGCCGCTGCTGAAGAGCCGGCCGACGCCCTCGCCGTTCATGATGAACGGCAGCCACGCGCTCGGATCCTTGGGGTTCATCGTGGCCGGGTAGTCCGGGACATCGCCGACCCACCTCGTCCCGTCCCATGTGATCCCGGGACGCGAAGGATCCCAGGGCTTGCCGTCGAGGTCGGCCGACGCCCGGTTGTACATGACGCGACGGTTGAGCGGCCAGCTCCACGACCACCTTGGGTAAAAGCCCAGGCCGGTCGGGTCATTCGTCTTCGGGTCCTGGATGCCCTGCCGGCGCTTCATCAGGTTGCCGTCCTCGGTGTAGCTTCCGGTGTAGATCCAGTCGCCCGTGGTCGTGGTGCCGTCATCCCTGAGCAGAGCGAACGAGGACATCTGCTTGCCTGTGGTCAGGTCCTTGCCGTTGATCTCTTTCGCGATCTCGTCGAGCTCCGGCTTGGTCGGGTCCTTGTAGTTGAACGTCGTGGCCATGATCGGGTCGAGGAACTTGCCGCCCTGCGCCAGGTACAGCTTTTTCACGCGTTGGAAGAGGTCGGCAAGGATCCAGTGGTCGTGCCGCGCCTGCCCGTCCGGCGGCAGGACCTGGTCCTTCCACTGAGACCAGCGGCCACTGTTGACGAACGATCCGTCTTTCTCGATCCAGTGAGTCGTCGGGACCATGAAGACCTCGGTCTTGACCTGGCTTGCATCCACGCCCGGCGCGTGCCAGAACTCGGAGCTCGTGGTCGGCAGTGCGTCCATCACGACCAGCCACTTCAGGTTGCCGAGCGCCTGGCGGACCTGGTTGCTGTCGGGGCCGATGCTGGCCGCGGTCATGCCCGACAGGATCAGCCCCTCCATCTTGCCCTTCAGGGCCTGGTCGTAGATCGTCATCCAGGACGCGTTGCCGGCCGGCTTGGGGATGAAGTTGAACGCGAACTCGTTGTCCTTCGTCGCGGCGTCGCCGTACCACCCCTTCAGCGTGCTGACCATGAACTTGGCGTAATTGGTGCCGAAGAAGTTCCAGGAGTTCTTGTCCGACTTCTTCGGCGCGCTCACGGCGACGTAGTCGGCAAGTGTCTTTTGCCCGGGGGCGGGGATCCTCAGGTAGCCGGGCAGGATCTCCCAGGAGATCGCGTGGTCGGTGTTGCCCTGGATGTTGGCGTGTCCGC
>DASWDZ010000037.1:0-55449 GCA_036395015.1 Candidatus Dormiibacterota bacterium | reverse complement strand
CAGTTCGACCAGCTTTGCGTCCTGCGCAGCGGAGCGGATTCTCCGCCACAGCTGCAGCCGGGGCGGGCCGAACGTGTTGAGGTCACCCGCGATCAGGGTCAGCGGCACGGGCGGCCGGGAGGCGATATCGGTCAGGATCGCGCGGAACTGTTCGAGCTTGTGTGTGAACCCGATCAGGTCGAGATGCATCACGTAAACGCGCAGGGCGACTGACTCGGCGCGGATCGCGATCCGCCTCTGGGGTCGGAGGGCGCGCAACAGCGCCCGCTCGGCGCGGGTCAGGCGGGCCTTTGGGATTTCGCTCAGGGACACCACCTCGGGTGCCCGTTCGAAGAGCCCACGCCTCCAGACCAGGGCGTTGGCCTGCTCGCGGCCGCGAAACAGCTGCGCCGTCGCCTGGAAATATTCGTATTCATCGCCCATCGCCTCGGCGATCGACTGCGCGTCGGGCCGCCCCTCGTGCACCGACGCTTCCTGGATTGCGAAGAGGTCGAGGTGACGAAAGTCCGGAAGTGTGTGGACGGCTTCCAGCAATCGATCAAGCCGCCTTCCGAGCAGGATGTTCCAGGTGCAGATCCGCACTTCCGACTATCCTCCCGCGCATGGATGCGCCTGCGCCATTCGGCCGGCTCGACTATCTGTACACGCCGAGCAAGGACGTCGCCGCGGACGCGAAGTTCTTCACCGAGGTGCTCGGCGGCAAGCTGGGGTTCGCTGTCGAGGGAATGGGCGCGCGCGTCGCGATGATCGAGCTGACTGACGGCCCACCGCACGTGCTGCTCACTGATCACCTCGAAGGCGACCGTCCGATCTACATCTATCGGGTCGAGAACTTGAAGCGGTCGGTGGCGGCGCTGAAGAAGCGTGGATTGAAAGACGAGCGCCAGCTCGAGATCCCGATGGGGCCGTGCTCTTCCTTTGTGCTGCCCAGCGGCCACCGCATCGCCCTCTACGAAGCGTCGCGTCCATTCGTGCTGGAACACTTTTTGGGCCGCCGCGATTTCTGACAGGGTATGAGCACCAAGCGCTGGATCCTGGGCGCGGCGGTGCTCGGCTCGGGGATCGTCTTTCTCGACTCGACCGTGGTCAACGTCGCGCTGCCGCGGATCGGCCGCGACCTGCCCCGCCTGTTCCTCGGCGTGCTCGAGGGCCAATCGTACGTCTACAACGCTTACCTCTTGACGTTGAGCGCCTTGCTGATCCTTGCCGGTGCCGTCAACGATTTCTACGGCCGGCAGCGAACCTTCCTGCTGGGCCTGCTCGGGTTCGGCGTGACGTCCGTCCTGTGCGGGTTTGCGCCCAACATGGAGCTGCTGGTCCTGTTCCGTGTTCTCCAGGGCGCCACCGGTGCGCTGCTCGTGCCCGGGTCGCTGGCTCTCATCACGGCCAACTTCTCGGGCGAGGAGCAGGGGAGGGCCTTTGGCCTCTGGGCGGGCGCTTCCGGCGCGACGACGATCCTCGGCCCGGTGGTTGGAGGCGTGCTCGTGGACACGATCTCCTGGCGCGCCGCCTTCTTCATCAACGTGCCGCTGGTTGCGCTGGCTGCGTGGGCGACGTGGGTGCACGTCCCGGAGAGCCGCGATGAGCACGCGACGCGATCGTTCGATTGGATCGGGGCCGCGGTCGTTGCGCTCGCTGTAGGCGGCCTGGCGTTCGGCGTGATCTACGGCCAGCAGCGCGCGTGGCAGGACCCCCTGGGCTACGTCATCCTTGCGCTGGGCGTGGTGGCGACCGCGGCGCTTCCATTCTGGATGCGGACCGCAAAGCATCCGCTGATTCCACTCGAGCTGTTTCGCTCTCGCAACTTCACAGTCACGAACATCTCGACGCTGGTGATCTACGGCTCGCTGTACGTGACGTTCTACTACCTGGGCTTGTTCCAGCAGGGCACGCTCGGCTACACGGCAGCCGCGGCCGGTGCCGCGGGCATCCCCGGTTCCATCTTTTTGATCCTCTTCTCGCCGCGATTCGGAAGCCTGGCCGCCAGGTACGGCCCCCGCATCTTCATGGCGGTGGGGCCGCTGATCATGGCCCTCGGCGTCCTGTGGTTTGCGCGTGTGCCTTCGTCGAGCGCGCCATGGAAATTGGAGCCGAACAATCCGAGCACCTACGTTCCGCCGCTGTCGTATCTCATCGATTTCCTGCCTGGCAACGTGATCTTCGGGATCGGGATCATGATCATGGTCGCCCCGCTGACGACTGCCTTGATGACGTCAGTCCCGGTGCGACACTCGGGCCTCGGCTCGGCGATCAACAACGCGATCTCACGTGTCGGTCCACAGCTCGCCGGGGCTCTGATCTTCGTCTTCCTCACCGCGACGTTCTACAGCTTCCTGGCGACGCGCGGGCTCCCGGTGAACGACGAGAGCTTTCGCAACGATGTCAGCCCGCTGAACACGCCGCCGGTTGAAAGTCTCGTCGCGGTGGTGCGTGAAGCGTCGACCGGCTCGTTTCATCTTGCGATGCTGATCGGTGCCGGGTTGCTCCTTGTGGGTGCGATCGTCAATGCCGTGGGCATCCGCAACCGTGCCGTAAGCCCGGCGGAAGAAGGCGAGGCCGAGCCCGCCTCCGCGACGCCCGCTTAGACCCGCAGCATCACCAGCTCATGCGGTGGGTCGGGCGGACCGAAGAAGTCATCGATCCACCGAGGGTGCGCGGGAGCCTCGATCGGCGGCACCGAGACGCGTCGCCACCCGTGGTCGGCGAACCATTCCGGCTGCTGGGGGCTGACCAGGGCGATGAGCCCGCCCGGTGCGGTCACGCGCCGAAGCTCGCCGAGCACGACCGGATCTGGCCCAAACGCGCCGCACGCCGCTGTGAGCTGCGCGCACTGGTCACGGAGCGGGAGGTGTTCTGCCCACCCACCGATGGCCCGAACGCCCGGCAGTCGCTCCCGCAGGAGCACGCGGAGGCCGGCCGCCGGCTCCACGGCCACGGTCTGGCGGGCGCGCCGGGCAAGGTGTTGAGTGAAGCGGCCGCTTCCCGCGCCCACGTCGAGAGCCGTGTCCACACGCGCCGGCAGTGCTTCGATGAGATCGGGGTGGATGGGCTCGAAACGCGCCAGCTCATCCCACCTTTCCGGCTCCAGGTGGTAGACAAGTGTCCAGAACAGCCCGCGCAGCAGCCGCTCGCCATCCTCGCCCGCGGGCACTCGCGCCAGCTCGTGTTGGCGCACGGCGGATGGCAGGCGCGCGATGTCCTCGACCCTGAAATGCCTCCAGCCGGGCGGCGCGGTGGCGATCGCCTCTTCGAATTCCACCTGAGACCCTTGATCAGACTAGGGCTCGAGCTGTGAGGATCGCGGTAGTCGCGTCACCGGTCAGTCCGCTGCGCCCGGCGCAGCTCGGTGGGGCACAGGCCCTCATCTGTGACCTCGCCCGCGGCCTCACGCTGCGAGGCCACGAGGTCACTCTTCACTGCAGCGAAGGATCGGACGTCGACGGTGTGCGGCTGGTCACGGTGCCCGCGCCCCCAGACGCGACGCGGGCCCTCGTCATGCCGGGCGGCCCCGAGCCTCCGGCGGCCCCGGGTGTGGCAGCGGCCCTGGAAAGGATGTTTCGCGCGATCGCCTCGATGGAGGTCGACGCCGTCAGCCAGCACGCCTTCGACGCACCCGCTTTCGAGTTGGCGGCGCGCTTGCCCGTGCTCCACACGCTCCACCTGCCGCCGATCGTCGGTGCTGTCGTTGGGGCGACGAAGCGGTTGCCGCCCGAGCGTTTGGCGACTGTCTCCCGCTCCTGCCAGGCCGGATGGCGGGAGGCCGGAGTCGACGTCGGGCAGGTCTTACCGAACGGGGTCGCCGACCTCGCCGTCGACGCGACACCCACTCGGTCCGCGCTGATCGCGGGACGCATCTCGCCCGAGAAGGGGATCGAGCACGCGATCCAGGGAGCACGCGCAGCCGGCGTCCCGGTACGGGTCGCGGGGGCGCACTACGATCCGGCTTATGCCGTGGACCTGCGCGGCGTCGAGGTCCTGGGCGCGCTCGAGCGCGACGAGCTTCGCCGCGTGATGGCGAGCTCGGCCGTCACGGTGTGCGCAGTCCGCTGGGAGGAGCCGTTCGGCATGGTCGCTGCCGAGGCCCAGCTGGCGGGATGCCCGGTCGCGGGCTACCGCCGCGGCGCGTTGCCGGAGGTGGTAGAGGAGGGCGTGAGCGGCATTCTCGCCGAGCCGGACGATATTCCAGGGCTCGGCGTGGCGATCGAGCGATGCCTGCACCTCGACCGCGGCTCCGTGCGCGCGAGCGGCCTGCGTCGCCTGGGCCTCGACGCGGCCCTGGATCGCTACGAGGCGGCGCTGGGGCGTCTCGCCGAATGACGCCGGCTGCCGTCGTGACCGGCGGCTCGGGCGGCGTCGGCAGCGAGGTGGTGAAGGAGCTGCGGGCCAGGCGATGGCAGGTGACTTCCCTCAGTCGCCGCGAAGGTTGCGATGTGTCGGACGAGGCGCAGGTGACCCGGACGTTCGCAGCCCTGGAGTCTCTCGACGCCTTGATCCACTGCGCCGCGGTGCTGGTCAAGCGCTCATTCGTCGACGTGACCGCGCAGGAATGGGACGAGCAGCTCGGCGCGAGCCTCCGTGGCGCGTTTCTGTGCGCCCGCGAGGCATTTCGTCTGATGCGCCGCCGCGGAGGCTCGATCGTCATCGTGTCCAGCATGTCGGGCGTCGCGGGCGCGGAGAAGTTTCCGCGCATGTCCGCCTACGTCGCGGCGAAGTCCGGCCTGGCGGGTTTGACGGAGGCGCTCGCAGTCGAAGGCCGTGAATTCGGCATCCGCGTCAACGCCGTCAGCCCGGGCGCGGTCGACACCGAGATGTTGCGCATCGCCGGCGTCGAAGGCCCGGCGCTGTCGCCTGTCGACGTGGCGCGGGTCATCGTGTGGCTCGCGTCCACTGAATCTGCACCGCTGACGGGTGCTAATTTGCGAATGGAGCCATGACCGAAGTTCGCATCACTCGGAGGGCGACGTTCGCCGCCGCGCACATTCTCTGTCGCGACGACTGGAGCGACGAGAAGAACCGCGAGGTGTTCGGTGCTTGCGTGACGGACCACGGGCACAACTACGTGATCGAGGTCACGGTGGGCGGCAAGCTGGACCCGCAGACTGGGATGGTCGTGAACCTGAAGGAGGTCGACACGGTCTTGCGCCGGCAGTTCATCGACGCGGTCGACCATAGACACCTTAATCGCGACGTCGAGTTCCTGCGCGGCGTGATTCCGACCGCCGAGAACCTGGCGCTCGCCGCGTTTGGGCAGCTGGAGCCGCATCTCAAACCGGCGCGCCTGCTGAAGGTGCGGGTCGTGGAGACGGAGAACAACGCCGCCGAGGTGACCGCCGGCTAGTTTTCCCGCGGACGCTGGAAATCCGCGACTCAGTCCAGCGGGTGGGCGAGCTTCACCTCGACGATCCCGCCTCGTTCTCGCACCAGCAGTGACGGCTGGTCGAACGTCGCCGGCCCGCCGACCACCTTCCCGTCGCTGAACCGAAACCTCGAGTAGTGCCACGGGCACGTGACCACGTCCCCGTCGACCTTTCCCTTCTCGAGTGGTCCGCCGGCATGAGCGCACACGGCGCCCATCGCCTGCAGCAAGCCCTTGCGCCGCCGGACCACGACGGGCAGACCGTCCGCCATCACTCGCCGCATCTCGCCCTCGGGAAAGTCGTCCCTGGTTCCGACCTTCACGTATTGCGCAGGTCCGTCCGCGAAAGCGTTGTGATTGATCCCCGTGCCTGAGCCAAACGTGAGGTGGCCGCCGATGTACGCACCCAGGAGCGCCAGCAGGTAGGCCAGGCTCGCGAGCACGATCGCGGACAGGCGCAGCTCGGGCGTGCGCCGCATGACCCCCGAAATGGCTTCGACGATCACGACCGACGTCATGGTCAGCCCGTGCACAGTGGCGGTCCGGCGCTCGAAGCCGCTCGTGTCGTGGTGGTCGGTGAGCCCGGCTAGCGCGGCGAAGATCGCGGCGGCAAGGCCGATCGCCAGGGCGAGGTCGCCGGCCACGGCGGGCACGCTGCCGGTCGTCACGTAGAGCCAGTCCGCAAGCACTCCCACGGTCCAGGCTCCGATCGGCACGTCGGTCAAGGCGGGATGGAGCGGATGCCCCAGCAGCGTCGTCCCGTGCATCAGGTTCTTCAGCACCCTGCCGGGCGCGCCCAGGGCGCCGTAGAAGGCACCCACGGCCTTCTGGACGGCCTCGGCCACGGGGTCGACCCAGCCCCAGCCGCGAACCACGCGGTCGAGCAGTCGCTCCCGCGACTCGCTCTTCCCGATCAGCCGGCTATCGATCTCCATGCTTCATTCCGGGCTGGAGCCTCACGTGGAAACGCCTGGCGAGCGGCCAACTACTGGTGATCGCCTGCGGTGAGTAAGGTTTGAGGATGCCCGCGAAGGAGATGGGGGTGGTCGGACTGGGCACCATCGGCGGAGGGTTGGCGCGCAACCTGGCCGCGCACGGCGTCCACGTGGTCGTCTACAACAGGACCTACAGTCGCACCGAACAGTTCATCGCCGATCACGGCAAAGAGGGCGACTTCACACCCGTCAGGACTTTCGAAGATCTGGCGCGCGCACTGAAAGCGCCTCGCGCGGTATCAGTGCTCGTGAACGCCGGCCGGCCCGTCGACGACGTGATCGACGCGCTCCTGAAAACACTCGAGAAAGGCGACACGATCATCGACGGCGGCAACTCCTTCTTCCAGGACACGCAGCGCCGCGCCGCCGCCGTCGAGAAGGTCGGCCTCGGTTTCATCGGCTCCGGAGTCTCGGGTGGGGAGGAAGGCGCCCTCCACGGACCCAGCCTGATGCCCGGCGGCTCGCGCCAGTCGTACACGCGGATCGAGGAGATGTTCACCGCGATCGCGGCCAGGGTCGAGGGCGTGCCCTGCTGCACCTACATCGGCCCCGACGGAGCCGGCCACTTCGTGAAGATGGTCCACAACGGCATCGAGTACGCCGACATCCAGCTCATCGCCGAGACCTACGACCTCCTTCGCCACGCACTTGGCCTGTCCGCGGACGAGCTGGCCTCGGTGTTTCGCGGATGGAACGAGGGGCGGCTCCAGTCGTATCTGGTCGAGATCACCTCACACGTGCTCGGCAAGCACGACGACGGAGCAGGCAACGCGCTGGTCGACGCGATCGAGGACGAGGCCGAGCAGAAGGGCACGGGCCGCTGGACCAGCCAGTCGGCGCTCGAGCTCGGGGTGCCGCTGACCGGGATCACCGAGGCCGTGTTCGCGCGCATGCTGTCGAGTCAGAAGGCGCAGCGAGTTCGCGCCTCGGGCATCCTGGTTGGTCCGGCCCCCGGCGACGTCCAGGGCGGGCTCATCGAGGACATCGAGCACGCCCTGTACGCGTCCAAGATCGTCGCCTACGCGCAGGGCTTCGAACACCTCGCCGCAGGGTCCGCCGAATACCGCTGGGGCCTCGACCTGGCCGCGCTGGCGACCATCTGGCGCGGCGGGTGCATCATCCGGGCCAAGTTCCTGGACAGGATCAAGGAGGCGTACGAAGAGGCGCCCGACCTGCCGAGCCTCATGCTCGCGCCCTTCTTCCAGCAGGCGCTCGCGGACGCGCAGCCCGCCTGGCGCCGGGTGGTCAAGAGCGCGGTCGACCAGGGCATCCCGATCCCCGCCTTCGCCTCGTCGCTCGCGTACCACGACGGCTACCGCCGCGCGCGGGGGCCGGCCAACCTCATCCAGGGGCTGCGCGACTACTTCGGCTCGCACACGTATCACCGCGTCGACCGCGAAGGCGCGTACCACACGCGGTGGGCGCAGGACGGCGCCGAGGTGAGGACCGACTAGAGGCCTTTGGGGCTAGGCGGCCAGCCCCGTGGTGCGCGCCTTGCGCCGGAGCAGCGAAAGCACCGCGACTTCGTCGGCGCTCAACCGTCGCTGCATGCGGCCCGTCGCGACGCCAAGCACGGCCTCGAGGTTGCCGTCCAGGTAGGTCTCGATGACGGCTGGGTGGACGTACGAGCGCCGGCAGACGGCCCGTGTGTGGCCGAGCCTGCGGGCCACGTCGTCGATGGCGGCGACCACCTTCCTTTTCGACTCCGTCTCCGACTCGAAGCCGGCAGCCTCCCGCAGCGCACGGGCGGCCAGCACGGTGCCCGCCCACGTCCGGAAATCTTTTGCCGTGAAGTCCTCACCCGTGGTCTGTCGCAGGTACTCGTTCACGTCGTCGGACGTGACGGTGTGGCGCTCGCCGCCTTCGTCGATGTACTGGAAGAGGTGCTGGCCCGGCAGCTCCTCGCAGCGCTTGATCACCCGGGCCACGCGCCGGCTGGTGACATCCGTGGACACCTCGACTCCGCTCTTGCCCTGGAAGAGAAAGCGGACGGTGGCGCCGCTGACCTTCACGTGCCGGTCGCGCAGCGTGGTCAGACCAAACGAGTTGTTCTCCCTGGCGTACTCCTCGTTGCCCACGCGCAGGAAGGTGGTCTCCAGCAGGCGAACGATGGTGGCCACGACCTTCTCCTTGGGCAGGCCCCGGCGTCTCAGGTCGCGGGCGACGCGGCTGCGGATCCGGGGCAGGACCTTGCCGAACGCTGACATGCGGTCGAACTTGTCGGCGTCTCGGACCTCGCGCCAGCGCGGGTGGTAGCGATGCTGCTTGCGCCCGCGCGCGTCCCGGCCCGTCGCCTGCAGGTGGCCGCGCGGGTGGGTGGTGATCCACACGCCCTCCCACGCCGGCGGGATGACCAGGGAGCGGATGCGGTCGAGGACGGCTGGCTCGCCGACCGGCTCACCGTCGGGACCGGTGTACCGGAATCCCTTGCCCTTGCGCACGCGGCGGATGCCTGGCTCGTCGTCGGTGGTGTAGACCAGACTGGCCTTGGCGGCGGCTTCGGCCACCGCGCCCGCCGAAAGGCTCGCTATGCCGCGGTGGGTGGCGTGATTCCTGGACCGCCCCATCCCGGCTCCATGGCGGTCAGCAGGCTTCGCTTCCTGGCCCAGAGCCGGGCAATCACTTCCTCGCGCGAGGTGAGCTCGGTGCACGGAAAGCCCAGCTGCCACAGCATCGCCTGGACGTCGACCGGCAGCACGTCGTCGCACCGGTGCGGCCGCGCCACCCTGGACAGCAGGTCCCCCAGCTGGGCCAGCGTCTGCTCGTGCTCGCTCATGTATCCCGAAAACGCTTTTCGGGGTCCGCCTACTGTGCCACTTGTCTCCGGGTCTCGACGAACGCCTTCACGGCCCGCTCCAGGTCGTCGCTTGAGTGGGCGGCCGAGACCTGGGTCCGAATCCGGGCCTTGCCCTGGGGCACCACCGGGTACGAGAACCCGACCACGTAGACGCCTCTCTCGAGCATGGCGGCCGCCATTCGGCCGGCCAAAGCGGCGTCGCCGACCATCACGGGGACGATCGGGTGCTCGCCGGGCAGGATGTCGAACTCCTCCTCGGTCATGCGCTCCCGGAAGAGCTTCGTGTTCGCGGTCAGGCGCTCGCGCAGTTCCTTGGCGCTGCCCATGAGCTCGAGCACCTTCAGGCTCGCCGCCACGATCGGAGGGGCGACCGAGTTCGAGAAGAGGTAGGGCCGCGAGCGCTGGCGCAGCATCGCCACCAGCTCCTTGCGCCCCGAGACGTAGCCGCCGCTGGCCCCTCCGAGCGCCTTCCCGAGCGTGCCCGTGATGGCGTCGATGCGCCCCATCACGCCGTGGTGCTCGTGCGTCCCGCGGCCGTTGGCGCCGACGAAACCCACGGCGTGCGAGTCGTCGACCATCACCATCGCGTCGTGGCGGTCCGCGAGCTCGCAGATCTCGGTTAGTGGCGCCATGTAGCCGTCCATCGAAAAGACGCCGTCAGTGACGACGAGCCTGAATCGTGCGTCGGCGCTCTCCTGGAGCTGCTTATCGAGGTCGGCCATGTCGCGGTTGGCGTAGCGGTAGCGCCTGGCCTTGCACAGGCGGATGCCGTCGATGATGCTGGCGTGGTTGAGCGCGTCGGAGATCACCGCGTCGCGCTCGTCGAGCAACGCCTCGAAGATCCCGCCGTTGGCGTCGAAACACGACGAGTACAGAATCGTGTCCTCGGTGCCAAGGAACTCGGTCAGCGCGGCCTCGAGCTCCTTGTGCACCTCCTGCGTGCCGCAGATGAACCGCACCGACGCCATGCCATAGCCCCAACGGTCGAGCGCCTCCTTGGCCGCGGCGATGACCTCGGGATGGTCAGCCAGGCCCAGGTAGTTGTTGGCACAGAGGTTGAGCACTTCCCGCTCCAGTACCGCGACCGTGGAGCCCTGCGGGCTGCTGATCACCCGCTCCGGTTTCTCGAGCCCCGCGCTGCGGATCTCTTCGAGCTGCTGGTTGAGGTGGGACCGCATTCGTTCGAACATCAGGAACTCCAATCGAGAACGATCTTTCCGCACTGACCCGAGTGACCGACCTGGAACGCCTCCTGGAACTCCTGGTAGGGGAAGCGATGCGTGATCACGGGCGAGATGTCAAGCCCGCTCTGCACGAACACCGACATCTGGTACCAGGTCTCGAAGATCTGCCGGCCGTAGACGCCCCGGACCGTGAGCATCTTGAACACGACCTGCGACCAGTCGATGGCGAACTCGTGGTCGGGGAGGCCGAGGACCGCGATCCGCCCGCCGTGCGCCATGTTGTCGATCATCTCCCGCATGGCGCTGGGCACGCCCGACATCTCGAAGCCGACGTCGAAGCCCTCCTTCATGCCGAGCTTCTGCTGGACCTCGCGAAGTTTCGTCGTGCGCACGTCGACGGCCATCGTGATTCCGATCTTCCGCGCCAGCTCGAGGCGGTAGTCGCTCACGTCGGTCACGACGATGAACCGCGCGCCGTTGTGGCGGGCGACGATCGCGGCCATCAGGCCGATCGGGCCGGCGCCCGTGATCAGCACGTCCTCGGCGACGACTCGGAACTGTGTCGCGGTGTGGACGGCGTTGCCGAACGGGTCGAAGATCGACGCCACGTCGAGGTCGATGTCGTGGTCGTGCGGCCACACGTTGCCCGCGGGCATGACGATGTACTCGGCGAATGCGCCGTCGCGCTGGACCCCGATGCCGACGGTGTTCGCGCACAGCCAGCGGCGTCCTGCCATGCAGTTCCGGCAGACGCCGCAGACGATGTGGCCTTCGGCGCCGACGATCTCGCCCGGGTACAGGTGCTCGACGCCCTGGCCGAGCTTGGCAACCTCGCCGACGAACTCGTGCCCGACGACGAGGCCCGGCTTGATGGTGTGCTGCGCCCACTCGTTCCAGGCGTCGATGTGCAGGTCCGTGCCGCAAATGCCGGTCCGGAGGACGCGGATCAGGACCTCGCCCGGCCCCGGCTTCGGCTGCGGGACGTCTTCCAGCCACAGTCCCGGCTCCTTGTGTGCTTTGACCAGCGCCTTCACTGACTGAGCAAGATAGGCCGTTCCCCAAACTACAATTCCCCGGCGGACGCGCGCCGCGCCAACTCAGTGGTGTGCCGGGAAGGCTGGTCGGCAGGAGGTCGACGCCTACCCGTGAGCACCGCGCAGAGCTTTCTCTTCTTCCTGATCGTCCTGGGCGCTGCCGCGACGGCGTTGCGGCTGCTGTCGAGGACCACGCCGACCATGCCTTATCCAGTCCTGCTCGCGGTGGGCGGAATCCTCATCGGCCTGATCCCCGGATTGCGTCTGCCGCCGATCGGCCCCGACCTGATCCTCCTCGCCTTCGTGCCTGGCCTGGTCTTCGAGGCCGCGCTGTCGCTCGACCTCAACGAGCTGTGGCGCCGCGTGGTGCCGATCAGCCTGCTCGCCACGGTGGGGGTCTTTCTGACGGTCCTGTTGATCGGCGCGCTTGCCCACTACGGGCTTGGCCTCGACTGGGCCGGCGGGTTCTTGCTGGGGTCGATCGTCGCGGCCACCGACCCCATCGCGGTCGTCAACCTGCTGCGACAGGTCCGCGCGCCGCGCGGCCTGGAGGCGATCCTGGACGGCGAGAGCCTCTTCAACGACGGCACCGGGGTCGCCGTCTTCGCGGCGGTTCTCGGCACCATGCTGACCGGGCATCCGTCCCTGGTCGACGCCACCCTCCGCTTCTTCTACGTGACGGGCCTCGGGGTCGCGATCGGCCTGGCGGCCGGCGCCGCCGCCGTGATGTTCCTCCGCCTGGTCCGGGAGGCCGAGCTCGAGATCCTGATCACGCTCGTCCTCGCCTACGGGTCGTACCTCGCCGCCGACGTCATCCACGCGTCTGGTGTGGTCGCCGTCGTGTGCGCAGGACTCGTCATGGCGCGATACGGAAGCCGCACCGGGCGGCTGCAGGGTACGCAGCTGCACGGGTTCTGGGCGCTGCTCGCCTTCGTCCTGAACGCGTGTCTGTTCCTGATGGTGGGCCTCGCCCTGCCGACCCGGAGCCTGCTGGCGGTTGCGGGTCTTGTCCTGCTGGCCTACGTGATCATGTTCGCCGCGCGCGTTATCCCGGTCTACGCCCTGCTCGGCCTTGCTGATCCACGCAGGCGCTCGATCCCATGGCGCTGGCGCCACATGACGCTGTGGGGCGGGCTCCGCGGCGCGCTGTCTGTCGCCCTGGCGCTGTCGGTGGCCGCCGTGCCTGGGGTCAACCCGCTCGTTCCTCTGCTGGCCTACGGGATGGTGGTGCTGTCTCTCGTCATCCAGGGCGGCCTGCTGCTTCCGGTGGCCAACCTGCTCCGGCTGCGAGGGGTCGACTAAGGTTTTCCGCGATGCGGGTGCGCGTGGGGGTCGCGCTGGTCCTGGTCGTGGCCGGGGTGGGGGCGATCAATTACCTGCGGCCGATACCGGCGGTCGCGCCGATTCACCTGCTTCGCGCCACGGACGTGATCCCCGGCACGCCACCCGTCCTTCCCTGGCCGGCGCGAGGTTCCGCCGCAGTCGGCGTGTCAGGGCTCGGCTTCGTCGCCAGCTCCGGCAACGAGCAGGCGATCCCCGCCGCCAGCGTGGCCAAGGTGATGACAGCCCTGGTGCTTCTGACCGACAAGCCACTGAAGAAAGGCGAGACCGGTCCCGCGATCACGATGTCCGACCGCGACGTGCAGTCGTACGAAGCGGACCTCCGAGCCGGGCAGTCGGTGGTGCAGGTGGCGGTGGGGGAGCAGCTGACGGAGCTGCAGCTGCTGCAGGGGATGCTGATCCCGTCGGCCAACAACTTCGCGGAGACCGCGGCGCGCTGGGACGCGGGCTCGGTCGACGCGTTCGTGGCGAAGATGAACGCGCGCGCGGCCGCTCTCCACATGACCCACACGACGTTCGCCGATGTCAGCGGCGCCTTGCCGGCGAGCGTGAGCACGCCCACCGACCTCCTCATCCTCGGCATGGCAGCGATGAGGGACCCGGTCTTTGCGGAGACAGTCGCCATGCCACAGGTCGACCTGCCGGTCGCGGGACGGGTCTACAACGTGGACGCCATCCTGGGGCAGAACGGGATCGTCGGCATCAAGACCGGGTCGGGCCTGAACACGGGGGCCAACTTTCTCTTTGCGGCGGAGGTGACCGTCGACGGTCACGAGATCATGCTCTACGGCTGCGTGATGGGCCAGCCGACGCTGGCCACGGCGTTCGACGCTGCAAAGGGCCTGATCAGCGCCGTCGCGCAGGCGGTGCACGTGCGCCGCGTCATCTCTCGCAACGACTCCGTGGCCACCTACAGGACTCCCTGGGGCAACGAGTCAGACCTCGTTTCGGCCGCCGATGTCGACCTCGTGGAATGGCCGGGCATGGTGCTTCGCCAGCAGCTCCTCGCGCATCCGATCGTGATCGACAAGCCCCTGCCCTCGCATAGCCAGGCGGGCACGGAGCATGTCGTCCTCGGCGACTACGACCTCGACGTGCCGCTGGTCACCGCCGATCCGCTGTACCCGCCAGGCCGGCTGTGGCGCCTGACCAGGATCTCGTTCTGATCGACGATCTGGTCACAATTCGTCTGTGGCGTTCGTCTCGCGCGGGTTCAAAGGCAAGCGGCGCGACACCACCGCCGGCTCGCGCGTTCCGCCGGGCCAGTACGTGGTCACCGACTTTCCAGTGCTGTCGGCCGGACCGACGCCGCGCGTCAATCTCGACCAGTGGACCTTCACCATCGAAGGCGAGATCGACGAGCCGAAGCGATGGAGCTGGAGGGAGTTCCTCGCGCTGCCCTCGGAGACGGTGACCAAGGACATTCACTGCGTCACCAAGTGGTCAAAGCTCGACACGACCTGGAAAGGAGTGTCGGTCGACACCCTGATGGAAGGCGTGGACACCGCCGCCGAGTTCACAACGGTCTTCTCCGAGGGCGGGTACACGACCAACCTCGCACTGGACGACATCACGGGCGGCAAGGCCTGGGTCGCCTACGAGTTCGACGGCCGGCCTCTGCATCCAGAGCACGGCGGCCCGGTGAGGTTCCTCGTGCCGCACCTCTACTTCTGGAAGAGCGCGAAGTGGGTGCGCGGCATCCGGCTGGAGAAGGACGAGCATCCGGGCTTCTGGGAGAGCAACGGCTACCACCTCCGCGGGGACCCTTGGCTCGAGCAGCGGTACTGGGGCGACTAGGGTGGCAATTGGGCGAGCTGGTCGAGCTCGTCCAGGAAACGCCCCGCGTCGCCAGCCTCTACTTCGAGATTCCCGACTGGCCCGGCCACCTCGCCGGCCAGCACGTCGACGTCCGCCTGACGGCTGAGGACGGCTACCAGGCGGAGCGCAGCTACTCCATCGCCTCGGCGCCCGAGGAACAGCGCCTGGCGCTCACGGTCGAGCGGCTCGACGACGGCGAGGTCTCGCCCTATCTGGCGGGTGAGCTGCGGGTAGGCGACAAGCTCGAGCTGCGCGGCCCGATCGGCGGCTTCTTCGTCTGGCGCGCGACCGAGGCTCAGCCGTTGCTTCTCATCGGCGGCGGCTCGGGGGTCGTGCCCCTGATGGCGATGCTGCGTCACCGCGCAGCGGCGAAGGCGAAGACGCCGGCGCGGCTCCTCTACTCGTCGCGGACGCTGAGCGACATCATCTACCGAGCCGAGCTCGACCGTCTCGGTTCCGCCGGCGACGGGCTGACCGTGCACCACACGCTCACCCGCGACCAGCCTGCGGGCTGGGCCGGCTACACGAGGAGGATCGACGCGGGGATGATCGCGGAAGTCGCGTGGCCAAAGGAGCAGACCCCGGCTGTCTTCATCTGCGGCCCGACGTCGTTCGTGGAGGCGGCCGCCTCGCTCCTGGTCGCCATGGACTATCCCGCCGGCTGGATCAAGACCGAGAGATTCGGTGCCACAGGAGGTTGAGATGACGGTCGAGGAGATGCGACTCGACGGAAATGCGATCGGCGGGTTGCTGCGCGAGATCTTCACCATCGAGATGACGAATGCCCGCGGCACGTGCGCGTCGTGCGGGGCGATCAACGAGGTGGGCCGAGTGCAGGTCTACGTGCACGCGCCGGGTACGGTCGTCCGCTGCCCCGACTGCGAGCAGGTGTTGATGCGGATCGTGCGCGGACGCGGACGCTTCTGGGTCGACCTGACCGGGACTCGGTGCCTGGAGTTCTCTGAACCCTAAGCCCCGGGTCGCTTCATGGCCCAGGGGCCGAACCTGATGACCGCGATGAGCATCCACACGAACAGCGCGAGGCTCACAATCGCGAACAGCTCGCTGATGGCCACGCCCCACAGTGGGACAGGCGACGTCTCGGGTCGCATCAATGTCCCGATGTTGGTCAGCGCACCGATGGCCCCGAGACCGAACAGCACCAGCGCGACCCAGAACATCCAGCGCCAGCCGAGGTAGCTGCCGACCGCGGCCACCAGCTCGCAGACGGCGATCCCGATCACGAATGCGAGGGCGACGGCCACCGAGATGTTGATCACCGTCTCCGCGTCGGTTCCCTGCGGGATGCTCGTCCCCTGCGCCTCCATGGCCTGGCGCATGGTCGTCGGGTTGATGTAGATCAGCGAGACGATCACCGAATAGACAGCTTCGGCGACGAACAGTCCGGCGGCCGTGAGCTGCATCGGCCTGGTCCACGAGGTCGGCTCCCTGGTGCCGCGGGGGATGGGCACCCACTGCGTGCCGTCCCATCGGAACTGGCCGTCCGCGGAGACCTGTCCGACCGCGGTGCTCGGGAGCTGGCTCAATCCGCCAACAGCGTATGACGTGGAATTCGGCTACGAAAAGTGGCCGCCGGCCTGGGGACCCGAAACCGGCACCCGACCGTTGAGGTTCTGAACGTCCTGTAACAAGCGCAGCTTTCGAGGAGGAGCTCGATTGTCTGTACATCCGCCGGTGCAGCTGCAGATACGGGGTTGGTTCGACGCGGTCGTCGCCCTGGGCCTCGGGGTCAAGGATCGCGAAGCCCGCGCGCACAACCTGTGCGTCGCCCGCCTCTGCGTCCACATCGGGCGCCAGATGTCCATGAGCGCCGCCGAGCTTCGCATCCTGGCGCGCGCCGGCCTGATGCACGATATCGGCAAGCTCGGCATCCCCGATGCGGTCCTCACCAAGCACGCACCTCTCAGCGAGAGCGAGTGGCAGCTGATGCGCACCCACCCGGAGATGGGACTGACCCTCCTCGACCGGGCCGGTCAGTCGAGTCGTGAGGTCCTGGCGGTGCTCTATCACCACGAGCGTCTCGACGGGAGCGGCTATCCCTACGGGCTCAAAGCCGAGGCGATCCCGGTCGAGGCTCGCATCGTCGCGGTCGCGGACACGTACGACGCGCTGACGTCGGACCGCCCGTATCGAAATGCGTGCTCTGATGCGGAGGCGCGGCGCGTGCTCGCGCTAGAGGCCCGCTCGCGACTGGACGCGCGTGCCGTCGATGCCCTGTTCGGGGCGCTCGATTTCGCGCGGAGGACGCCCCTCGCTCTAGCCTGAGGAGGTGAAGTTCGGCGTCGCGATCTTCCCCACGGACTATGCGATCTCGATGACCGAGCTCGCGCCCGCGGCTGAGCAGCTTGGCTTCGAGTCGCTATGGGTCGCCGAGCATTCTCACATCCCGACCAGCCGCCAGACGCCGTGGCCCGCCGGCGGCGAGCTGCCCAAGCACTACTGGCACACGATGGACCCGTTCGTGGCGCTGACCGCCGCCGCGCTTGCGAGCAAGACGATCCGGGTCGGCACCGGAATCTGCCTCCTCGTCGAGCGCGACCCGATTCACACCGCCAGGGAAGCTGCAAGCGTCGACCTGGTCTCCAACGGGCGCTTCATCTTCGGCATCGGTGGCGGGTGGAACCGCGAGGAGATGGCCGACCACGGAACCGAGTTCAGCTCGCGCTGGAAGCTGTTGCGCGAAAGGACCGAGGCCATCAAGGCGATCTGGGCTGACGAGGTGGCCGAGTACCACGGCGAGATGGTCGATTTCGGGCCGATGTGGAGCTGGCCGAAGCCGGTCCAGAAGCCGCATCCCCCGGTCATCCTCGGAGGCAGCGGGTCGAAGATCCTCGAGCGCGTCGTGCGCTACGCCGACGGCTGGATGCCGAACCGCGGTGAGGTGGTGGAGCGGCTCCCGGACCTTCAGCGCCTGGCCAGGGAGGCCGGCCGGGAGAGAATCCCGGTCACGTACTATCCGAAGGTTTCGGCGGATGAGATCGAGCGGCTCGCCAGGGCCGGCATCGACCGCTGCATCTACTACGTGCCGCCCGACGGCCGCGATCCCGCTCTACGCAAGCTCGAAGATCTCGCGGCGATGATCCGCCCTTATCTGGAGCACGCCTAGCCTGCGCGACCCTCGCGAGCGGCCACGTAGAGCTCGCGGGTGTGCAGCAGGTTGCGAACACGCAAGACCAGCTCCGGCCGGTCGACCGGCTTGGTCAAGAACTCGTCCGCGCCGAGGATGAGCGCCGAGTTGCGTGCCACGTGGCTGTCGTCGCCCGTCAGCACGATCACCGGCAGGAAGCCGAGGCTGTGACGCGCGCTCCGGAGCCGGCGCAAGACCTCGAGCCCGTCCGCCCCGGGCATGTGGAGGTCGAGGACCACGACGTCCGGCTGGAACGCCGCGAAGACCTCTTCGACGAGGCGTGGGTCGGTGAGGCTGCTGACCTCGTCGACCTCGCCGTCGAGGAAGGCCCTGAGCAGCTCCACCTCCGTCGCGTCGTCGTCGACGATCAGGACCTTCGACATCAGCTCTTGGCGGCGCCGACTGGGATCGTGAAGCGGAAGTCCGACCCCTGGCCGAGCTCGCTCTCGACCCAGATCTTGCCGCCGCTCATCTCGACGATCTGCCTCGTGATCGCAAGACCGAGGCCTGTGCCCAGGATCTTGTTGCCCGCTTTCTCGTAGCGCTCGTAGCGGCTGAAGAGCCGCTCCTTGAACTCCGGCGCGATGCCGAGGCCGTGGTCGCGAACGCTGACCTCGACCACGCCGTCGTGAGTGGTGCTCGTGACCGCGATGTCGCCGCCTTCGGGCGAGTATTTGATCGCGTTGCTGAGCAGGTTGGCGACGACCTGCGCGATGCGGTCGGGGTCGCACTGCACGACCGGCGAGGAGGGGTCGAGGTAGCTTGCGATGAAGTGCCGCTCGCTCGATGCGCGGGCTCTGGTCACTGCGAACTGGATCAGGTCGTTGATGTCGACAGCCTGTGGGTGCAGCGTCAGCCGGCCGGCCTCGATCCGGTCCAGGTCGAGCATATCGTTGATCATGCGGTTGAGGCGCTCCGACTCCTTGTTGATGTCGTCTGCGTATCCCTTGGCCTCGTCGACCGACACCTCCTCGTCGCGGATCATCTCGCTGAAGCCGGAGATCCCCACCAGGGCGGTCCTGAACTCGTGGCTGACGAGGGACACGAACTCGCTCTTCAGCTTGTTGAGTCGTTCGAGGCCGGCGAGGTGCGCGGCGGCCGCCTCGTTGGCGGCGTGCTCCGCGTCGTTGTCTTCGTACATCGCCAGGAAGTAGTCGATCCGGCCGGCCGCGTTGCGGACGCCGGTTGCGCTCCAGTGGAGCCAGACCTCGGTCCCGTCGGCTCGGACCGCGTGGCTGTCGGATTCGACCGTGTCGACGGCGCCCTTCCAGAGCGGCTGAAAGACCTCGAACACCCGACCGAACTCGTCCGGGTGGAGGTAGCTGGCGACCGCGTTCCCGATCATCTTGGAAGGCTCGGTGCGGAGCAGCGTCGCCATCCGTGGGTTGACGTCGACGATGTTCATGTCTACGCCGACCCTCGCGATGCCGAGCGGCGCGTGGCTGACGATCTCATCGAGCAGGGCGTTGCGCCGGGCAAGGGCCACCTCGGCTCGGTGGCTCTTGTCGAGCAGGTCGAGCGAGTCGCGGTGAGTCAGGACCTGGTTGGCGACGAAGAGGATGCCGATACCACCTGCGAGCACGCTCGCGAACAGATCGAGGGGTTGACCTGTGGCCGCCTTCTGGATCACCGTGACCGCCACCGCGAGCACCGCGGCCCACGGGAGCGCGAGCTGCCACAGCTCGATAGGGCCTTCGACGATCTCGACGTTTGACGAGGGCGTGGGCCACAGCGGTGCGAGGGCGACCATCAGGTAGCCGATGAACCACCCGGAGTCGTAGACGCTGCCCAGCTCGCCGTAGGTGCCGTTCGCGGTCATGTACGCAAAGGCGCTGTCGGCCATGGCGGCGAACGCGAGGCCCCCGAGCAGGAGCAGCATGCGCCCGACCTCAGCCGGTCGAGCGCGGCGCAGGGCGACCACCAGGACCGTGGCGATGATGATGTCGCCGACCGGGTAGGCGAGGGAGATGAGCTGAGTCTCGAGTGACTGTGACGAGGTCGCGTAGACGTTGCCCAGGCCCTGGTTCCAGGCGATGAAAAGCAAAGACAGCGCAACGATCGAGCCCGCGAGCACCGTCTCGCTCCTCGTCGCCAGACGGGTCGGCGCGGAGGTGAACGCAAGCACCCCGGCGACCGCCAGGGGGATCGCGAGCAGGTAGCCCGCGTCGGCCACCGAAGGGTAGGGCACCTCCACTCCCTGGAAGACCTCGTACCAGGACCAGATGAACTCGCCGACGCCCCAGCTCAGCGCGGAGACGGCAAACAGCGTCCAGGCTATGCGAACCCGGCCGCGGTTGCGGATCGCCGCAAAGCCACAGCTGGCCGCCGCGATGAGTGCGGCGACCCCCTCGCCGATGTCATCGACCGCAACGGTGGCGTCGTCGCTGATCCAGTGGTTCAGGGTCCACAGGACGAAGACGATCGACAGCGCCGCGGCGGCGGTCGCCGCGGCGGCGAAAGGCGCCCACCCCTCGATGCCCAGCCCGGTGACGACCAGGGGCGGCCGGCGTTGCGGGGTGGCGAAGACGGCCACTTGCTGCACCCGACGAGCGTAGGCCTGGCTACTCACCCCCCGATCCCCGATACGGAAAAATTCCCGCGCCTCGTTAAGTGGACTCCGGTTTCATTTAACATGGCGGGGCAGTTACTTGTAGCACAGCCGCGTGGGTGTGGAGCACGGCTTAAGGAGAGGACTGCGATCCCGGCGGAGATCCCGGAGGAGATGGAGGGGGAGGTTGCCGCGGCAACTCTCGCGCGCTCGCTGGCGACGCTCGCGGTCTTGGCCGCAGTCGTCGCACTCGCCCTGCTGCCGGCGCTGGTCGCGGTCGGCGCGGCCTCAGGGGGATTGACCTCGATGGCCATCGCCGCGGGGGGCCTGGTTGCGGTCGTCGGTGGGGGGAAGTTGGCCGTCCTGGCCTGGGGGCTGGCGTCGAGCGAAAGCGACCCCGGGTCTCAGGCTTCGGTCTCGTTCGTCGACTAACCGCTTCTTCCCCGTCCAAACCCACGCCGGCACGGCAAAGGAGGTGATCTCACGAATGCGCAAGCTGTTCTTTTCCGTCCTTCTGGCGGCCATGATGCTGCTGGCGACGGCGATTTCCGTCGGAGCTGACGGCGGCATCGGCTGTTGCTGAGAATTCCGTAAAGACTGTCAAGTGACGTCTGGCGTCCGTTAAGCTGACGGTGTGTCAGAGGTCTCCACGCACCTACCGGCACCCGGCCGGCGCCGAGGCAGGCGTCGCGGCGTCGAGATCCGGCCTGGCAGCGTGAAGCAGGCACGCCTGGAGAGCGGTCTCAGCCTGGGCCAGGTCGCGCGGAGCGACATCAGCCGGACCGCGATCTACTTCGTCGAGACGGGCAAGGCGAAGCCGTCGATCGAGACCTTGCGCCTGATTGCCGACCGTACGAACAAGCCGCTCGAGTTCTTTCTCGGCCCCGCAGGTGCGATCAGCTTGGATCCCGAATCTGCGCTTGCCGAGATCGAGCGCTTGCTTGCCATCGGAGAGCCGGCCGCCGCGGCGGACGCCGCGGAAAGTCTGATCGCCGCGACCCCAGACGCTCGTGTCGCCGCGCGGGCAAGGGTGGACCTGGCCCTCGCGCACATGCGGCTGGGACACCCTCTTCGCGCTCGCGGCGAGGCTGCTGCGGCACGTGCCTACTTCATGCAGGTGAAGGACGTTCACCTGGCGGCCCTGGCCATGGGTTACGAGGCCGGTGCCGCCGGGAACATGCGTGATCCAGCTGCCCTCAGCCTTGCCGAGGAAGCGCTGGCGCTGTGCCGCACTCTCAGCCCGGTCCCGGGCACGCTGGAGGCGCGACTCCTCATGATCCTCGGCCACGCCTACACGCAGGCTCACGAGTTTGCGAACGCGATCCGCGCGTACGAGCAGTCAGTTGCCATCGGCACGTCCATCCAGGACCTGCGCCAGCTCTCGCTGGTCTATTCCAGCCTCAGCCTCAACTACCAGGAGCTAGGGCAGTTCGCCCAGGCCGCCAAGTACTCACACCGCGCGATGGCCATCCACGAGACCCTCCATGACAAGCGGTCCCTTGCGTTCGCTGAAAACAACCTCGCCCTTCTCCTGTACATGCAGGGCGACCTTGGCGGCGCTTTCCGCCACGCGGAAAGCTCACTCCGGCTGTTCGAAGAGCTCGCGCAAGAAGAGGGCAAGGCACACGTGCTCATGACGCTGGCCGAGCTGGAGCTTGCTCGTTCTAACCATGACGCTGCGGCACGCTATGCAGCCGAGGCCAGGGAGGTTGCCGAGCGGATGAATGAGGCTGCCAACGTAGCCGAGGCTCGGATGTGGCTCGGCAGGGTCTTCGAGGCACGCGGCGACCCGCGAGCGGCGGACGCCGAGTTTGAGGGCGCGTTCCAGATCTTCGAGCAGCTCGGCGCGCCCGAGAGGAAGACGCGCAACCGTGCCGTCTACGCCGAGATCATGGAGGGCCGCGGAGACCTCGTGGGCGCCAACCAGCAGCTCAAGCTGGCCATCGCGGCGATGGGCTTGAGCGCCGTGACGCTGGGAGATATCCGCACCGCAACCGCCTAGCGGTGTTTGGTTGGCGGGCTACCGCCAGACGTTTCCCTTGCGACTCGCCTCGAACCTGCGTTAATAGACAGCGAGGTCGCGGGGGTTGGCAATGCCTGTAGTCCTGGTCGTAGACGACGGTGCGGCGAACCGTGAGCTGATCGGCATGTACCTCGGCACGATCGACTGCGAGGTGCGGCTGGCGGCGGACGGTGTGACCGCGCTCGAGATGATCGCGGACGATCCGCCCGACCTCGTCCTGCTCGACCTCCGCATGCCCCGCATGGACGGTTATGAGGTCTGCCGGCGCATCAAGGCGATGCCGCGAGGCAAGCTGCTGCCCGTGGTCATGATCACGGGCCTCAGCCAGACCAAGCACCGGGTGGCGGCGCTGGAGGCGGGCGCGGACGACTTCATGACCAAGCCCGTCGAAGCCGCTGAGCTGACCGCGCGGGTGCGGTCCGCGCTGCGCCTGAAGGAGCTCTACAACACGCTCGACAGCGCAGAGCACGTCATCTTCTCGCTCGCGACCGCCGTCGAGGCGAAGGACTCCTTCACCGAGAGGCACACGCAGCGAGTGGGGGAGTCGGCGCGGCTCCTCGGACAGAAGCTGGGGCTGCCGGAAAACGCGCTGGACACCCTGTACCGCGGTGGCATCATCCACGACATAGGCAAGATCGGTGTGTCCGACTCGATCCTTCACAAGCCTGGCCCGCTGAATCCGATCGAGGTTCCGCAGATGCAAGCGCACGTGGCGATCGGCGAGAGCATCGTCAGGCCGCTGCGCTCTACTTCAGGCTTGCTGCCGATCATCCGCCATCACCACGAGCGATTCGATGGGCATGGTTATCCGGACGGCTTGCGTGCGCGGGAGATCCCTCGCGTGGCTCGAATCGTCTCGGTCTGCGACGCGTTCGACGCGTTGGTGAACGACCGGCCATACCGGGTGCGCCGCTCGACGGCACAGGCGATCGCCGTCCTCCGCGCCGGCTCGGGCACGCAGTGGGACCCCGAGACCGTCGACCTGCTCGCAAGCGAGCTGCCGACAATCCAGCACCTGGGGGCCGCCTAGTTCTCTAACTCCTCCCCACCGGGTGGGGAGGTGGCGCCGAAGGCGCCGGAGGGGACTACCCTGTGTTTTGCAACCCCGCCGCCACCCCGTTCACGCTGAGCTGAAACACCGTCCTTGCGCGCGCGCGGTCGGCGCGCGAAGTCTTCCCATCCCGCATGGCGCGCAGCGCTCGCAGCTGCAGGTGTGACAGCGCGTCGACGTACGGGTTGCGCAACTCGATCGCCCACGACAGGACGCGGCGGTCCTCGAGCAGCCTTGAGTGCCCGGTCGCCGCGAGCACCCGCTCCTTCGTCAGGTCGTACTCGCGCAGCACCATCGCCGCCAGGTCGTGCCGGCCGCCCAGTGCGAGGTAGCGCTCCGCGATCCGGCGGTCGGTCTTGGCCAGGCTCATCTCCGCGTTGTCGAGCATGACGTTGAACAGCGGCCACTCGGCATAGGCACGGCGAAGGTCGGCGAGCGGCGCCGCCGCCAGCCCGCTCCCCATGCCGTACCAGCCCGGCAGGTTGAGCCGCATCTGCGACCACGCGAATACCCACGGGATCGCGCGCAAGTCCTCCAGGCGCTTGCTCGCGCCACGCCGTGCCGGCCGCGACGCCATGCGGAGCCCGCTCAGCTCTTCGAGGGGGCTCACCTGCAGGAACCACCCCTCGAACCCAGGAGCGTCCACGAGCGCGCGGTACGCGGCGCGCGAGGGTGGGCCGATCGCCGCCGCGAGCTCGCGAAAGCGGTGCGCGGGGTCGCCGCGGCCCACGGCGCGCGAGGTCGACGCCTCGAGCACCGCGGACGTCACCTGCTCGAGGTGGCGTCGTGCGATGGCCCGGTTGCCGTAACGCGCGAAGATGACCTCGCCCTGCTCGGTGACCTTGAACCGCCCCGCCACCGAGCCCGGCGCCTGGGCGCGGACGGCGCGGTTTGCCGGGCCGCCGCCACGCCCCAGGGCACCGCCACGTCCGTGGAAGAGTGTGAGCCGGACGTCGTTCTTCTGCGCCCAGGCGGTCAGCGCCGCCTGCGCGTCGTGCAGGGCAAGCGTCGCCGCAAGCGGCCCGATCTCCTTCGCCGAGTCGGAGTAGCCGAGCATCACCTCGATGCGCCGGCCGTTGACGGCGAGCCGCCGGCGCACAGCATCGAGCTTCAGCATCCCGTCCATGACCTGGGTCGAACGCGCAAGGTCGTCGAGCGTCTCGAACAGCGGGACCACGTCGAGCACCGGCGTCCGGCGCGCACGATTCGCGAGCTCGTAGACGGCGGCGATGTCCTCGGGCCCACGCGTGAAGCTCACCACGTAGCGGCGGCAGCACCCAGGACCGAACCGATCCTGCAGCCTCGCGACGACGCCGAGCGTGTCCAGCACGTCCCTCGACGCCGCGGACCGCGACTTCCCACCGCGCACCTCCGCAAGGGCTCGCTCATGCACCTTGCTGTGCTGGCGCACCTCGAGCTCCGCGAGGTGAAACCCAAACGTCTCGGCCTGCCAGATCAGGTGCTGGACCTCGCCCGAGGCAAGCCGCGCCGCGCCGGCCGCCTGGAGCGATTCACGGACTGCATGCAGGTCGTCCAGGAGGGCCGCGGGGGTTGCGTAGGCAAGCCTGGCATCGCGGGTGCGCGTGGCGGCGATCCGATCGGCGACATGAAGCAGGAACACTCGATGCGGCTCGTCGGCGGACCGGGTCGCGAGTGCGTCGATACGTGACGGATCCGCTTTGCGCGCCGCGGCGAGCCGGCGGCGCAGGGCGGGCGAGGGTGGAGTGGTGTCGGTGTCGACGGTGAGGGCGCGACCGATGCGAGTCGCCGCCGCTTCGAGCGCAAGCAGGATGTGCTGGGCGTGGATCTCCATGGTCTGCGCGGTGACCTCGGCGGTCACCGCCGGGTTGCCGTCCCGATCTCCGCCGATCCAGCTCCCAAAACGAAGGAACGATCGCGCCGTCCCCGCACCGGCCATCGCCCGGATCAGCTCGGGCACGACCAGGAAGAGCGTTTCGTCGAAGACGGCCATGAAGGAGCGCACCTCGTCCAGTGGCTGGACCTGCGCGGTACGCAGCTGCGCCGTCCGCCAGAGCGCGTCGACCTCTTCGACAAGGCGCCGGTGGGCGTCGACGCGTTCCGTATCGGAGGCTCGGGGGTCGTCGAGCCTCGCGAGCTGCTCACCCACGCGGCGGATCGCCGTCACGACCGCGCGCCGGCGAGCCTCGGTGGGATGCGCCGTGAACACCGGGTGGATCTCGAGCGACGCGATCAGCTCCTCGACGCGGCGGCGGCCGTGCCTGGCGCGCAGGTCCTTCACCGTGGCCGCGATCGATTCCGGGATTGGCTCCGGACCGCGGTCCCGGTCCCGGATCACGCGCGCCCGGTGATGCTCCTCCGCCAGGTTCGCGAGGTGGAAGTAACAGGCGAACGCGCGGGCGACCTGCTCCGCCCTTTCGAGTCGCCACGACGCGACCAGTCTCTCGGCGTCGCCCTCGAAGCGGTCGTCGTCGCGAGCGCGAATGACGAGAGCGCGAAGTCTCTCCACATCCCGCAGCAGGTCGGCGCCTCCCGATTCGGAGATGACGGTGCCCAGCACCTCGCCGAGCAGGCGGACATCGCGCCGCAGGGCGTCTGGAATTTCCTGGCGCGCCGCCTCTCGCGTCTTACTCGAGGATTGCGTACTCCAACGAATCGACCAGGGCCAACAGCGAGGCCTCGATGATGTTGGCCGAACAGCCCACGGTCGTCCAGCGTCTCGTGCCCCGGCCCGACTCGATGAGGACGCGGGTGGTGGCGGCCGTGCCGGCGTCGCCGTTCAGGATGCGCACCTTGTAGTCGTGCAGGCTGACGCCGTCGAGCGCGGGGAAGCGTGGGCTCAGCGCCTTCCGCAGCGCCGCGTCGAGCGCATTGACCGGGCCGTTGCCCGAAGCCGCCGTGTGATAGACGGCGTCGCCCACCTCGACCCTGACGGTGGCCTCGGCGTGGACCGCCCCGCCGTTCTTGCGGACCTGGGTCGTGAAATCGGCGACGTTCCACGGCGCGGCGTAGCCCGGCTGGAGGCGGCGGACGAGCATCTCGAAGGACGCGTCGGCAGCCTCGTAGGCGTAGCCCTGGTGCTCGAGCTCTTTGAGGTGATTGACCAGCCAGCGCGTCTGCGGGTCGTCTTTGTCGAGCTCGAGCCCGAACTCACGCGCCTTGGCCAGGACGTTGCCGCGTCCGGACAGCTCGGAGACGAGGACTCGCGCTTCGTTTCCGACCAGGGCTGGGTCGATGTGCTGATACGCGTCCTTGTGCTTGAGCACCGCGGCCACGTGCTGTCCGCCCTTGT
This sequence comes from Candidatus Dormiibacterota bacterium, assembly GCA_036395015.1. GTDB lineage: Bacteria > Chloroflexota > Dormibacteria > Dormibacterales > Dormibacteraceae > 40CM-4-65-16. The sequence goes on along the minus strand of DASWDZ010000037.1, from coordinate 28,883 downwards.
GCGCGAATGCACCATGGCCGACGAAAGGCTGCTGCAGCGGAAGCGCGAGGTTGGCGATCTCGGCCACGGTGCGCGACAGCTCGCTGAGCCGGGAAAGCGACGACTCGGGCAGGGCTTCGAGGCCGAGCTTCAGCATCAGGTCGGGCACCACGGAGACGAGGTTGGCGTTGCCGCAGCGCTCGCCGTAGCCGTTGATCGTGCCCTGGACCATGTCTGCGCCCGCCGTGACACCCTCAAGCGTGTTCGCGACCGCGAGCTCGCAGTCGTTGTGGGTGTGGATGCCCACCCGCGCGTCGCTGCCGGCGCCCTCGAGCGCTCGGCGCACGGCCTCGACTCCGCCGCGGAGCGCCGCGGGCAAGCTGCCGCCGTTGGTGTCGCAGAGGACGACCCACGACGCCCCCGCGCGTGCCGCCGCCAGGCACACCTCGACCGCGTACTCGGCGTCGCGGGCGTAGCCGTCAAAGAAATGCTCCGCGTCGAAGACGACCTCGCGGCCCAGGCCGACCCCATAGGCGACCGACTCTTCGACCATGGCAAGGTTTTCGTTGTTGGTCGTCCCCAGCACGTTGGCGACCTGCCAGACGTCGCTCTTGCCGACCAGCGTCCAGACCGGCGCCTGGCTCTGGATGAGGGCGGCAAGGTTGGCGTCGCCCTCGCAAGTGCCATCCGCCCGGCGTGTGGCTCCGAAGGCGGCGAGCCGCGCATGGGTCAACGGCTGCTCGCGCAGGCGTGCGAAGAGCTCCTCGTCCTTAGGGTTGGAACCGGGGAACCCACCTTCGACGTAGTCGAATCCGAGGCCGTCGAGGAGGCGCGCGACACGCTCCTTGTCCGCGGCCGAAAACGAGACCGCGGGTCCCTGCGCACCGTCGCGCAGGGTCGTGTCGTACACGACGATCTTCCTGGTGGCGGACATAAAAAAACCTCCCGACCTCTATCTAGGCCGGGAGGTCCTCCGATTCAGCGACCGCGCGCTAGATCGGGGGACCTCCCCGGCTAATCTCGATCGCGATCGCGCGCTCGTACCGCATGTGGCGGCAAGCCTAAGGCATGCTGTCCCCCGCCGGTATGGACCTGGCCACCAATTCGCGACCGGCCGGTTAGTCGCTCGCGCCTAACCGCTATGTTCTCCGCCATGGCCACCGCAGCCATCGGCCTGCTCGTCGAGTGTCGCGACGAACCGGGGGTCCTGCACCGGATCACCGAGGTGATCCTGCGCCACGACGCGAACATCAGCTACGTCGCCGGCGGCGCCCGGCGCGAAGCGGACTTTGCCGACCTCCAGCTCGAGGTGTCGGGCGCCGCCGACGAGTCGCGACTGATCGCCGACCTGGAGCAGGTGGCCGGCGTCATCCACGTCGCCGCCGTGCCGACGTTTCAGACGATCTACGGGAAGCGGGTGATCGTCATCGGCGGAGGCGCCCAGGTGGGGATGGTCGCCCAGGGCGCGATCTCCGAGGCCGACCGCCACAACATCCGCGGCGAGCGGATCTCGGTCGACACCATCCCCCTGGTCGGGGAGGAGCAGCTTGCCGACGCGGTGCGAGCCGTGGCGCGGCTGCATCGGGCGCGCGTCCTCGTCCTCGCCGGCGCGCTGATGGGCGGCGAGATCTCGACCGCGGTGCGGGAGATCCGCGAGGCGGGGATCCTCGTCCTGTGCACGAACATGGCGGGCTCGGTGCCGGACGCAGCCGATGTCGTGGTCAGCGACCCGGTCGAGGCCGGCGTGATGGCCGTGATGCTGATCGCCGACACCGCCAGGTTCTCGATCGACCACGTGCGAGGCAAGCGCTTCTGAATGCCGCACTTGGCGCCAAAGAGGCGAAATCAGCCGAGGGCGCGGGTCTTGACGCTGATCGTCATCGTGCTGCTCGCCGACCCGATGTAGACGCCGCGCGTCGGGGCGGCGTCCGTGTAGTCGCGTCCGACGCTGAGCCGCACGTGGTTCCGCGTGGTCCGCACCGGGTGGGTGGCGTCGTATCCGATCCATCCGCGTCCGGCGACCCAGGCCTCCGCCCACGCGTGCGACGCCGTGAACGAGGTCCTGTCGCCGCGGAGGTGGATGTAGCCGCTGACGTAGCGCGCGGGCACGCCCATCGCGCGAGCGACGGCGATGAACAGGTGCGCGAAGTCCTGGCAAACGCCGGCGCGAAGAGCGAGCACATCGTCGACATCGCTGTACACGTTGGTCACCGTCTGGTCGTAGGTGAACTCGCGGCTGATCGTCAACGTCAGCTCGTCCAGCGCGTTTTCGACCGTGGCCGGGGAGGTCGGATCGGGGATCGCGTGCCGGCGCGCCAGCTCCCGAACACCCTCGACGTCCTTGACCGGCGAGCGAAACCTCAAGAAATCCTGAACCAGCTCTTCGCCGCTTTCCGCGTCAAGAGGCAGTCCGGTCTCGACCGTGGAGCGGCTGATCACGCTCAGCCCCGAGTGCGGCCGGACGAGGTTGAAGTAGTGCACGTTGTTGCCGTAGCCGTCCACGTACTCGTGCGCCCTGATGCCATGGCTCAGCTCGAGCCGGAAGTCGACGCATCGCTGCCCGTTGCCGTCCATCGGCTTCAGGCGCACCTCCATCACCGTCTCCGCGATGGGACCCGAGTAGCGGTAGCGCGTGCTGTGCACGATCTCGAGTTTCATTGCTGCTGCTGCTGCTGCGGCATGCCGCGCCCTTCCTCCCCGGTGACGCTTGCCGGCACCTTGCTCGGATGGAAGTACGTCTCGCGCAGGGCGATCTCGAGCAGGCGCATGAGCGTGCGGCACTCGGCGTCGAAGTCGAGCGGGTGCTCGGTGATCGACTGCGTGTTCGCGTGGTGGTACAGGCCGTTGAGGCGGATGAGGATCTTCAAAGGTTTGGAACGTCGGGCGTTGCCCTCGATCCTCGCCACCGCCTCCAGCGCGTTCGTGGTCGAGAAGCGCGCCGAGCGCGGCAGCGACTGGTCGAAGAGGAGGCACTCGATCACGCGGTCGGCGGTGACTCCGCCCGCGTAGCGTGCCTGGTACGACTCGAAGGCGAAGCACGACTTGAGGACCGCCGTCCACTCAAGCGCGTCCTCTGGCGTCTCGGCCAGCTCCGCGGATTTCCGCGTGACCGTGGTCGTCACGTTGGACGCGCGCTCGACGAACTTTCCGAGCCGGACGAAGTCGCGGGCCTCGTCGTGGAACATGGTGTCCTCGAGCAGGCCGTCGACCAGCCGGATGCTCATCTGCACGTCCATCAGGAACCGGTACAGGTCGGGCTTCCAGGTCGCTTCCTGGACGCGCCAGTGGAGGGCGTTCACCTGCTCGTAGAGCTCGCTGGGCAGCGAGGGGCGGACCGATTGGGCGGCGAGGCGGGCCGCCGCGATGCTCGCTCGCACCGAGGGGCCGAGCGTGCCCGTGACCACCATCTCGACCACCTGTTCGCGCTGGCTGGTGTCGCCGCGTTTCCACCCCGCCAGCTCCATGAAACCCACCCAGAACCCGGGGCCGGGCTCATCCGTGCGGTCCAGGGAGAGCGCGACGTGCACGCCGAGGATGCGCGCGAGATGGTCGGCACGCTCCAGGTGGCGTCCGAGCAGGGTCAGCGAAGTGGCGGCGCTACTGAGCAACGTGCTCGTCAGAGCCTCCGTCTTCCGACTCCTGGGCCATGACCCAGGTGTCGCGGCTTCCGCCGCCCTGCGAGCTGTTGACGACCAGCGACCCGGGCTTCAGCGCGACACGTGTCAACCCCCCGGGCGTGACGTAGACGTCCGGGCCGGTGAGGATGAACGGACGCAGGTCCTGGTGGCCTGGGCGCAGGTTGCCGCCGTCGAACACCGGCTGCACCGACAGCGCCACCACCGGTTGGGCGATGAAGGATCGCGGTGAGGCCTGGATCCGGCGCCGAAACTCTTCGCGTTCCTGCTTGGTCGACGCGGGGCCGATCAGCATCCCGTAACCGCCGGACGCATCCACAGTCTTGACCACCAGGTTCTCGAGGTGCTCCACCACGTAGCGCCGGTCGGATTCGACCGCGCACAGGTAAGTCTCGACGTTGGGCAGGATGGGGTCCTCGTCGAGGTAGAACTTCACGATTGAGGGCACCAGTGCGTAGACAGCCTTGTCGTCGGCGACGCCGTTGCCGAGCGCGTTGGCGATCGCGACGTTGCCGGCGCGATACGCGTTGATCAGCCCTGCGACGCCGACCAGCGACTCCTGGCGTCCGAATATCGGGTCGAGCCATTCGTCGTCGATGCGTCGATAGATCACGTGCACCGGCGTCAGCCCTCGCGTCGTACGCATGAAGACGTGGTCCTCGTCGACGACCAGGTCGCTGCCCTGGACCAGCTCGACGCCCATCTGCTTGGCGAGGTACAGGTGCTCGTAGTAGGCGGCGTTGTTGATGCCCGGCGTCAGGAGCACGACGTTCGGGTCGTCCACACCTTTGGGGGAGAGCCACCTCAGGTGGCGGAGGAGCTCGTGGACGTAGCCCTCGACGGGCCGGACCGGGTAGCCCGCGAAGAGGTCGGGCAGGATCCGCTTCATCACGTACCGGTTGGCCTGCACGTAGGAGGCCCCTGACGGAGTGCGCAGGTTGTCCTCCAGGACGAAGAACTCGCCCTTCTCGTTGCGCACCAGGTCGATGCCCGCGATGTGGCAGTGGATGCCGTGTGGGACGGCGAGAGCCTCGATCTCACGGAGGTAGAGCGAGCTGCTGAGCACGATCTCCCGCGGGATCCCGCGCTGCTTCAGGATCAGCTTGCGTCCGTAGACGTCGTCGAGAAAGAAGTTCAACGCCCGCAGGCGCTGCTTCAAGCCCTCCTCGATTCGCCGCCAGGTGCCGGCCTCGATGACGCGCGGGATGACATCGAACGGGAATACCTTCTCCGTCCCCTGCGCATCCGGGTAGACGGCGAAGGTGATGCCGTGGTTGCGGAACATCTCCATGGCCAGGGCATGCCGGCGCTGGAGCTCGGCCGCACCGAGCCTGGTCAGGGCCTCGTAGAGTCGACGGTAGGCGGGGCGCGGCCGTGAGGGGGCCGCAAGCATCTCGTCGTAGAACCCGTTGGTTCTGTAATTGGTATCGAGATTCACCAAACCCACAGCTATAGTTTCTGCGCCATCCCGCAACCTGAGAAGACGATCAATCTACGGGTCGGCTGCGAGTTCAAATACGACGTGAGCGCCCCGACTGTGGCCACGGTCCAGGTGCGCCCCAGGGCCGACGCCCGCCACCAGCTGGTGACCGAGACCTGGTCGACCCAGCCCTCGATGCCGATCGACGAGTATGCGGACTACTACGGCAACCCCGTCAAGCGGCTCGTGATGCCGCCTGGGGCCCTGGCGCTGCGCTACGACGCCGTGGTCGCCGCGCCGGACGAGCCCGATCCAGACGCCACGACCGCGGTCCAGCTGCCTGTGGACGAGGTCCCAGGGGAGCTGCTCCACTTCACTCTCCCGAGCCGGTACTGCCTGTCCGACCAGCTCATGGGGATGGCCTGGGAGCTGTTCGGCCAGACCGAGCCGAGCGGCGCCCGCGTCCAGGCCGTCTGCGATTGGGTCCACCACAACATCAAGTTTCAGCACGGGACGAGCAACCCGCTGACCACGGCGGTGGACGTGCTGGAGCAGCGCAAGGGGGTCTGCCGCGATCTGGCGCACCTCGCGATCACGTTTTGCCGGGCTTTGAACATCCCAGCGCGGTACGTCTTCGGTTACCTTCCCGACCTGTATGTTCCGCCGCTCGACTCGCCGATGGACTTCGCCGCCTGGATGGAGGTCTACCTGGGCGACCGCTGGTGGACATTCGACCCTCGCAACAACATGCGGCGCGTCGGCCGCGTGCTGATCGGCCGGGGCAGGGACGCCCTCGACGTGGCGATGGTGACCACTTTTGGCCCCGCCGCGTTCAAGTCAATGGTCGTGTGGGCCGACAAGGAGTCATGAGGGTGATCGAGCCGGCGTCCGTGGACTGGTCGAGCGCCAGCCGCGCCTCGTACCTGCTTCGGCAGACGTTCCGCTACGAGTACCCAGAGCCGATCCGCGACCTCAGCCACCGCCTGATCGTGATCCCGCCCGAGCGGTTTGGCGACCAGCGCCGCCTGTGGCATGACGTCTCGGTTGGCCTCGATGGAGCCCGCCTCGCGAACCGCAACGACCGCTTCGGCAACGTGATCGTGGATGTGTTCGCGCCGCGCGTGCCGGACGTCATCGAGTTCGTCGCCCAGGTCTCCGTCGAACGCCGCGCCGCTGGGCCGAACCGGCTCGCCGACGGCTGGCTGGCGGACGGTTACCTGCTCGAGCCCTCACGGCTGACGGCCACCGACGACCGGCTGCTCCGGGCGGCCGACGACCTCGCCGAGGCGGCGGGCTGGGGCCTGGAGCTGGCCGACTGCGTCAACGACTGGGTCTACCAGTCGATGACCTACCGGCACGGCGTGACCGGTGTTCGCACCACGGCCGCCGAGGCACTGGCCCTCGGAGCGGGGGTCTGCCAGGACTACGCCCACGTCATGCTCGCGATCTGCCGCGCGTGCGGTCTGCCGTCGCGTTACGTCTCGGGTCATCTGCTCGGGCAGGGCGGCACCCACGCCTGGGTGGAGGTGATCCTGCCGACCCGCGATGGGACCGGCGATGCGATCGCGCACGCGTTCGACCCCACGCACGCGAGTCGGGGCGGGCTGGGCTACGTGACGGTTGCGGTAGGCGCCGACTACGCGGACGTGGCACCAACGTCGGGCACGTATCGCTCGGGCTCCCCGGGCCGGCTCACCGCGAGCAAACGCGTGTCCGTGGTCGAGGTCGGTTAGCCGCTAACGCGCGCCTGCTGATTTCAGCGTACGCCGCCTGAGCGCCGCGTCCGCGTCGTCAGTCGTCACGTAGCGGCGGCGGAAGTTGCGAAGAGCGAAGCGGTCGCACGCCGTCTCGGCCGCCGCTCCTTTGCCCAGGACCTCGTGCAGGTACCAGTGCATCCACTCATGGCAGTAGAGGAAGCGGAGCACCTCGCGCCTTCCCCGGAAGTAGACGGTCTCCGAAGCCCACGCGAAGCGCATTCCCTCGCCACGCTTGCGGCGCGCGGCGTAGATCACGGGCTCCTTGAACGACCGAAACGGCATCGGCACCTGGAGCACGATTCGCCGATCATCGAACTCACAGCGCGCGGCGAGATGCGGCGCCCGGCGGTAGCGCAAGGGCTTGACGACCACCTCGTAGTCGCAGCGGGGCAGGCCCTCCAGGACCCGCCTGGCCTCGGCGCTGGTCAAGCCGGCGAGCTCGGAGCGGATGGCCATGGACGAAACAGGATAGGGCCCCTTGCTGGGCGTTATCCCTGATTAGGAGGAGCTAATGCCAGACACCCTCGCCGGCCTGTTCAGAACCCGTGCCGAAGCGGAGAAAGCCCTTCGAAAACTCAAGGAGGCGGGCTTTGGGCCAGACCAGGTCTCGCTCGCCACGCCCCGGATCGGCCGCCGTGGCCACTACGGCATGAAGGTGCTGATCGGGATCGCGTCCGGGATTCTTCTCGGCGCCCTCGTCGGCGCTGTCGTCACGGGCACGGTGCCCGGCGTCAAGCCGCTGGTCCCCGGCAACCTGCTCGCCACCTTCCTGTTCGCCGCCCTGGCCGGAGCTGCCACGGGCGGCCTCGCGGGTGCCCTGGTCAGCATGTCCGCATCAGGCGACCGCGCGCTCTACTACGAGCAGGAGGTCGAGTCCGGCCGCTTCCTGGTGAGCGTCGATGGACCGCGACTTGAGGAAGCGCGCCTCATCATGCGCGCCGCGGGCGCCATGGAGGCGGCCCCCGTCGAGGCGCCCCTCAAGCCGGAGAGCGGCTGACGGCCTGGCCCCTCAGTTGTTCGGCTCCGCGCGGCTCAGGTCGTCCTGCACGTCCTCGTCGACGCCGCGCGACGCCAGGTCGCCCAGGGAGACGATCCCTTCCAGCTTGCTGTCGGTCATGACGACGACGCGCTTGACGTCGTGTGACTTCATGACCTGGATCGCATCCTCGACCGACTGGTCCGGCCGCACCGCTGCCAGGTCGTGACTGCAGATTTCGGCCAGCGTGGTCTTCGCTGGGTCGCTGCCCGTCGCCACCGCTCGCACGGTGATGTCACGGTCGGTGACGATGCCATAGGGCTTGTCCTTCTCCATGACCACGACTGATCCGATCCGGAAATCCTTCATGGCCTTGGCGGCCTCGGTCACGGACGAGTCCGAGCTCAGCGCCACCGGGTCCTTGGTCATCACGTCGCGGACTGTGTTGCCCATCGCGCACCTCCTCTCCTGGAATTCGGCTGTTTACAAAGAAAAAACGCGCGACCCCCCGTACGTCACGCCAATTAGATCCGGTATTTGAACTCGCTGTCCCGTTAACAGGTTGGGGGAGCTTGGCCAGCAATGGCCGAGCCCTCCACTTTTTTCGGCTAGATGGACTCGGGCGTCTTAAGGACCGACGCGAGCACCGTGCCGCAACCCATACCGATGAGCCCACCCACGACGACGTCGCTTGGAAAGTGGTGGCCGAGGTGCACGCGCGAGATGCCGACCCCGGTCGCCAGCGCAAAGACCAGCGGTGCGACCCTGGGGTAGAACGTGGCGGTTGCCGTCGCCGCGGCGAACGATGCGGCAGTATGTCCTGACGGAAATGAGGCGTCGGTGGTCCGGATGCCCACGACCACCACGTCGCGCCCGAGGTGCGGACGCTTCCGGCGGAAGACCGGCTTGATCAACCGCTGGACGAGGTAGGTCGTCCCCAGCGCGGCGACCGACATCGCAAGCCCTGCGCGGCGTCCCCTGGCGCCTCCGAGCCAGCCGACCGCGATGCCCGCGGCCACCCACCCCAGACCCTCGCCCAGGTCAGACAGCGTGGTCACATAACGGTCGGAGAGCGTCGAATGAGGGAGGCCGTGGATCATTCGGTAGAGTCGGCGATCCACCGTCTCGGGAAGGATCCGCGGAGGTTCGAGGCCCGGAGTCTGCATCCTCTAGGGAACGCGTGCGCCGGTAATTCCGCTCTGGTCGAACTTGCGCGCAGGGGCGTTAAGCGGGTGTGAGCCCGCATCGCCGGCCGCCGCCAGACGACGATGTCGGACGTCCGGGGGCGCCAATTCAAGATCCGCTTCTGCGCGGGATGACGTCGGGCGCGGAGGCCGAGCCGGACGCTGCGAAGCTGCACAAGAAAGAACGCGGCCGCGGCCACCTCGCGGACACGGGCGCACCCCCCGCCGGTCGCATGAGCGTGGAGGAGGCCAGGCGCCGCGGGCCTCTCGGATGGCTGCAGCTCCTCGGCCCGGGTCTGATCACCGGTGCCAGCGACGACGACCCGAGCGGCATCGGCACGTACTCGCAGGTGGGCAGCCGCTTCGGCTACAGCCTGCTGTGGGCGCCGCTCTTCACCTTCCCGTTGATGGTCGCCGTGGAAGAGCTGTGCGCCCGAATCGCCCTGCAGACGGGGGTCGGCCTCGGCACCTCACTTCGCCGCAAATTTCCGACCTGGCTGGTGGGCGCCTGCGTGCTGGCCCTCTTCGCCGCCAACACCATCAACGTCGGCGCCGACCTGGGTGCGGTCGCGGCCGCCGGCTCGCTCCTGAGCGGTGGAGCGATGCATCAGATCTGGCTCGTCGCTCCCGTGGCCGCGCTCATCCTGAGCCTCCAGCTGTTCCTGACGTACGGAGCGATCTTCAAGATCTTCAAGTGGCTGACGGTCGCGCTTTTCGCTTACGTCATCACGGGCGTCGTCCTGCAGCTGGACTTGCGCCAGGTCGTCGTCGCCAGCCTCGTACCGCAGATCCAGCTCAACCGTGACCACCTCGCCGGGCTCTTGGCCATCCTCGGCACGACGATCTCGCCGTACCTTTTCTTCTGGCAGGCGTCCTCGGAGGTCGACGAGATGCGCGCGGCCGGGAAGCTCACCGAGGCCCAGCGGCGCGGAGTCAAACGTTCAGAGCTGCGCGCAGCACGGGCTGACATCGTCATCGGGATGCTGTTCTCGAATGCGGTGATGTACTTCATCATGCTCACGAGCGCGGCGGTCCTCCACGCTCACGGAAGGACGGACGTCCAGACGGCGGAGCAGGCCGCCGAGGCTCTCGCCCCGTTGGCCGGTCAGTGGTCGTCCGTCCTCTTTGCCGCCGGCATGATCGGCACCGGACTGCTCGCGATCCCGGTCCTCACCGGGTCCGCCGCCTACGCCGTGAGAGACTTCTTCGGCTTGAAGGGCGCCCTCGCCGACAAGCCCACGTATCGACCGACCTTCTACGGGATCATGGTCCTGTCGACCGCGATCGGCATCACGATCAACCTTCTCGAAATCGAATCGATGCGAGCCCTCTTCCTGACGGCGATCATCAACGGACTCGTCGCGCCGCCGATACTGATCCTGATCGTGCTGTTGGGCTCCAGCCGCGACGTGATGGGCGCGCGGACGAGCGGTCGACTGAGCAAGACGCTGACGTGGGCCACCGCCGCCGTCATGTCCGCCGCGGCCATCGCACTGGTCGCCAGCCTGGTCGCGTAAGCCAAATACCCGAGGCGTTCCCCCTGTGAGGTGGATCCGGCGGTCCAGGAGAAAGTCACCCCCGATCAGCCCACGAACACGCGCGGGTTGATCGCCTCCGTGATCAGCGACGCCCAGCGCCTCGTCGCGCTCGAGATCGCGCTCGCCAAGCAAGAGACGAAAGAGTTGGCCACGCGCAACGCGATCGCTCTCGGCCTGCTCACGGTCGGTGGCCTGCTGGCGCTGCTTGCGGTGCTGGTCGGGGTGCCTGTGCTGGTGGTGATGCTGGTGCCCTGGAAGTGGGAGGCTGCGGCCGCCTGGGTCGCCGCGTATGTTGTGATCGGCACCGGCCTGATCCTCCTCGGCCGGGCTCGGCTGCAGGTGGGCCTACCCCCGCGCACGATGGAGAGCTTGAAGGAGAACAAGGAATGGGCGCTTCGGCGCGTGAGATCGAACGGCAGATAAAAGAGACGCGCGCGCGAATGGACGACAACCTCACCCGGCTAGAGGGTCGGGCGTCCTCGAGCGCGGTCCGCTTCGGGCGCATCGCCGCGATCGTGCTCGGCGTCGTCGCCATCGGTGGCGTCGCCTATGTCGTCTACCGGCGCACCCGCCGGCCGACGCTCCGGGACCGGCTCGACGACCTTTCCCTCGACAACCTGCGCACGCTCGTCGGGGATGCCTCAGACCGAGTGCGTGACCGGCTCCCGTCGGTGACGGTCAGGTTCAACGAGAAGACGGAACAGGAGCCCGGCGCGGTGGAGAGCATCATCCGCAAGGTCGGGCCGGCGCTGGTGGGCACCGCGGGGAGCGCGCTACTGTCGCGCATGGCGGCGCCGCCTGACGAGGACTACGCCGCGCCGCAGGCGGAGTAGGAAGTCGCCGGCGTGCGTGCGCGGATCAAAGCCCTGCTCGAGCGCGCCCGGAACACGCTGCCCGCCCGCGTCCTGACCGCCTACGGCGAGAGCCAGGCCTCCAGCTTCGCCCTCGCCCTGGCGTTCGCGGGCTTCATGTCGATGTTCCCGATCATGCTGGGCACGCTGGCGCTGATCGGGCTGGCGATCCGCGATCCCCAGACCTACGACCATCTCCAGGGCCTCCTCCTGCAGGTGTTCCCGGGCAGCGCCCAGCCGGAGCTCGCCAAGGCCCTCGCCGACGTCAAGCAGTCCGTGGGCTGGCTGGGACTGGTGTCGCTGGCCGGTCTGCTGTGGAGCGCGAGCAGCATCTTCGGCACGATGGAGTTCGCGCTCACCGAGATCTTCGGCACGCGCCAGCGCGACATGCTGCGCCAGCGGGCGATGGGCCTCGTCATGATGCTGCTCCTGGTCGCCGCGATCGTGGCCACGGTCGTCATCAACGCCGCGGTCGCCTTCCTTCAGCTGGCGTGGATCTCGACGATCGCCGGCGTTGTCGCCGGCGCGGTGGTTATGGTGGCGCTGCTGGTCGCGCTCTACCGCTTCGTCCCCAACCGCACCTTCCGCGTGCGCGACGTGCTCCCAGGTGCTGTGCTCGCAGGGCTCGGCATCGAGATCCTGTCCCTGGCGTTCCCTATTTACGCGTGGATCGCTCACGGCTTCAACACGTACGGCGCGCAGTTCGCGCTGTTCTTCCTGCTCGCGACCTGGTTCTATCTGCTCAGCCAGCTCCTGCTGCTGGGCGCCGTCTACAACCGGTTCCGGCTCGGAGAGCCGGTGGCCAGGGGCCTCCTCGCCAGCCCGATGCGCGAGTCGCGGGAGAAGGCCAGGGCGGTCGAGAAGATCGAGGAGATGAAGGCCGAGGGCGAGCCCCAGGCGCCTCCGCAGCGGACGAGGTCTGCAGGGTCCTGATTCGAACTCGGCCCGAGTTCAAACCAAGGTAGTCGCCCCGGGCCCGGGCGTTACCGAGATGAGAGCGGCCCGAAGTCGATTCGTGAGGAAGCAAGGGTCGTGCAGATTTCAAAGGAGGTTCGTGCATTTGGGAACCCTACTGTTCATCCTGCTCGTCATCCTGGTTCTCGCTGTGCTGTTGGGAGCCGGCGGGTACAGCGTGCGTCGGTACTGGAGCCCGGCGGGCAGTGAGGTCGTCGAGACAGGCGACACAGGTGCGGGCGCGGGTGCGGGCATCGCGGCTGCAATCCTCGCCCTGCTGGTACTCATTCTCCTGTTCTTCGGCTTCACGCAGTGGAACTGGTTCGGCACGCGCTCGGGCGCGCCGTCGACCATCAACAACCCGACGGTGACTTCGCCCCTCCCGAGCGGCGGTGGCGGCAACGCGTCGCCGAGCGCCCAACCCTCTCCGTCCTAAGTAACCCTGACCCTCCTCAGGGAAAGCTGCAGGGGCCAGGTCCTTCGGGACCGGCCCTTTCCCTTGCGGGTAGGCGACGGATACGAGGCGTTGCCTCGCTAGGGAGGAATCTCGTCCAAGGAGGTCACGCAAATGGCCACAACTCGCCAGAAGGCTGCCGCACGTCGCAACATCAAGACGGCGCGATCGGCGCAGAGCCGGCGCGCCAGCGGGCAGAGCGTCCGCAGGCGCTCGCCTGGGCTCAGCACGGAGCAGAAAAACCGAATGCGAGCGGGCACCTTTGCCTTCCCCAAGGAGCGCAAGGAGCCGCTCAACGACGCCCGCCACGTCCGCAACGCGATCGCCCGCTTCGACCAGGTCGAGGGCGTCAGCGACAAGGAGCGCGACGCCGCCTGGCGCCGCATACGCGCCGCCGCACGCAAGCACGGCGTCGAGATCCAGGCGCGGGGCTGGCGCGAGCTGATGAAGGGTGGCAAGACCGGCCGCTCGCGGTAACGCGGCCGCAGCCGCGCGTTTCTTCTTTTAGGAGACGTAAATCTCAGCTGACCTCGGCGTCAGTTCGAAAAGGAGGTGAAATCAACAGTGGTTGCGTTGATCGTCTTGATCCTGCTGCTGGTGCTTCTCGGTGGAGGCGGTCTTTTGGCGCCAGCGCTCAACTTCCTCTGGCTGCTCCTCGTCATCGGGCTGATCCTCTGGGTGCTCGGGTTCTTCGTCCGAGCCGCAGAGGGTAGTCGTTGGTACTACTGGTAAGCGACACCAAGGCAAGAAGGCGTCCGCTCCGGCGGGCGCCTTCTCCTTTCTTCACAAGAAATTACGGCCGGACGAGTCCGGCCTCCTACACCCGTACGGTGACAGAACTCGCTGCTCGTCGATACTTGGGCGAAGACAAACCGGCGATATCCATTGATTCGAGGAGGAGGGAATGGCGATCGTGCAGTTCCCGGTCGGGAGATTGGGGGACAACGCCGAGCGCACCGCGTTCCGTCAGGGGTTGGCCGGGCCCGCGGAGGTGCGGCCGCTACTGAGGCTGATCCGGGGTGAGGAAGGCGCGCCGAGGTACTGCGCCGCCTGCGCAGCGCCAGTCGATTTCGGCGCCGTCTGGCGGGGGGTGGAGGTCTACTGCAGCGTCGAATGCTCGCTGGGGAGTAATCGACCTGCGTAGCTGACGGGCCCGACGGATCAGGCCTGCATTACCTTTTGTGGGCCTGATGCGAAGGGTTCTTCTGTGGGCCGCGCAGAACCGGTGGCTGGCCGCCCACGTGCCGCGCTGGCGTTTCGCGCGGCGTGCGGTTCGCCGCTTCCTGCCGGGGGAGGGCTTCGACGCCGCGCTGAAGGCGGCGGTCGACTTCAGGAAGCGGGGGATCGGGTCGCTGTTCACCCTGCTCGGCGAAAATGTGACCGGCCTCGAGGATGCGAACCGGGTCGTGCAGCACTACGAGGAGGTGCTGGCAGCCACCGGCGGCGTCGAGGCGGAAATCTCGGTCAAGCCGACCCAGCTCGGTCTCGACATCGATGAAGACGCGGCCTATGCCAACCTGAAGCGGCTTGCGCGAGCGGCCGGGACCGCCAGGAGCTTCATGTGGGTCGACATGGAGAGCAGCGCGTACACCGAGCGCACGGTTGAGCTCTACAGGCGGCTGCGCAGCGAGCATGCGCATGTCGGCATCGCCCTGCAGGCGTACCTGCACCGCACGGTCTCCGATATCGCGCGGCTGCTGCCGTTCAGACCCGCCATCCGGCTGGTGAAGGGCGCATACGCGGAGCACGCGGACATCGCGTTCACATCCAGGAAGGAGGTCGATGCGAACTACCTCGCGCTGGCTGTGTTCATGCTGCCCGAGGTCAAGCGACGCAAGCTCCGCATGGTCCTCGCGACACATGACGTCGAGCTGATCGCCAGGTCGTGGCGATTCGCGCAGGCCCTCGAGATGCAACGGTCCGAGCTGGAGATCGCGATGCTCTACGGCATCCGCATGGACCAGCAGGAACGTCTCGCACGGGAGGGCTTCACCGTGAGGGACCTGATCGCTTACGGCGACGCGTGGTACCAGTGGTACCTGCGCCGTCTGGCGGAGCGCCCGGCAAACGTCTGGTTCGTGGCGAGGCAGTTGCTTCCATGAAGCGGATGCTCTAAAACGCAGCGCACAGGTTCAGCGTCACAGAAGAAATCAGAGGCCGGAGGAGAGGACGGATGAGCTTCAGCATCGAGCGCTACAAGGAAGAGTCGAAGAAGGTCGACGTCACGGGCGTCGCCTGGAGCGACGTGACCACGTATCCGCTGTCGAAAGGCGACCTCTTCTGCCTGCACTACATGATGGACATCGAAAACCACGTCCCGTTGTATCTCTCCCACCTGCTGGTCACGCGGGCGTGCATGGACCCCATCCTGACCGCGTTCCTGGCCTGCTGGAACTACGAGGAGCTGTGGCACGGCGAGAACCTCGGCCGCCTGCTGAACCTGTACGGGATCGAGTTCGACGCCCAGGAGCGGATCGCCAACGTGCGTGCGAACCTCGGCTTCCAGAACAGCTTCAGCATCCTGTCCACGATGACGGGCTCATGGCTGCTCAAGGATTTCTCGGCCGTCTATCTCACCATCGGCGCAATCAACGAGCTGTCGACGCTCACGGGTTACGGGGCGCTGATCCGGAAGTCGGGGCACCCGGTCTTGAAGGACCTGCTGGGCCGGATCATCAAGGACGAGCGACGGCACTTCGCCTTCTACTTCAACTCGGCCAAGGAGTGGCTGGCCGGCAACGAGCGCGCGCAGAAGATCGACCGCTGGATGCTCAACCGTGTCTGGGTGCCCGTCGGCCAGGGCGTGAAGAAGCAGGAAGAGGTCGACGCGCTGGCCGTCTACCTGTTCGACGACGAGCAGGGCGAGGAGGAGCTCCTCGACCTCGACGCCAGGATCGGCAAGCTTCCCGGGCTGTCGGGCATCAAGCTCATGTCGAAAGCCCTCTACGCAGCCCGCGAGCGAGTGCGCCGAAACCCTGGGTGGGCGTGGCGCCTGATCGAGAGCGAGGAATGGGCGGTCAGGCCGCCGAAGCGGTCACCGGTCGGTGAGCTGACGACCCGGCGCGCGCCCGAGGCCTCCTAGACATGGAAGGAGCCGGCGGCGTGAGCGCCGCCGGCCCTTGGACACTAATGACAACCGGGAGGCTAGTTCTTCCCTGGCACGATCGGAGGGGCCTCGCTCTCGTCCGGCATCATGTCGGGCTTCTCGAGCTCTTCGTCGCCGCGCTCGTCCAGAGTGTGGTCGCGCTCGAGGTGCGCCTTCAACTCTTCAGAGTTGGCGAACTCGCGCTGGCAGATGTCGCACTTCACGGTCATTTCCTCCTTCCGATGTGTGAAGCGCCCAAGCCTTGCGGATCGGGCGCCCCACCTAAGACAACGCCCGCCTCACAGCCGCTACCGGCTCCCCGTTCGTTCTCAATACGGCGGAGAGGGCGCATAGTGGTGGTTGAACCAGGAGGTCAATGGAGAATGCTTCCGAACGACGTGAACGAGCGAATAAAGGTAGGACGAGCGATGGAAGAGTCGGACGAGGAGATGCAAGAGCCTGAGACCCGGCAGATGCCATCGGCTGGGATCATGCTGGGCGTCGGCATGGCGATCATCGGCCTCGGTGTGCTTGGCTGGATGATCTACCGGCGGCGGCAGCAGAGCCGGACGCTGATCCAGCAGCTGGCGCACAGGATCCCGGTCGCCCTCGACGACGTGCGCGAGGAGCTACGAACCCAGCTCCAGCGCGTGAGGTCGCGCTAGCCTCTACTACGCAGCTCGGACGGCCGAGGGGTCGAGGCGGAGCGTTTGCCTCGCCTTCTCTGGTAGTGCGCCCTGCGCGCGCCCGGCGGGTACCGCGCCCTGCGCGGGGCTGCGCCCGTTGCTCGCGCCGGCAAGGTAGCGCTTCGCGGACTTGTATCCCCAATCCATCAGCTCGGCGGTGTGACTGAAGTCGGCGGGCGAGACGTCGGCGATGTCCAGTGCCGGGAGGACGTGGATGTCTGCGTTCCCGCGGTTGGCGGTGACCTCGGCGTCGAGTTTCTGCTCGACGATGCGGGCCAGGGCGTGGAGCGCCATGCCCAGGGCGTTCGTCGGCTCCCTGTTCAACCACGGATAGCCCACAGGCAGCACGTAGATGCTGCTCGCGCCGAGCTCGATGGCGACCGTGATCGGGGTGTGGTTGGCGACCCCACCGTCGACAAATTCGCGCTTGCCGACCTTCACCGGCGGGAAGATGCCGGGGATCGCGCAGCTGGCAAGCAGTGCCGGGACGGCCGGCCCGGACGTGAGACTCGTGGCCCGGCCGCTCTTGAGCTCGGTGGCCACGACTTGCACCGGGATCGCCGCATCCTCGAGGCGGCGGTACGGGATGTGGTGCTCGAGAAGCGAGCGCAGGTTCTCGTTCGATACGAGGTGGTTGCTCCGGCCCAGCAGACCGCGTGCGCCGGTGACCGGGCTCAGGGGGAACACGTCGTGCCGGCGCAGCCCCATCCAGACCTCGCTCAGGTCGGCCAGGCCTTCCGGCTCCGGCCGCCCCGCCACCCACGCCGCGTTGACCGCGCCGACCGAGGTGCCGATGAGGAAGTCGGGACAGAGGCCGCGTTCAAAGAGGGCCCTTAGCATCCCCACCTGGACGGCGCCGAGGCTGCCGCCGCCTGAGAGGACGAACGCGCAGAGACCGCTGGCCTCGCCGGTTGCCTGGCGAGGAGCCGGACGCATCACTGCGTCGGGTAGGTGAGTCCCATTGTCAGGCCGCCTGGTCGAGGTCGGAGTCGCTCTTCAGGCGCTTCTCGCGCAGCTTCTCGAGCGTCACCGCGGCATCCAGTCGATCCCACAGGCGCCAGTCAGACTCCGATCGCCACACCTGGTCGAGCAGCGACTCGAACTGAGTGTGGAGGTCAGGTGCGTCGGACTTGGATCTGAATCTCACCATGCGTCTCCTGCTGAAGAAACGCGCGGTCAGCCATTCAGTTACTACCACGATTGGATGGATCTTGGATTCCACGGTTGTGCTAGCCCTCTACCCACACGGGGGCGGAGTTCGAATCGAATCCGAGGTTGCTCGAGATGCTGCGGGGAGTCGGCTGGCCCGCGGAGGCGACCGTCCAGAGCTGGAAGCGGCCGCCCGCCGTGGTGGGCGCCAGGAACGCGATCGTCCTGCCGTCGGGCGAGAACGCGGGCGACGCGATGAGCTTGTCGCCCACCAGGGTCGACGGCGTGCCCAGGGTCAGCGAGTCGAGGCCGAGGGGCGCGACGTCGAGGTCCGACGCCAGGTTGGACCCCTTGCTGCAGACCATCGCGAGGAGCTTCTCGTCCGGCGAGACGGCCGGCTGGGCGCAGTCGAGCTCAGGTGCGGTGAGGGCGAGCCCCCGGCTCCCCGGGCGGCGCTGGATCCAGATCTGGGAGTGCACCTGCGAGCGGTCGTCGACTGAATACTTCGTGTAGATCAGCGCCCCGTTTCGCAGCGGAATCGGGGTCAGGTCCCCGCCCGTGTAGGGGTTGGGCTGCGTCCAGCCCACAGCCACAGCCCGCGAGCCCGCGTCGATTGGGCTCGCGAAGATCGCGAGGTCGGTCCGATACGTGCCGGCCGCGTCCTTGGGGTCGAAGTCGTAGAAGACTGTCATGCCGTCGGGGCTGAAGCGCGGATAGAAGATCCAGTGGTTGGCTTCGACGGTTCCCGATGCATCGTGCGTGAGCTGGGAGACTGTCCGGCCTCCCGTCGTCAGCAGGTAGAGATCTGAGTAGTTGCCCTGCCTTCGCACCACGACCAGCTGGTTGTTCGGCGCGGCACTCGGCTGCATCCAGCCGGCCTCCGAGGTGATCTGCCTGAACGTCCCCTTCTGAAAGCGATAGATCGCACCCGACTGGACGAGGTACATCGTGCCGGGCAACGAAGGGGCCGAGACCTCGGTCGGCCGGTGGAGCCCGTTCCGCTCAGCGCGCAGATAGCCGGCCGCGTGGTACACGCCGAAGCCGAAAGCGAACATCGCCACGACCAGGCCGAGGCCGATCAACCACCTCATCACGGAAACGACTGGTGGACGAGCGGCAGGATCCGTTGCCAGTCGGCGAGGACGACGTTCTGGCCGACCACGAATCCTTCCGATGTGTATGGGGGGACGAGGACGATACGGTGGATGTTCTCGCCGTCGAAGTCGTTGGCGATCGAAAGCAGCGCCGTGAGGCGGTCCACGCCGATGCTCGTCTTGACCTCGCCGTTGAACGCGCCGGCGAGCGCCGGGAGATCGGCGATGTTCATCCGCGAAGCCCCGGCCTTGATCGCCAGCAGCAGCTGCTGCTGCCGCTCCGAGCGGGCGAAGTCACCGCGCACGTCGCCGTGGCGAGACCTGACGTACTGCAGCGCGTGGACGCCATCCAGGTGCGTCGCGCCGGGGAGCAACGCGACGCGGTAGTAGCCGTACGGATCATCGGTGCTGTTCAGGTCCGACGGGTAGTAGTCGTCCATCACCGGGTTGGTGACCTCGATGTTCACGCCGCCGAGCTTGTCAATCAGCTTGACGAGTCCGTCGAGCCCGATCCACACGTAATCGTCGATGTGGACCCTGAAGGTGCTTTCGACGGCGGACACGGCGCCTTGAACGCCCGCGTACTGGTAGCCCCAGCTGATCTTGCCCCAGCCGTGGTTCGGGATCGGGACCCAGAGATCGCGCGGGATCGACAGCATGGTCGCCTGCTTCGTTCTGGGATCGACCCGCAACAGGATCATGGACTGAGTGTTCAGCCGGTCCGCCATGAACTTGGAGTCGTCATCGGAGCCGAGCAGCAGGACGGTGAAGGGCTCGGTTGGCTTCTCGACAGGGTTCAAGTGCGGAAGCCCGTCCGAGATCGTCCTCGAGTTCGCCGCCACCTGGAATACAGGCAGGAAATAAGCGCCCAGGCCACCGACGCCGGCGAGGATGAACCCGCCGACCACGATCCAGGCACGATGCATATGAGCGCCCTCCACCCGAGCAACGCTTGAAAGCTGGGAAAAACCTGTGGCGGCCGACCTTCGGTACGTTGGTAGGTGATGAAAGGCCGGGGGGTGCTGATCGTCTTGACTTTGGCTGCGCTCGCGCTGGGGAGCGAGGACTGGCCGCCGGCCCGGACTCCGGCGCCACTGGTGGGCTTCAGCTACAGCCCTTTGACATCCCTCGAGGTCGGCCGCGACCCTGCGAACGACCTGGCGAAGCTACTCGACGCGACCCATCCGGACCTCGTGCGCCTGCCCATCTACTGGGAGTTCGTTCAGCCGGCTCCTGATCAGCTCGACTTCAAGTCGGTCGACGGCCTGCTCGCCGTGGTCGAGAAGCACAACCAGACCTCGCTCAACATGACGCGCGTTGTCCTCACGGTCGGCGCCCGCAACTTCCTGTTCCCGGAGCTTCATCAGCCCCCATGGGCCGGACCGCGCACACAGCCCTACATCGGCGCGATGCAGGCAGCGCTCGCGTACCGCACCTACTTCACGACGAGCATCCTCAGGTATCGCGATTCGCCTTTGCTGTTCGCCTGGCAGGTGGAGAACGAAGCTCTTGACATAGTCGTCAACGACTTCACCGGTGATGACGCAATAGGCGTCGAGCAGTTGAAGTGGGAGGTGGACGAGGTCCATCGGTTGGACCCTCGCCACCAGGCGGTGCTCACGTCGTACAACGCCTTGAACTCGACCGCCGACCTGATGCAGGTCTACACGCCGTGGCTTACCCCAATCATCGGAGGCGGCAGCGGGCACCCTGGTGAGGCCCTCGAGCTAGGCGACGCTTTCGGACTCGACCTGTACCTCGACAGTCCGCACGTGGCGTGGCGCTCGGTCGTCCCGATCCAGCTCCGGTCGAAGTGGAAGCAGCAGACGATCAATTTCTGGGCGGACCGCGCACACTCCCAGGGCAAGGGCATGTGGCTGGCTGAGGTCCAGGCGCAGCCTTGGGGCGACGAGACGAGCTTTGCGCCGGGCGACCTGGTCTCGAGCGCCGTCGACTACCGCGAAGAGCGGTTGGACGTGGTGCTCCTGTGGGGCGTCGAGGCGTGGCTCGAGGACGATGCCTGGCTGGCGGCAGGTCAGCGAGCGATCCAGATCCTGCGCGCGCCCTAGGGCGTCCGAGTCCAACCCCGGCCCTTACCTTCTAATGTGTGCGGGGTAGATGGGGCACCTGGACTCGCAACGGTCGCTGCCGGCGATGGGACCGGACAAGCTGGGGCTGAGCCCGATGGCGAAAAAGCTGCGCTTGACTTCCGCGCACCAGGTGGCCGTCCTCAACGCCCCCGACGGGTATCTGTCCCGACTCAGGCCCGGCCCGGCGGACGTCCACACCGCCCTCCAGCCAAACATCGCCTACGACGCGGTGCTTCTCTTCGTGAAGGACACGGAAGAGCTGCGGCGCCTTGGACAGGCGGCGATCCACGCCGCGAAACCAAACGGGCTGCTGTGGATCACCTATCCGAAGGGTGGACAAACCACTGGCGCCACGGACCTCCCCGCGACGCCGTGGTGGGTCCAGCGCGACGTGCTCGGCGAGATCACCTCGATCACCGGCTACAAGCCCGTCGCGTTCGTCGCCATCGACGAGACCTGGACCGCGCTGCGCTTCAAGCGCGTCTGAGCCCGAACGACACGCATCCTCGCCGTCGCCGACGAGGTCGATGAGTCTTCCTACGGTGACAGGCTCAAGTCCCTCCACCCGGACCTCGTGCTCAGCTGTGGCGACCTGCCCTTCGACTACCTCGAGTACCTCGTGAGCCGGCTCGACGTGCCTTTGCTGTACGTGCCGGGCAACCACGACCCAAGCCTCCAGCGGCCGGATCTGACCTGGATGCCACTGCGCGCGGAGCTTCCGCCGCACCCAGGCCCTGCCGGTTGCGTGAACATCGACGGAAAGCTGGTGACGGTCCACGGGCTGCGTATTGCGGGACTCGGCGGAAGCATCCGCTACAAGGACGGACCCAACCAGTACTCGCAGCGCCAGATGGGTCTCCGCGCGCTGAAGATCGAGCTCCGGGCGCACCTCGGCCGCGTGCGCAACAGTCGCAAGCTCGACGTCCTGGTCACGCATTCGCCGCCATTCGGTCTCGCGGAGGCCCATGACGGAGCGCACGTCGGGTTCGTCGCCTTTCTGCGCCTGATCCGGAACTTCCATCCTCTGCTCGCGGTGCATGGGCACATCCATCCATACGGGCGTACGCTGCCGGAGCGGCGCGTCAACGAGACGCGTGTCGTCAACGTTGTCCCGTCACGCGTGATCGAGCTCTAGAGTCTCAGCCGGGTCCCGACTCCCTGCTCGCGAGCGCGGTCGTAGACGAGACGAGCGGTCGCCGCGTCCTCGACCGCGTGGCCGGTCGACTTGTAGAGCGTGAGCTCGTCGCGTGACTGGCGGCCGGGCTTGGTCCCGGCAAGCACCTCGCCGACCTCGGTCACGGATTCGGGATCGAGACCCTGCAGCTCGTGCGCGCCCGCAGGCGGGCGGTTCGTCACAGCGCCGCGCCACTCCACGAAGACGCGGGCCGCGGCGACAGTCTCCGCGTCGAGCTCTGGTCCGAACGTCCCGCCGACTGCGCTGACGTGCACTCCGGGAGCGAGCCAATCGCGGCGCAGTATTGGCTCTCGCGCGTCAGTGCAGCTCGCGACAACATCGGCGCCGCGCACCGCCTCCTCGAACGACCCAACCGCACGCGCCTTGGGATTGCGGGCCGCCAGCTCGCGCGCGCGGTCGTGGTTGCGGTTGGCGACGCGGATCTCCTGGAAGTCTCTGACGCGTGGGAACGTCTCGAGATGGGAGGCTCCTTGCGCGCCCGCGCCGAGACTCGCGAGCACCTTGGCGTCCTCGCGCGCGAGGACGCGGGTCGCGACAGCAGCGGTGCCCCCGGTGCGGATCGCCGTGATGTAGCCGCCGTCCATGAGTGCGATGGGCGAGCCGTCGTTGTCGTCGAACAGCGCGATCAAGCCCTGGTGCGACGGGATGCCGTGCTTGTCGTTCTCCGGAAAGACAGATACGAGCTTGGTCTCGAGCGCGACCTTCGGGATGTAGCCGGGCATCACGCCGAGCAGCCCGCGCTCGCCGACCCGCACGGCCACGCGCGGCGGCACAGAGGCCTGACCGGTGGAGTGCGCGACCAGAGCCTGCGCGAGCGCATCGAGCATCGCCTCGATGTCAAGGACGCGCTCGACGTCCGCGCGGCTCAGGTACAGGAGCTCGCCCACCGCCGCGATCATAAAGACTCAATGCTGGACTTCCTGCGGAACGGGAAGCTGCTGAGCCTGATGCTCGGCCACTTCACCGTCGACAGCTACGTCGGGGTGATCCCCGTCCTCTATCCGCTGCTGATCGGCCGGTTCGACCTGAACCTCGCCACCGTCGGCCTCGTCAGCCTCGCGTACGGGGGGATGGCGGCGATCTCCCAACCGCCGTTCGGCCTGCTCGCGGACCGCTTCGGCACCCGCTTCACCGGCCTCGCCCTCGCGTGGACAGCGATCAGCTTCGCTCTGATCGGTTTCGTCGACAGCTTCCCGCTGCTGCTCGTGCTGGCCATGGCGTCGGGCCTGGGCTCCGGCGCCTTTCACCCGCTGGGCGCGCTCGACGTGCGCGGCATGCTGCCCAGCCTGCAGCGAAGCCTCGGCATGTCCGTGTACGTCACCGCCGGCACCGTCGGCGTCGCTGCGGGCCCGCTGCTGGGCATCCTGCTGTTGACCACGTTCGGCATCAGGGGCACGGGCTTTCTCTTCCTGCCGGGCTTGGTGACCGGCGGCTACCTTCTGCTGCGAGCTCGCCGGAAGGCGAAAGTGATCACGGCCGCCGTCCGTTCGACTGGTCTCGCCAGCGCTGTGCCGGTCTTCGCGCTGGGGGCGGTGATCGCGGTCATGATGTCGCGCAGCTGGACGGTCGGCGTTTTCCAGGCGTTCACGCCGACGTGGTACGAGCAGCTGGGATACGGCCCTGAGTTCTATGGACCGCTCGCGACGACCCTCGTGCTTGCGAGCGCGGTCGGCACCGTCGGATGCGGATCGCTTGCCGATCGCTACGGGAGGCGGACCGTGATCCTGGCCACGCTGGTGCTCTCGGTCCCTGCGATCCTGCTGTTCTGCCTCTACCCGGGCCCGTGGGCTTTTGCGAGCGCGGTCCTCATCGGCTTGCTTGCCGCCTCCACCGCACCTCTGATGCTGCTGATGGCGCAGCAGCTCATGTCGACCCGGGCGGGCCTGGCCTCGGGCCTTGTCATGGGACTCGGCTTCGTCACCGGCGCGATCGGCGTGCCCATCAACGGCGCCATCGGAGATGCGCTGGGTCTCCAGAAGTCGCTGCTCACCCACGTGATACTGGTCATCGTGACCATCGGCGTCGCGTGGTTCCTGCCGCGCGAGGGCGAGGTCGAGCGCTACGCGGCGGCACATGGGGAGCCGCTGCGCACCACGACCGAGCGCGTGTAGCGATGCTCAATCGCAGCGTCTACGAGCTGGCGGGCGGCGAGCCGGCCTTCAGGCTCCTGGTCCAGCGGTTCTATGCGGCCGTGGCGACCGATCCCATCCTGCGCCGCGTCTACCCTGAGGAAGACCTGTCCGGCGCGACCGAGCGGCTCACGCTGTTCCTGATCCAGTACTGGGGCGGCCCTTCCACCTACAGCGAGCAGCGCGGCCATCCGAGGCTGCGCCTGCGTCATCAGCCCTTCGCGATCGGTCAGGCCGAGCGCGACGCGTGGCTCGGCCACATGAGAAGCGCTGTCGAGTCGCTCGACCTCGCGCCGGCTGTGCGCAAGGCCCTGCTCGACTACTTCGACACGGCGTCGGCGGCGATGATCAACACGCGGACTCGGGAGTAGGCGAAGGCCCCGGCTTGACCAGGTCCTGCGCGATCTTCACCGCGGGCAGCTCGACCGTCGGGGCGCTAACGGCGCCGTTGCCTCCCGACTTGATGCGTCGGAGCGCGACGCGCACGCGAGGGATCTCGTCCCGAAGCGGCTGCTCCACCCAGTCGAAGGAGATGACGCGCTCGTTGACCTCCCAGAAGAGCCCGCTCTGCATCGACTCCATCCGGCTGAGCGCCGCATCGACGAAGTCCGGCGGCGCGGCCGCGATGCCCTCGAGAAGGACGTGGGTCATGTCCTTCTCGTCGGACGCCATCGCCCAGCACGCCAGCTTGGCGACTGCCTTGAACAGGCCGTTGAGCCCGATCGGCCGCGCGTTGGGGATCAGGTCCAGCAGGTTGCGGACGAGCAGCTGGGCGAGCCGGAACGCGACCTGTGGATCGCGGACGTGCGCCTCGATCGCGAGGTCGGCGACGTCCTCGGCCGCGGCCCCGAAGATGGCGGGCATGCCGGCCTCGTCGAAGTGCCTCCCGTAGCGCAGCAGGTGGGCGGCAGACTCGATTGACAGGTCGCGGCGCCACTCCAGGGCCCCGATCGCGAACCGCCGGTACTCGTTCATCACCCCGGATGCAAACGTCGGCTCCGAGCGGTTGATGGCGATGCGGAGATACGTGTTGAAGAACCGGACGGAGAGCTCGGCGACCTCCGAGTCGCCGACATCGATCGCAGCGAGGCCGATCTTCCGGGTGGCGACGGCGATGGCGTGGACCGCCTCCTTGCGATGGACGGGCGTCAGGCCGACCATGTCGACGAAGCTCGACAGCACCGAGTAGATGAACCACGTGCGGGCACGGTTGACCTCGGTGATGATCTGGTCCGAAGCGCCGGGCAATTCCGCGTGGCCGACCTTGAACCATTCAGCGCTCAGTCCCTTCTTGGCGGGCAGGTAGTCGGCCGCGACGAACTGGCCGAGGCTCTCGATCCCCATCACCGCCACCGGCATATCGCCCAGCTGGATCGATCCAAACGCGATGTCGGTGACCTGGGCCACGCTGGTCATCAGGTCAGTGCGGTGACGGCGTGGGTCGCGGTTGCCGGCGGCGCGCCGCAGGCTTCGCTTTCCGTTGCGGATGATGCCGTCGATCAGGGTCTCCGGCCGCATCACTTCGAAGATGTAGAGGACGTAGGGGAACAGGAGCGCGAAGTTGATCAGCGCGAGCACCTCGGCCACGGCGACGCTGGCCATGGGCACGTAGTTGACCTTGACCTCGGAGCGGACGAGGAACGTGTACAGGATCGAGGCCAGCGCGAAGCTCAGGACGAAGGCGTTGAGCGGGTTGCGGGTGAAGATACCGATGATGCGCGGCGAGTAGCGGGAAGACGAAGTCTGGATCCCGAACATGACGCCGAGCAGGACGATGCTCAGGGTCACGCCTTCCGCGCCTCCGACGAGGCCGAGCGTGCCGGCCGCGGCGCTCGGGTCGGGCGTGAAGAAGTCCGCGATCGAGCGGTAGTGGAGGGCGTCCAGGAAGCCGAAGAACACGACCAGCGTCAGGGCGACTGCCACGAGCGCGAGGCCCGACATGGCGGCGCTGACAAGCCCGATCGAAGAGGGTCGGTCCGCGTTGTTCGACATGCGTGGCGATCCTAATCTGTGGGCGCGTGATTCGAGCCATCGTCTTCGACTTCGACGGCCTGATCCTCGACACCGAAGAGCCGGTCTACCGCTCGTGGCTGGAGGTCTACCAGGCGCACGGGGAGGAGCTGCCGTTCGAGCGCTGGGTCCAGATCGTCGGTTCGACGACCACAGGGTTTCACCCGCAGTACCACCTCGAAGAGCGCCTCGGCAGGCCGCTGCCGAAAGAGGTGCTCGACCGCCGGATCGGACGCCGCACCGAGATGATCCTCGCCCAGGCCGTGCTCCCCGGCGTCGTCCAGCATCTGGATGCGGCGCGCGAGCTCGGGCTCAGCCTCGGAGTGGCATCGAGCTCCAGTCACGAGTGGGTGGAGGGGCACCTGGCGCGGCTCGGCATCCTCGACCGGTTTGGGTGCGTGCGGTGTCGCGAAGACGTGGAACACGCCAAGCCCGAGCCCGACCTCTACATCGCCGTGCTCGACTGCCTCGGCGTGAGCGCGTCCGAGGCGATCGCGATCGAGGACTCTCCGAACGGGGTGGCGGCCGCCAAGCGCGCCGGGATGAAATGCGTCGCGATCCCCAACTCGATCACGGCGCGACTCGACCTGACCCAGGCCAACATCACCCTACACTCGCTCGCCGAGATCACCCTGCGCGAGCTGCTGGAGCAGGTGACCAGTACGTCCTAACCTATTCCCGTGCGGATCGGGATCCTGACCGGTGGTGGAGACGCGCCCGGGCTGAACGCCGCGATCCGGGCCGTCGCGCGTCGCGCGTTCCAGCGCGGACACCAGGTGAGCGGCGTCAAGAACGGCTGGGCCGGCTGCCTGGAAGAGGGCTTGATCGACGAGCTCACGCCCGCGGACGTGCGCGGCATCCTGCCGATGGGCGGCACGATCCTCGGCACGTCGCGCACCAATCCCGCCAAGGAGAAGGACGGGATCGAGCGCGTCATCAAGACGCTGCGTCACCACGGCGTGGACGCGCTCGTGCCGATCGGCGGCGACGACACGCTGAGCGTCGCGGCCAAGCTGCACGAGGCCGGCTTCCCGACGGTCGGCGTGCCGAAGACAATCGACAACGACCTCGCGATGACCGAGTTCTGCATCGGGTTCGACACCGCGGTGGGTGTAGTCACGGAGGCTCTCGACCGCCTGCACACCACGGCCTCGGCGCATCACCGGGTGATGGTGGTCGAGGTGATGGGACGCGACACCGGTTGGGTCGCGCTCATGGGCGGCGTGGCCGGTGGCGCGGACCTGATCATCATCCCTGAGTTCGAGCTCACGCTCCCCGACGTGGTCCGGCATCTCTACCGGAGGCGCGGCGAGGGCAAGCTCTTCAGCATCATCGTCATCGCCGAGGGGGCGCGCATCCCAGAGCTCGAGCGCGAGCACGGTGGCGAGGCGGAGAAGGACGCCTTCGGCCACGTGCGGCTGGCCAAACGCGGAGTGGGCGATGTCCTCGCCAGCGCGGTCGAGCGCCAGACAGGTTTCGAGACCCGGGTCACCGTCCTCGGCCACCTCCAGCGCGGGGGCTCACCCTCGCCGGTCGACCGGATCTGGGCGACTCGGCTCGGCGTGGCCGCGGTGGAGCTGATCATCGAAGGCAAGAGCGGCCTGATCCCCATCCGGCGCAACGGCGACGTCGAGGTCGTTCCTCTCACCGAGGTGATCAAGGAAGGCCGCCGCGTGCCCAAGGAGCTTTACGAGCTCAGCCAGGTCTTCGGCTAAAGGTCCGTCACCGAGGCGAAAGCGGATGCTGGACCTGTCGGGCACGGGTGACGACGGGACGACAGGTCTGCTCGGCGGAGGCCGCCTGCCCAAGGACGACCCGCGCATCGAGGCGTTTGGCACCATCGACGAGGCGTCGAGCGCGCTGGGTCTCGCACGCGCGCTCAGCCCTCACGCGCGCGTGACCTCTATCTGTGAGGAGCTGCAGCGCGCCCTCTACTCGCTGGGCGCCGAGCTCGCCACCAGTCCCGATTCCAGGAAGGCGTTCGCGACGACGACCGCGGGGGATGTGGCGCGGCTCGAACAGCTCATGGGCGAGCTCGAGGCGGAGGTGACCATGCCGGACGGCTTCATCCTTCCCGGCGCGACACCGGCATCTGGTGCGATCGACCTCGCCCGCGCCATCACCCGCCGAGCCGAGCGACGCTGCGTCAGCCTCGAGCGCGCCGGCGGTCTGGGCAACCCGGAGGTCCGCAGGTATCTCAACCGCATGAGCCTGCTGCTGTTCGTGCTCGGCCGCTACGAGGAGAGCCTGGCCGGCCGCCGCGCCAGGGCCGCGAAACGCTCGGGGCCGAGGCGTTCTGATTAAGCTGCACGCAGGTGGCCTCCATGACCTACGCCGGGCTCGTCTTGGTGGGACTCGTCCTCTTTTACGTCGCGTTTTCGTACCAGCTCTACCGCCGCGCGTTCCTGCCGCCACGACCGATCTGGCTCGACGATTTCACCTTCACGCCGTTCGAGTTCCAGGCCGACTACGAAGAGGTCGAGCTCGTGACCGCCGACCGCGTCAACTTCGGCGCCTGGCATTTCCGGCAGCCGGGCTCGCCGCAGACGGTCATCGTCTCGGGCGGGCACAAAGGCCAGCGCCAGGGTGCGCTGGGCATCGCCGTCGCCCTCTGGCGCAAGGGGTTCAACGTCGTCCTCTACTCGTATCGGGGCATGCCTGGAAGCGACCGGGCGCCGATCACGTTCGGCATCAAGG
>DASWDZ010000036.1:0-4475 GCA_036395015.1 Candidatus Dormiibacterota bacterium | reverse complement strand
CGCGGTCCTTCTCGTCGAACCGGAGGTCGTAGACCTCCTTGAGGACGATCGGTGGCGGCTCGGAGGCTGTTTCGAGGCGTTTGGGCGGGGCGGACATCTCGGCGGCGTCAACCTTAACGCTGGGAATCGGCGATTCAGGCGCCCTTTAACTCTTCCCCGCTCGCGGGGAAGTACCCGGCGAAGCCGGGGGATGGGGCCGGACGGAGCCCCTCCGGCCCTTCGGGCCACCTCCCCATGAATGGGGAGGAGTTGAGGTCAGTAGACGGACGACTCCAGGTTCACGGCCTCGAGCCACTTCCGGCACGAGGTCAAAAAGCGAGCCGCCTGCAGGCCGTCGAGCACGCGGTGGTCGAACGAGAAGCAGAGATACATCATCGGCTTGATCCCGATCATGCCGTCGACCGCGACCGGCCGCTCGACGATCGCCTCCATGGTCAGGATGCCGGCCTGGCCGGGGTTGATCACCGAGTAGCTGAAAAGCGTGCCGAACGTGCCGGAGTTGTTGACTGTGAACGTGGCGCCGGCCAGCTCGTCGGCCTTCAGCTGCTTGTTGCGGGCTCGGGTCGCCAGGTCGTTGACCGCGCGCCCCAGGCCGGCGATGGAGAGGCCGTCGGCCTTGCGCACGACAGGCACGAGCAGCGTGTCCTCCATACCGACCGAGATGCCGAGGTTGATATCACGATGCAGGATGAGCTCGGTCTCGTTGAAGGTCGCGTTGACCTCAGGGTGCTCGCGCAGCGACGAGACCGTCGCCGCCATCACGTACGGCAGGTAGGTCAGGGAGAAGCCTTCCTGCTTCTGGAAGGCGCCTTTGTTCGCATTGCGGTTGCCGACCACACCCGACATGTCGACCTCCTGGGTCTGCCAGGCGTGGGGGATCGTCGCTTTCGAGCGCATCATGTTCTCGGCGATCAGGCGGCGGACGCGCGTGAGCTGCACGACCTGGTCGCCTTCGGCGCGCTGAGCGGGTGGCGCGGCGGCTGCCGGTTGCGCGGCCGGAGCGCTCTTGGCCCTGGCCGCGAACTCCTGGACATCTTTCTTGGTGACGCGGCCGCCGAGGCCGGTGCCCGTCACCTGGGAGAGGTCGACCTCGAGGTCGGACGCGGCCATCTGCACCCCCGGCGAATACCGATGCGGCTCGTCTCCTCCCCGTTCACGGGGAGGTGGCGGCGCAGCCGCCGGAGGGGCGAGTGCCTGTTTTTCAACCTTTGGGGTCGCTGTCTTCGGAGCAGGGGCCGGCGCTTCCGGCGTCGCCGTCACTTTCCCGTCGCCGCCAATCTCCACCACCGCGATCTCCGCACCCGCCTGCACCGTGTCGCCCTCCTTGGCGAGGATCTCGCGCAGGATCCCGGAGACCGGCGCCGGCACCTCGGCGTTCACCTTGTCGGTGTCGACCTCGAGCATGGGCTCGAACTCGACGACCCTGTCGCCCGGTTTGACGAGCCACTTCGAGATCGTGCCCTCGTGCACCGACTCGCCCAGCTGCGGCATCACGACTCGCGTGGTCTTGCCGGCCATCAGTAGGCGGCCAGGTCCTTCAATGCTTTGGTGATCTTGTCCGGCGTGGGCATGAAGTACTCCTCCATCGGCACCGCGTACGGCATCGACGGTACGTCAAGCCCGCCAAAGCGCTTCACGGGCGCGTCCAGCCACCGCCACGCCTCGTCGGCGATCAGCGCCGCGACCTCGGAGCCGACGGAGACGCTGAAGTTATCCTCATAGAGGACAAGACACTTCCCGGTCTTGCGTGCAGAAGCGAGGATCGCGTCCTTGTCCAGCGGGTAGACCGTGCGCAGGTCGACGATCTCAACGCTCACGCCGTCCGCCTCCAGGTTCTTGGCCGCCTCCATGGCGTAGTGGACCATCAGGCCGTAGCAGAAGACCGAGATGTCACCGCCCTCACGGGCCGTCCGGGCGACCTGGAGCGGGATCAGGTACTCGCCCTTGGGCACCGGCTCCTTGAACATCCGATAGAGGCGCTTGTGCTCGAAGAAGAGCACCGGGTCTGGGTCGCGGATCGCAGCGAGCAGCAACCCTTTGGCCTCGTAAGGGGTCGACGGGATGACGATCTTCAGGCCCGGCGTCGCGAATCGGGCTTCGATCGACTGCGAGTGATAAAGCGCTCCGTGCGCGTGACCGCCCATCGGTGCGCGCACGACCAGCGGCACCGACCAGTCGCCATCGCTGCGGTAGCGATACTTCGCGATCTCGTTGGTGATCGAGTTGAACGCCATGTGAGCGAAGTCGGTGAACTGCATCTCCGCCACCGGACGCTTTCCGGCGAGGGCCAGGCCGAGCGCCACGCCGGCGATCGATGACTCGGCCAGCGGCGTGTCGATCACCCGCGCCTCTCCAAACTTCGCGCGCAGGCCGTCGGTGACGAGGAACACGCCGCCCTTGTTGCCCACATCCTCACCCATGACCATGACCCGGCCGTCGCGTTCCATCTCCTCGGTCAGCGCCGAGCGCAGTGCCGCGACCATGTTCATCTGTTCCATCTCGACGCCGGCCGTGGGCTCGATCGCCTTCGGCGCGTCGATCGCGTAGACGTTGGTCAGCGCGTCCTCCGGAGCCGGGTCGGGCGCCTCCATGCCTTCCTTGGTGGCGGCGGTGACCTCGTCCTTAACCGACTCCTCGAACTCCGCGATCTGTTTTGCCGTCAACAGGCCTTCTTCGAGCAGCCGCTTCTTGAAGCGTTCGAGGCAGTCGTTCTGCGCGAGCAGTTCGATCTCGTCGTGCGTGCGATAGCGCCGCTGGTCGTCCTCCGAGGAGTGCGCGCCAAGCCTGTCGACCAGGCACTCGATCAGCGTCGGCCCATCACCGGCGCGCGCCCGCGCGATCGCTTCCTTCGCCACGACGTAGCACGTCACCGGGTCGCGACCGTCGACGGTCACGCCGGGGAATCCGTAGCCGGCCGCGCGCTGCGCCACGTAGTCGATCGCGTACTCCTTGCGAAACGGCGTGGAGATCGCAAACCCGTTGTTTTCGCAGACGAAGATCTCGGGCAGCTTGTAGATGGCCGCGAAGTTGAATGCCTCGTGCGCATCGCCCTCGGCGCCGGCGCCTTCGCCGTAGCAGGTGAGGAGCACCTTGTCGGTGCCGTCCATCCTCAGCGCGTAGGCGACGCCCGCACCCCGCACCATCTGCGTCGCCACTGGCGATCCGCCGGACGTGATGTTCAGCCGCGAGTCCGAAAAATGGCCAGGCGTCTGCTTACCGCCGGACGCGGGGTCACTCGCCTTGGCGAGGACCGAGAGCATGAGGTCAAGCGGCGTCACGCCCATGCGCATGCAGAGCACGACGTCGCGGTAGTACGGCGCCAGCCAGTCGTACTTCGGCTTCAACGGCCAGCCGATGCCGATCTGCGCGGCCTCGTGACCGGCACACGAGATGATGAACGGCGCGCGGCCCTGCCGGTTCAAGACCTGGAATCGGTAGTCGATGTGCCGGCCGAGCAGGATGTAGTGGAACCACTCGGTGAGGATGTTCTCGTCGAGGTCGGTGTCGCGCCACGCGACCGGGTCCTGGAAATGCCACTCCGGGCTGAAGGAAGGTCCTTTGGTCGTGGTCGTCTGCGCCATGGTGCCTAGAAGTGGATGGCGTGGCCGTCGACGGCCATCGCGGCCTCCATCACGGCCTCGCTCAACGTCGGATGTGGGTGGATGTTGCGCCCGAGCTCCCAGGCGTCGCCCTGGAAAAGCTGGGTTAGCGCGGGCTCGGCGATCAGCTCGGTCGCGTCGGCGCCGACGATGTGGGTGCCCAGCATCTGCCCCGTCTTGGCGTCGGCGACGATCTTCACAAACCCACCTGTCTCGCCGTGGATCTGGGCGCGGCCGATGGCCGAGAACGGGAACTTGCCGACCTTCACCTCGCGCCCGCCGTCACGCGCCTGCTTCTCGGTCAGGCCGACGGAGGCGACCTGCGGGTGTGAGTAGGTGCACCGGGTGACGAGGTTCTGCTCCATCGGCGCTACCCGCTCACCGGCGATGTCCTCGACCGCCGTCATGCCCTCGTGCGCCGCGGCGTGGGCGAGGAGGTAGCCGCCCACGACGTCGCCGATCGCGTGCACTCCTTCCGCCGAGGTGCGCATCCACTCGTCGACCTTGATGAATCCGCTGGCGTGCGTCTGCACGCCGAGCTGCTCGAGACCGATGTCCTTGGAGACGGCCGCGCGTCCAACCGCGACCAGCAGCTGCTTGGCCCACACCTCGCCCTGGTCGGTGTCCACGCTTACGCCGTCGCGTGCCTTCTTCGCGCCCTTGACTTTGACCCCGAGGCGGCAGTCGATGCCCGCCTTCTTGAACGCGGACAGCATCTCCCTGGAGACCTCCTCGTCCTCGAGCGGGACGAGCCGGTCGAGCGCCTCCAGCAGAGTTACCTTGACGCCGAGCTGGTTGTAGAACGTCGCGAACTCAACCCCTACGGCGCCCGCGCCGATGATGCAGATCGACTCGGGCGCGCTCTTGGAGAGCACC
>DASWDZ010000035.1:0-3508 GCA_036395015.1 Candidatus Dormiibacterota bacterium | reverse complement strand
AGCTGGCTGGCGCTGTAATGCTGCGGGGACGCCGAAACTGCGGTCGGCAAGGCGAATGCCGACGCGGCGATCAGGCCTACGGTGACGACGAGTAACTGGGCGGAGCGCGCGATCCGGCCCTTGGGGAAAGAGCGTTTGATCCTCACTGGATCCTCCTGAGGAGTGATGGGACCCGATTGGTAGGGGTCCCGTGGTCGGTCGTCAGGACACGCATCGTCGGGTGGGCAGATGTCGTTTTCCCGACAAACACTTCAGCGAGTATCGATCAGGGTTAATGGCCCTGGAAGGGGAGCATACGTAGGGAAACTCCGAGATCATAGTTAAAGGGTCGGTGGTGGTCGTACCGGTAAGACAGCGACGCGTGGAGCCGGTCGCGCCTGGGTACTTGATCGTACGGAGGTGATCGGAATGGCCACCCGCAAGCAGGTCAAGGCCGCGCGTACCAACGTAAAGGAGGCACAAACCGCGGCGCGTGAGAAGAAGACCATCAGCAAGCTGCCGAAGACCGTACGCCAGGATCTCAGCCGTCAGGCTGCCAAATCCCGCGCGCGGGGCGGCAAGGCGGGTCACGCGCTCGAGGACCGCACCCGCACCGACCTGTACGAGTTGGCGAAACAGCGCCGGATCCCAGGTCGCTCCCGGATGGGGAAGTGGGAGCTGATCGACGCGCTCAGGGCTAATCGTTGAGCGCTGCCGGGTGGGTGCTCATGACGCCCGTCCCTGGCTGACTGACCGTCGCACGTCCGAGCGATGAATTCGCGGCGTCGGTGAGGTCTACATGGCAACATCGACGCGGAGGTGCGAAGTGGGAGCAGTACACGTGCACGAGTTCATGAGCCTCGACGGCGTGATCGACGCGCCGACGTGGACGTTCGACTACGGCTTCGACCCCAAGATGGGTGAGGCCATCGGCGCGGTCACGGAACGTTGCCGAGGCATCCTGCTCGGGCGTACGACCTACGAGATGTTCGAGCCGGCGTGGTCGGCGCGGACCGTGGAGGACGATCCTGGGGCGCCGTTCTTCAACGACACCACCAAGTACGTCGTCTCGGGGACACTCACGAATGCGACCTGGCGACACTCGAAGATCATCGGGCCGTACGATCCCGACGCGATCCGCAACCTGAAGAACGAGGTCGACGGCGATCTGTACGTCAGCGGCAGCGGCACCCTGGTCCGGGCGATGCTCGCGGACGGCCTGGTTGACGAGCTGCACCTGTACGTGTACCCGCTCACCCGCGGGTCCGGTCCGCGACTGTTCCCCGAGGAAGCCGCGCCCGGGAACCTGTCGCTTGCGGCCTGTGAGTCGTACCAGAACGGTGTGGTCTACCTGGCCTATCGACCGCAGGCGTGACGCCGAGCGGGCCTGCCAGATGGTCAGAAGACGGTCACGCCGTACGCGTTGGCCGCCTCCGGTACGGGCTGGTAGAACGTCGTACCGCCGGACTTGCAGTCGCCGCTGCCGCCGGAGGTGATCCCGAGTCCCTTGGTGCCGTCGTAGAGTGGGCCGCCGGAGTCGCCTGGCTCGGCGCACACGGTGGTCTGGATCAGGCCGCTCACTGTGCCGCCGCCCTGGTAGTGGACCGTGACGTTGAGCGCGGTGACGGTCCCGCTGTGGGTGCCGGTGGTGGACCCGGTGCGCTTGACCGACTCGCCTACGAAGGCGTTCGCCGCCGTGAAGCCGCCGGGGTGGCTGAGCGAGGTGTTGTCGTAGCGGACCAGCGCGTAGTCGTTGCCGGGGAAGCTGTAGCCGATGGTCGGGCCGATCAGCGTGGTGTGGCTGGAGTTGGTGTACCAGGTCTTGGCCACTTTGCCGCAGTGCCCGGCGGTGAGGAAGTAGTAGGTGCTGCCCTTGACCACGTTGAAGCCGAGCGAGCAGCGGTAGCGCCCGCCGTAGATGGCGTCACCGGCGGAGAGCAATGAGCGGAACACGCCGGCGGCGCGGTTGATCCGCAGCGCACCAGCGTTCTCGCCCGCGGCCCGCTTGACCGTCGCGATCTCGGCGCCGGAGACGGTGCTGTCAGCGGTCAGGACGACGCGGTCAGCCGCGTTGTCCACGTACCATGCGATGCCGTCGACGCCTGACTGCTGCACCGCGGCGCGTACGTCGGAGAGCTGGCTGGCGCCGTAGTGCTGAGTGGACGCCCCCAGCGCGCTCGGCAAGGCGAATGCCGAGGCCGCGACCAGGCCTACGGCGACGGCGATCAGCCGGGCGAGCCGGTTCCGTGGCGAAGTGCGTTTTGTCCTCACGGGTTCCTCCTGAGGAGAAATGGGACCGATGGGTGGGTCCCGTATGGTGCCGTCAGGAGACACATCGCCCGGTAGCCGATGTTATTTCCCGACAAACATGCCAGCGAGTATCGACCACGATCATTGTGCCTGCAAGGGCCATATGCATGGGAGACCTTGCTTCAAGGCCCACCCGCTCGATCACGACCAATCCTGGGCGGCGCGGATTGCGGCCGATCCGAACAAAGAACGCAAAGATTTATTTACTTCGCAAAAGTCCCCCGCAGGGCACACAACAGAACTGAGCCGCAGATGCGGGGGTTCTCGTGGTAGAAGCGGAGCATGTGCTGCCCTGATTTGCCGTGGCGGTGATAGGGCGGAATCCGTTACGCCATCACCAGCGGGGAACCCAGGGCAATGAAACGCCTCGCGACGCCCTGGTACACGAGATCGGACGCGAGCGATCACTCCTGGAGAGCCGCTGGTGTGGTCAGCCGAACAGGCGACTCGCGTGGCGCAGGTCGTTTCCGGCTACGGCTCGGCCCACCTGGACTCCCGCCTGGTCGCCGGATCGGCTGTGGATTCCGGACCAGACCCGCGCGTCGGTGTTCTCGTCGGTGAGTTGCCGCCAGGCGGCGTCAGCCAGGGTTTGGGCAAGCCACGGCACCTCAGGGCATCTTGACATCCTGCTGTACATCTCTCTGGCCTCACCCAGGTAACAACGATCAGTTTTCGAGAAGCCGGCCGCCGCGGCGGCTCCCTAGCATGGGAATCGTCCCGATCAAGACTCCCGCGGGAGGAACCTCCAATGAAGGACACGAAGAAGTCCGCCAAGAGCACCGCCGCGACCGCCAAGGGTTTCGAGGGATTCACCGACGAGGAACGAGCCGCGATGAAGGAGCACGCACAGGAGCTGAAGACGACCGCGCGCCGCGGCTCGCGCGCGGCCAAGGTGGCCGGGGAAAGCGACGTGCTCGCGAAGATCGCCGAGATGCCGGAGTCGGATCGCGCCATGGCCGAGCGGATCCATGCCATCGTCAAAGCCAGCGCGCCAGCCCTCTCGCCGAGACTCTGGTACGGGATGCCCGCGTATGCCAAGGACGGCAAGGTCGTCTGCTTCTTCCAAAGCGCGCAGAAATTCAACACGAGGTACGCGACGTTCGGCTTCAGCGACACGGCGAACCTCGACGAAGGCGCCCTGTGGCCGACCGCCTTCGCGCTGAAGGAGTTGACTGCCACCGCAGAGGAGAGGATCGGCGCGCTCGTGAAGAAAGCGGTG
>DASWDZ010000034.1:0-38649 GCA_036395015.1 Candidatus Dormiibacterota bacterium | reverse complement strand
GCGTCGTAAGCGTTCGTGACCGCCTCGAGGATGCTGTCGACGAGGCGAGGCTCCAGCTCCCCGGCGCTGCGCGCCACGCCGGACGCCGCGCGCTTGCGAGCCTCGAGCACGCGGCTCGCGATCTCGGCCTGGTTGGAGCGGAAGTAGTCGGCGATCCGGATCAGGGCGCTCGCCATCTGGTCTGGCGGCAGGTAGGTGGCTCCGGTGAGGATGTCTCCGGACGCGGTCAGAAAGGCGGTGGTCGGCCAGCCGCCCATGTTGTAGCGCTGGTTGATGTCGGGACGGACGTCGTTGTCGACACGCACTGGCACGAAGTCGCGGTTGATCAGCTCGATCACGCTCGGGTGCGAGTAGGTCGTTTCGTCCATGACGTGGCACCAGTGGCACCATACCGCGGAGATGGAGAGCAGGATCGGCCGCCGCGTCCGCTTCGCTTCGTCGAAAGCCTCTGCGGACCATGGGTGCCAGTTGATCTCCGCAGCCCGGTTCGGCCGCGGCGAGAAGTGAAACTCCGCTGCAGCCTCGTTCACGAGGCAAAGGTTACGATGGCGATGTGATCTCAACCAGCGCCGTCGACGCGTACATCGAGACGCATTCGCGGCGCTTCATCGACGAGCTCAAAGAGCTCTGCTCCTTCCCCAGCATCTCGAACCACGGCCGAGAAGCGATACAGCCGGCCCGGGACTGGCTGGCGAACCGGCTCTCACGGTACACCGACCGGGTCGAGACGTTGGAGGCGGGCGGCATGCCTGCCCTGTACGCGGAGGTCCGTGGTGGCGGACGCCGCAAGCTCCTGCTCTACGAGCACTACGACGTCCAGCCGGTCGACCCCATCGACCTGTGGGACTCGCCCCCCTTCGAGCCACAGGAGCGAGACGGCCGGATCTTCGCGCGCGGCGCCGCCGACGACAAGGCCGACGTGATGGCGCGCATCCACGCGCTGGAAACTTTGAAAGTCGACGTGCCGGTCACGCTGCGCTTCCTCATCGAGGGTGAGGAGGAGATCGGCTCCAAGACGTTCGAGAAGATCGCGCATGAGCACGCGGACAAGCTGCGCGCCGACGGATGCCTTTGGGAGTCAGGGACGTCGTTCGACAGCGCCGGCCGGCCGACCATCCAGTTCGGGTGTCGCGGGCTGCTCTATGTCAATCTCCGTGTGAAGATGCTGGACTTCGACCAGCATTCCGGCTTCGCGTCCATCTATCCGTCGGCAGCCATGTACCTGGTCGGTGCGCTCGCCAGCCTGCGCGACCAGGACATGAACATCAAGATCGACGGTTTCTACGACAAGGTCGTCAAGGCGACCGAGGTCGACCGCCGCATGATGGCGACCATCGACCCGGAGGTGGAGAAGCGGCGCCAGCTGGTCGGCTTCTCCAAGCTCGTCCGCGACCCGAAGCCGGAGCAGGTGATCGAGCAGATGCTCTTCCTGCCGACATGCAACATAGCCGGTTTCACGACTGGTTACCAGGGCCCGGGCTCGAAGACGGTGCTGCCGGCGCAGGCGAGCGCGAAGCTCGATTTCCGGCTCATCCCCAACCAGGATCCCGACGATGTGCTCGAGCTGCTGCGCAAGCACCTCGACCGGCATGGCTTCGAGCAGGTCGAGATCGGAGCGTGGGAGGGTGAGAAGCCCGCGCGATCAGACCCTAACTCCGCGGTCGCGCGGACGATGGTCGACTGCGTGCGCGAGATGCATGGTGAACCGGTGCTCTGGCCGTTCATGCCGGCCACGGGACCGATGCACCCGGTCGTCGCCGACCTCGGAGTGCCGACGGTGCTCCCGGTTGGCGTCGGCCGGCCCGACAACCGAATCCATGCGCCGAACGAGAACATCCGCGCGCCGGACTACATCAACGCGATCCGGCTCATGTGCCGCGTCTGGGAGCGGTTCGGAGCCGTGTGATGGAGAAGCTCACCGACAAGCTCTTCACCGTCAAGTACAACGAGGACACCGGCAAGCCGCACATCGAGATCGTCGATCAGAACGTCTGCTTCAAGAAGTGCACCGGGAAGTACTGCAACCACTTCTGTCCGGCGGGTGTGTACGAGTGGAACCAGGAGCAGAAGAAGAACCTGGTCAGCTTCGGCAACTGCATCGAGTGCGGCGCGTGCTCGATCGGATGCCCGTTCGACAACATCGCCTGCAGCTCGCCGCGGGGCGGGTACGGGGTCCGCTATCAGCACGGGTAGCCACCCGACCGGTCAGGAATACAACCTCCTACCCCGGGAATACTTCTTAGTGCAGTGAGCGACTACGACGTGATCATCGTCGGCGGGGGCCCGGCCGGCCTGGCCGCCGCGCTCTACACCGCCCGCATGGACCTCAAGACGGCCGTCCTGGACCGGGGGCCGCTCGGCGGCCAGTTGCTGAACACGGAGCTGGTCGAGGACTACCCCGGTTTCGAGTCGAT
Organism: Candidatus Dormiibacterota bacterium; assembly: GCA_036395015.1. Classification (GTDB taxonomy): domain Bacteria; phylum Chloroflexota; class Dormibacteria; order Dormibacterales; family Dormibacteraceae; genus 40CM-4-65-16. Next base: position 36,235 of record DASWDZ010000034.1, on the reverse strand, counting down.
CCTCGGCTCGGACCTCGCCCTGAAGATGGGCGACCACGCCCGCAAGTTTGGGGTCGAGATCCGCGACTTCGAGCCGGTCAAGGAGATCGACGTCGAAGCCGATTCCAGTAACAAGATCGTGCGCCTGGAGTCGGGAGAGGAGCTGCGCGCTCCCGCCCTGATCATGGCCGCGGGAGGCTTGCCTCGCTACCTGCAGGTGCCCGGGGAGAAGGAGTTCTGGGGCCGCGGCGTCAGCTACTGCGCCGTCTGCGACGGGGCCTTCTTCAAGGGCCAGGAGCTGGCCGTCATCGGTGGCGGCGACGCGGCCGTGGAGGAGGGCGACTTCCTCACGCGCTACGCGTCGACTGTCTACATCATCCACCGGCGCAGTGAGCTGCGCGCGCAGCCCATCCTGGTCGACCGTGCGCGCGCCAACCCGAAGATCAAATTCATCCTCGAGGCCCACGTCCAGGAGATCGTCGGTGACGACAAGGTGCAGACCGTCCGCTACGAGCAACACGGCGAGACCAAGGAGCTGAAGGTGGGCGGAGTGTTCATCTTCATCGGCTTCGTGCCGAACTCGACGCTGTTCAAGGTCCACGTCGACCACGACGAGGGCGGCTACCTCCTGACTGACCGCAACATGCAGACCTCGGTTGAGGGAATCTGGGCGGTGGGCGATGTCCGCTCGCAGCTCACCAAGCAGATCGCGACGGCGGTCGGCGACGGAACCACGGCCGCGGTGGCGGCGTCGATGTACATCACCGCCATGAAGGACGGCGCGCGGGCTTAACCCGCGTAAACGTCGACGCGCACCTGGTAGGTGTAGCGCCCGTCCTTTGACGTCGCCTCGACGCGCGCCGCGCCCACCTGGTGCGCGCCAAACGTCGCCACCGGTTTCGCTCCCGCGGCGGGCGTGGAGTCCAGCGACAACACGCTCGGGTTGCTGGTCTTGAACTGAACGTCGGGCCACTCGTCGGACGGCCAGCCGCTCAGGTCGACGGTGAGGTCTCCGCCGACGGCGACGTAGGCCTCGCTGCCGTCATCCTCGACGGTCGCTGTGACGTGCGTGTGGTCGCCGCGCCCGGCGTTGACGACGGTCCGGTGCTCCAGGGCGGGGATCACCGCGTCGAGGCCGACGGCGAGGGCGATCATGACCGCGATGTAGCCGCCCCACGTCAGGTTTCGCGTCGTCGACACCGGGCTCGAGAAACCTGGCACGCGGTAGGCCATGCCGCGGAAGTTGAAGATGAGGCCAGCACCAAGCACGATGCCCGCGAGCAGCAGGACGTTGAGAATCAGCGTGGCGGCGATCACGAGCATCACGCCGCCGCCCTGCGTGGCGCCGGAGGTGAGCATCGCCGGCAGCACCATCAGGCTCGCCAGCCCGGCGAGCCCGTATCGCAACCCGAAGATGAGGAGGAGGAGGCCGACCACGCCGCTGAGCGCGCGCGGCGTGCCGATCGTGCGGAGCTGCATCACCCCCTTCTCGGCCAGGTCGAGCTCGCCGAGCGAAGGCGCGGGCGCGCCGCGCATCAGCGCCTCGGCAGCATGCCTCAAGTCGGAGGCGGACGGGGACCCGGGCGGCGTGCCGGAGACTTCGACGCGGCCGGTCGCGGAGTCGACAGTCCACACGGCAGCCGGCACCGCCGCGCCGGTCACCGGTCCGGCGGGCGTCAGCTGGTTGCCGGGAGCGACGTGGACGGCAAGCACGCCGGGCCGGACCGTGCGTTGGATGGCGTTGGGTCGCCAGTTGGCCTCCGCCCACGCGGCCGCCGCGATTGCTGCGGCCTGCGGGTTCTCGCCCGGTCCCGAGAAAAGCAGGAACGACGGGGTAGCGCCTTGCTGCCGGTACGCGATGCGGGTGGTGTTGCTCGCGAAGGTCTGAAAGCGTGAGTCGGTCTTCGCCGCGAGGCGGTAGCGGCTACGCGGAAGGATGCGCACGAGCGCGGTGATGGCAAAGTCTTCGGCGCTGAACGGCAAGGCCCGCCGATGATATGCCGCCGCGGCGGGGCTCACACGCGCACCCACCAAGTCGTGTACGGTTTCCCCCGCACTCGCCCGCCAGTCGGTGCAACGAATCAGAGAGGGAGGCACGTAGCGTGTCGTGGTTTTTCAAGGCGGGCCTGTCCGCCGTCATGGTCGCAGGCGTGGTCGTTTTGTTCCCCATCAGCGGGTTGGCGCGCTACCCAGATGACAACGGTCATCACTACGGACAGCTCAGCAACCCGGGGCATCACTACGGACAGCTGAAACATCACCAGGCGCCGGCGCCCAGCCCGCCGCCTGCTCCGACGCCGTCACCCCGACCGGGCCCGGCGACGGTGGTCTCGCTGGTGGCGGACGTGATGAGTTCGGTCCCGGACCACTCGTCTGGCGACGGCTCCTCGATCCCGGATCTGCCGATCGTCATGCCCGTGCAACAGGCGCCCTCGGACCAGGTCAGTTTGGGCGGCTCAGCGGCGAATGAGGAGGAGGACTGGCTGGTGCTGTTGATCCTGCCGGCGCTGCTCGCGGTGTGGCTGCTGGTGTTCGCGCGTGCCGCCCTGACCGCGTCGAGGCGGCCAAGGAAGAGTGCCGCCTAGCCGCGAGCGCTGGGCGTTCTGAGCGGTCAGGGCAATCAGACCCACGAGCACGCCGACAACGGCGGCCGCGACCGCAACCGTCGCCACGCCGACAAGGGCGGCGCGCCGCCACGGCCGGACGTCGGCCGCCGGCGCGAGCGCGATCGCCGCCGCCGACAGCCAGAACCCGATCTCCGCTTTCGACGATGCCCTTCCGCCGCCGGCGGCCAGGTTGGCGAGGAACAGCGCGACGAGGCCGGCGACGGAGGTCGCCGACAGCCACAGCGTCCGTAGCCCGATGAGGCTCACCGCGATCGCGACGGCGACGAGGGCGATCGCGATCCACGCGAAGCCGTCCGTGCCTGTGGTCACGGCCTTGGTCGTTCCATCGGCCGCCTGATAGGTGTACGTGTGCGGTGCGAGCGTCTGGTAGCCGTTGATGGTCTCGATCCGTTCCCCGGTGCAGGCGGCGTACAGCGTCGCGAACGGCAGGACGAAGAGCACGAAGAACGCCGCGTAGGCGGCGGCTGACCATCGCCGAGCCAGCCTTCGCGATGCCTGGCGGACGGCCGTGGTGTCCATCAAGATTTGACCGCAATCATGGACGGGATGGGTTCGTGGTGACGATCCGCCCCGCCACCCAGGCCGACCAGGCAACGATCGTGCGCCTGGTGCGCCAGGCAAATCTCAACCGCATGAACCTGCGCTGGCCGAACTTTCTCGTCGCTGAGTCCGACGGCGGGGTGGTTGGCATCGGACAGGTCAAGACACATCGCGACGGCAGCCGGGAGCTGGCTTCGATGGTGGTTGTCTCCGAGCGTCGGGGTCAGGGCGTCGGAACTGCGCTGATCGAGAGGCTGATCGCCGAGCACCCGAACACCACTCTGCACCTGACATGCCGGCGAGAGCTCGGCGGCTACTACGGACGGTTCGGCTTTGTCCGTCTCCCCTCGAGCGAGTACACGCCGTACTTCAGGCGTCTGATCCCGATCGTCAATTTCCTCGCGGGGTTCTTCGGCCAGGAGATCCTCGTCATGCGCCGCGATTCCTAGCGGACGACGTCGATCCAGACCAGACCGGGAGGCAGGGTGATGGGCTTGCCGTCCGAGGTCGTGAAAGCCAGCGGGGCGCGGCTGTTCGTCGACTTCCAGCTTCCCTTGTACCCCATGCCTTTGTAATAGAAGTTGGCCGCGCCGCTGGTGTCGAGGTCGAAGTCGTGGATGTTCGCGCCGTGGCCGTCCCCGACGTCGAGCAGCTGCTCGCGAGTGTGCAGCATGATCACCATCTCGATCCGCAGCGGCTGGCGCACGTTGACGTCCGAGTACAGGTGGCCCTGCTCCGTCTTCGTGTAGGTGCCGGTGGTGGCGTCGTATTTGTAGACGGAGTAGTGCTCGTCAATCGTGACGTTGCTACCCCCCGCACCGCCGGTGAGGGTCGGTCGCGCCTTGGGGATCGTGTATGAGGCGATGCTGCCCCAGTAGTTGTTCATCGCGGCGAGCACTCGGTCACCGTTGATCATCAGGTTGTCGGGCGCGTAGCGCTTGTTGGTCCGGTACTGGTAGCCGGTGATGTTGAAGAACTGCGGCACGCCTTCTTGCGCCGCTCGTGCGCGGGTCGCCTGGGATTCGCCGGACTGGAACAGCAGACCCTTGTAGTGACGCGCGATCTTCAACGAGATGAACCGCGAGGAGCGCATCGGGCCGATCACGTTGGGGACCTGCTGATAGATGGCCGTCAGCCTGGTGATGCCTCCCTCGGCCAGGTACTCGAACACGATGCCTGCGGCCTGCAGACCGTTCTGATCGCGCGCGGAGGAATCGTTCGGAACCTGGATGAGCGCCGGGTAGCGCAGCGGGGTCACGTTCTCGCGGTCGTGCCAGTAGATCCCGCTCTTGAGGCCGAACCCGCCCGCCAGGGGGTGTCCCGTCAGGTCCCGGCCGCCCGGGGCGATGTCGATGTTGAGAGGTCCCGACGGGAGGCCCGCCGTCGAGAAGGTGGCGCTCCGGGCGTCCGCCGCCCACTTGAGCGCCGCCGGCTGCGCGCCGACGGTGAAATTGATGGTCGAGGTGTCCATGGCGTCGTTGAAGGTCAGCTTCAAAGTCGTGCCGGGGTCGATCTCCATGCCGTCCGTCAACGGCGTGCCGTCGCCGGCGGTGACCGCGATGACTCGCGGGACGATGATCGTGGTGAACGTCCAGTGAGTGCCGCCGACGGGGCGGTGGCCGGCGTCGTAGATCGACTTCAGGTCGACGGTGTACGTCGTCAGCTCGGCGAGGGGCTTGCTTGGGATCCAGGCGAACTGCGTGCCACCGGAGATCGCTGTCATCTCGCCATCGGTCTCGGGCGTGATCGAGAAGGCAGCCTTCACCACGTCGCGTGAGACCGAGCGCGTGAACGCGATCACGAAGCTGCCGTCGGTCGGGACGTCTTTCTGGCCGTCGCGTACGTTCGCCGTCACGGTCGTCGGGACCGTGTTCTCGTAGGCGAGGAACGCGCCGGTGCCCGCGAGCACGATCACGAGCGCGATGGCGGCGGTGATCAGCCGGCGGCGGGCTCGACCTTTACGGCGCGGGGTTGGTCGCCGTATCGGAAATGCGCCGAGTGATGTGGGCCTCGATTCTGGCGGTGACGTGGAGATCGACAACGGGCCGCGGGAATTATTGCACCAAGGACCTGCGCAGGTAACCGAACGTATAGATGCCGGTCGCGTGCCCGCTTTCGAACGCGATCTGCAGCGCGTACTGGCCGACGAGGGTGACGTCGCTGATTCTCAGCTCATCGTCGTTGAGGCTCTTCACGCGCGAGAGGCGACCGGGCATCCCCGCCTCGCCGCGGCACTCCGCGCAGGGGCACGCCCAGCGCAGCTGCTCGCCTGTGTACGTGGTCCGACGGCCGTCTTCCCAGGTGATGTTCATCACCTGCCGCGCGCGGTCGACGTCGACGTTGGTCGGAAAGGGATCCGGGTCTTGCGTTTTCCGACCTAGTGCACGTTGATGACTGGAAGCTGCCGGAACGACTGGATCGAGGTGCGGGCGGCGACCTGCGAGGCAATCTCGACGAACGCCTTCGCGCCCGCGGACTCCGGTCGTGAGATGACCACCGGCGTTCCGCTATCGGCGCCTTCGCGGATGCCTTCCTCGAGTGGAATCGCGCCGAGGAACGGAACGCCGAGCCGCTTGGCGGCGGACTCCGCTCCACCGTGGCTGAAGATCTCGTGCCGGTGGCCGCAGTTGGAGCAGACGTACCAGCTCATGTTTTCGATGAGACCGAGAGGCGTCACGTTGAGCCGCCGAAACATCTGCAGCGCCTTCACGGCGATGTCGGTGGCCACGTCCTGCGGCGTGCACACGATCGCCACGCCGGTCAGCGGCACCACCTGGGCGAGGGTGAGCGACGCGTCACCGGTGCCTGGCGGCAGGTCGATGACCAGGTAGTCGAGCCTCCCCCAGTCGACCTGGACCATCATCGCCTCGATCGCCTTGCCGACCATCGGCCCGCGGTAGATCGTCGGCTGGTCGCCGGGGTTCAGGTGGCCGAACGACATCAGCTTCATGCCGTGGGCCTCGATCGGCAGCAGGTGGCCGTTGGACTGCTGCGGCACCCTGCGGGAACCGGTCATGACGGGGACCGAGGGCCCGTAGATGTCTGCGTCGAGCAACCCGACGTCGGCCCCGCTCATGCGAAGTGCCGCGGCAAGATTGACCGCCACGGTCGATTTGCCGACGCCGCCCTTGCCCGACGCGACCGCGATCGTCTGCTTCACCCCGGGCAGGATCTCGGACGGCTTGGGCCGCATGAACGCCGGCCTCACGTTGGCCGTCATCCGCACATCGACACCCGTCACGCCGGCCAGCGCGCCGACCGCGTCCTCGGCCTGCGACTTGAAGCGGTCGCGGACCGGGCAGGCCGGCGTCGTCAGCTCGAACGTGAAGCTCACCCGGCCCGACGCGTCGACGTCGAGCTCCTTGATCATGCCCAGGCTGACAACGTCGCGGCCCAGGTCCGGATCCTTGATCTCGGCCAGCGCCTCGAGAACTTGCTGCGAGGTCGGAGCAGCCATCGGCAACCGGATGTTACCGGGGCTGCTAAGTTCAATGCTCCATGAAGACTGAGGGGACCAAGCAGGTGACCGCCATCAGCCCGATGTCAGAGCTCATCGCCTACTACGGCGGCCCCGCCTCCGATGTGTACTTCCAGCGTGCGCACAGAACGCTTGCGGCGGCCAGGGTCGACGCGGTGGTGGCGATGGACTTCTTCTCCAGCCGCTCCGGCGTCCTGTGCGGGGTGGCGGAAGCGGTCCGCCTGCTCGGCGGCATCCTGCAGGAGGGCGACGAGGCTTTCGCGCTGCCCGAGGGCGCGCCCATGAGCGCCAAGGAGACGGTCCTGCGTGTGCGCGCGCCGTACTCGCGATTTGGCGTCTACGAGACGGCGCTGCTCGGCATGCTCTCGAGCTGCTCGGGCTGGGCCACGGCCGCGCGCGAGATCGTGGAGGCGGCGAACGGCAAGCGCGTGATCAGCTTCGGCGCCCGCCACGTGCATCCGCTGGTCGCTCCGACCATGGAGTACTCGGCGGTGGTCGGCGGCTGTGCCGGCTGCGCCACACCTCTCGGCGCGCAGCTCGCGGGCCTGCAGGGCGCGTCGGGGACGATGCCGCACGCGATGATCCTTCTGTTCGGCGACACGGTGCAGGCGGCCCTGGCCTTCGATGAAGCCATGGGCGACGATGTGCTGCGCATCGTGCTCGTCGACACGTTCAAGGACGAGGCCGAGGAGGCGATCCGCGTCGCCGAGGCACTCGGCAAGCGGCTTCGCGGTGTGCGACTGGACACGCCGGGCGAGCGCGGCGGAGTGACCGTCGACCTGGTGAAAGAGGTGCGCGCGCGGCTCGACCTCGCAGGATTCGAGCATGTCGGCATATTCATCTCGGGCGGGCTCGACGCGGCGCGGATCCGCGAGTTCGAGGCGGCGAAGTGCCCCATCCATTCCTATGGGGTCGGGATGGCGATCAGCTCCGCGCCGCCCATCGCGTTCACCGGGGACATCAAGGAGATCGCGGGCAAGCCGATCACCAAGCGCGGCCGCATCCCCGGCGCCGAGCCGAACCCGCGTCTCGTCAGGGTCATCTGAAGAGAAAGCTTCTCGAGCACCAGGCCGCGTGCCGCGCCTGTCGCGTGTGCGAAGAGCAGGGCATCATCGCCGAGGCCAACCCGACCTTCGAGGGCCGCTGGGGCGCGCCGTTTCTTCTCGTCGGCCAGGCTCCGGGTCCGGCCGAGCGCGCAACGCGGCGGCCCTTCTCAGGTCGCGCCGGCAAGGAGCTGGATCGCTGGATGCTGCGCGCCGGTTTTGCGGACCCGGAGGAGTTTCGGCGCCTGACGTACATCGCCGCGCTGATGCGCTGCTTTCCGGGCCGCAACAAGCAGAACACCGGTGATCGCCCGCCGCCGCCCGCCGGCATCGCCAATTGCGCGCACTGGCTTGACGCAGAGCTCCGGATCCTCAAGCCGAAGGTGCTGATCCTGGTCGGCCGGCTGGCCATCTCCCGATTCCTCGGCCCGGGGCCGCTCGAGGAGCGCGTCGGCAACCGATTCGGAAACCGTCCCGTCATGGTTCCGCTGCCCCATCCTTCAGGACAGAGCCGCTGGCTCAATGCGCCGACCAACCGCGATCGCCTGTCGGCCGCGCTCGCTCTGATCAGCGAACTGCGTGCAAACTTGGCGCGGTGAGATACCTCCTTGTCTATTACGGCGGCAGCATGCCGGGGACGCCGGCCCAGCAGGCGCGCGTCATGAAGCAATGGACGACATGGTTCGCGAAGCTGGGCCCGGCGATCATCGATCCGGGCAACCCTTTCACGGGCAAAGTGAACAAGGTCAAGCCCGATGGCGGCGTGGCGAAAGGGCCGGTCGGCCAACGCGCTTCGGGCTACAGCATCATCGAGGCGCCCTCGCTCGACGCGGCGACGAAGCTGGCAAGAGGCTGTCCCGTGATCAAAGGCGGAGGCCAGGTCGCCGTCTACGAAGCCTTCAACGTGATGTAGTGCCGGCGTTTTTCGGTCGCCGCGACGGCGAGCGGGTCGTGATCGAAGGCGGCGACGCGCGACACCTTGCGCGCTCCCTTCGGACCCGGCCCGGTGAGGAGATCCAGGTCGTCGATCCCGACGGCCTGATGCTCACGGTCCGCGTGGAGTCTGTCAGCGACGTCAGGGTCGAGGGGGTGGTCGCCTCGGAGCGTGAGCACCAGCCGGAGCCGTCGCGTCACGTCGTCGTCGCGATCTCCCATCTTCCCGCGTCCTCGCTCGAGCTCGTGCTTTCGAGGTGCACCGAGGTCGGCGCCTCCGCGTTTCACATCGTGCAGGCCAAGCGCAGCGTCGCACGTGGCGCGAGGACCGAGCGCTGGCAGACGATCATCAGGGAGTCGGCGATGCTCGCCGGCCGGATCCGCGTTCCGCTCGTGGCCGGACCGTCACCGCTTGACGAGGTCTTGCAGGAGCGGCCGAACCCCGTGATGCTCGTGCGTGGGGCTCCAACGCCACTGGCCGCGATGCCGCGACCTCGCGAGGTGACGCTGCTCATCGGCCCGGAGGGCGGGTGGACGGACGGTGAGCTGGCCCTCGTCCCCGAGCACGCCGGGCTCGGTCCCCGCAACCTGCGGGCGGACACGGCGGCGATCGTCGCCACCGCGATCGCAGTTGGTATCTAGGGCTTGCGTGTTGCGGTCGCGATCTCGCCGCGGATCGCGAGCACCGACAGCACGACGAAGGCGACGGCGCCGATGGCAAATACCGCGATGCCGGCGGTGACGTAGGACTCGGCGACCCCGAAGCCTGCGAAGAGGAGACCGATAGCGATCACCAGCGCCGCGTAAACGCGAAACCCGCTCCTGGAGGCGGCGAAGCCCGGGGGCAACGAGCCCAGGTAGCGCGAGGTGACGGTGCGCATCACGAAGTCGCCCGCACCGAGGAGGTTGAGCAGGAGCACGACGCCGACCAGTGCGATCAGCCCGCCGATGACGAGGGTTGCGCTCACGATCCCTAGCATTCTGACCGTGGCGGTTACGACCAGGCAAGCGCTGGTGCGGAACTTCTGCATCATCGCCCACATCGACCACGGCAAGTCGACGCTTGCCGACCGCCTGCTCGAGCGCACCGGCGCCATCAGCCAGCGCGATATGCAGGACCAGGTCCTCGACACCATGGACCTGGAGCGCGAGCGAGGCATCACGATCAAGCTGCAGGCCGTGCGCATGACGTATCCGGCGCACGACGGCCAGACCTACGAGCTGAACCTGATCGACACGCCGGGCCACGTCGACTTCGCGTACGAGGTCTCTCGCTCGCTCGCCGCCTGCGAAGGAGCGATCCTTGTCGTCGACGCGGCGCAGGGCATCGAGGCGCAGACGCTCGCCAACCTGTACCAGGCCGTCGAGGCCGGGTTGACCATTCTCCCTGTCGTCAACAAGATCGACCTCGACGCAGCCCAACCGGAGATGGTCGCGGAAGAGATCTCCGATGTGACCGGCATCGCGCGAGACCAGGTCATCTTCGCCTCGGCCAAGCTTGGCGTCGGGACCGAGGCAATCCTCGAGGCGGTGGTCAACCGTGTGCCCGCACCGCGCGGCGACCCGTTGAAGCCGCTGCGGGCTCTGATCTTCGACTCGCACTACGACCCCTACCGCGGCGTCATCACCTACGTGCGCGTTGTCGACGGCGAGATCATCCCGCGGACCAGGGTCCGGATGATGAACACGGGCAAGGTCCACGAGGTGGACGAGGTCGGTTGGTTTGCGCCGCGTCCACGCCCGGCCGAGAGCCTGACCGCCGGCGAGGTCGGCTACGTGACGGCCGCGATCAAGAACGTCGTCGACGCCCGGGTCGGCGACACGATCACCACGGCCGAGCACGGTGCGAGCACGCCGCTGCCAGGCTACCGGCGGGTCAAGCCAATGGTCTTCGCCGGTCTGTTTCCGTCGAACTCCGACCAGTTCGCCGACCTGAAGGAGGCGCTCGAGAAGCTCCAGCTCAACGACGCGGCCCTGTCCTTCGAGCCGGAGAACTCAGCGGCGCTCGGCTTTGGCTTCCGATGCGGATTCCTCGGCCTGCTCCATCTCGAGATCGTCCAGGAACGTCTGGAGCGCGAGTTCGAGCTCGACCTGATCACCACGGCGCCGACGGTCGAGTACGAGGTCAAGCTGAAACGTGGTGGGCTAACCCAGGTCGACAACCCCGCCCTGCTTCCCGATCCCACACTGATCGAGTCCGTCTCGGAGCCGTTCGTCAGGCTGTCGATCATCGTGCCATCGGCCTACGTCGGCCCCATGATGGAGCTCTGCCAGGAGCGGCGCGGCAACTTCAAGCATCTCGAGCACCGGCCGGGCGACCGGGTCGTGCTCGAGTATGAAATCCCGCTTGGCGAGATCATCCACGACTTCTACGACCAGCTGAAGTCGCGGTCGAAGGGCTACGCCTCGATGGATTACGAGATGATCGGGTTCCGCGAGGGGGACCTGGCGAAGCTTGATGTGCTGGTCGCCGGGGAGCCGGTCGACGCGCTGTCGCTGATCACCCACCGGACCAAGGCACAGGCCCAGGGCCGTCGCCTGGTGGAGAAGCTCAAGTCGATCATCCCCCGCCAGCTGTACGAGGTCCCGATCCAGGCGGCGATCGGGGGCAAGGTGATCGCCCGGGAGACGATCTCGGCCATGAGAAAGGACGTCCTTGCCAAATGCTATGGCGGTGATGTGACCCGGAAACGCAAACTGTTGGAGAGGCAGAAGGAAGGCAAGCGGCGAATGAAGAGGGTCGGGGCGATCGAGATCCCGCAGGAGGCGTTCATGGCGGTGCTCAAGCTTGACTAGAGCGCTTCCCGCCCTGGCTCTGATCGCCGCGATCGGGCTCGTCGCGGGCGCCTGCACCAGGCCGTTCACGTCAGCGCCGCCGGCGAAGATCATGGACGTGTACGCTGCCAGCCCGAGCGCGGCCGACGCCCGCTCCCTGCTCGGCGGCGAGTGGTGGACGGCCGCACCGACGTTTGCCGTGCGGCCCCTCGACGACGCGAACTTCGCGACTCAGGTCCAGTACACGGTCGTCCGTCGGTACGTCAATGTCGGCACGTCTGAAAGCTGGCGGATCCGCTACATCCAGTTCGACAAGTCGAGCTCGGCGAGCTCGTTGATGAGCAACATCGAGAACAGCCTGGGCAGCGGCAACTCGGGTAAGAACGCCGGCGACAAGACCCTCTTCTACCAGGAGAAACTGTCCTCGACCTCCCAGGGCGGGGCTCCGTACGAGACCCTGACCCTGATCCGCGTCGGGTCGCTCGTCGTCGAGAGCATGTGGTTGAAAAACGATGGTTTCCCGAGCTCGGACCAGCTGGGCAAGATCGCGACCAAGCTCGCCGACGGAGTCAAGAACGCGGCCGCGGGCAAGGTGCACGGAACCGCGGTGTCGGCCGATGAGCTCGCCCTGCTGCCGCCGCCCAACGCCTACATCACCCTGCTGGGTGCGGTGAAGCTTCCGATCGAGGCCATCCCGCTGATGATCAACTTCAGCGCGCCCACCCAGCTGGTGGCGCTTCTCAAGGACGTGCAGCTGAACGACTTTGTGTTCGGTGACTACGTGCTCGACAACGACACGCACATGGAGGTGCAGGCGGCTGTCTTCACGTTGACGTCATCGACCGCTGCGAACGAGCTGTTCGACACGTTCAAGGGCAGCGCGAGCGTGGACGCCAACGGGGTCCTGAAGTTCTACAACGACGTCACCGGGCCCGGCCAGTACGACTACTACATCGTGTCCGGTCGCCACGTCGGCCTGCTGATCTGCCGGTCCACCGCCGAGCTGTCGGCAAACGAGTCCGCCTCGCGCGCATGCGAGTCGCCGCTCGAGACAGTGGCCGCGGCGTGGCCGACCGCGTTCAGGGACTAGACGTCTCGGAGGCGGTCGCGGTCTCGCGGCTTTCCTGAAACCACCGCCACTGCCTGGTCAATCCTTCGCGCAGCGAGACACGTGGCTCCCAACCGAGCCGCTCGCGCGCGACGTTGATCGAAGCGCCCGTGTGCTTGGGGTCGCCCGGTGCAGCCGGAAGGAACTGGCGTCGGGCGTGGATCCCGCTGATTTCCTCGAGCGTGGCCAGGACGCGGTTGACGGTGACCCGGCTTCCTCCGCCAAGGTTGATGATCAGGCCGACGGCATCGGCCGACGCGGCCTTCACCGTCGCGTCGACGGCATCGGACACGTAGGTGAACTCGCGCGTCTGCTCGCCGTCGCCGAAGATCTCGATCTCCTTGTTATCGACCAACGCCTCCATGAAACGGAAGAAAGCCGCGTCGGGTCGCTGGCGTGGTCCGTAGACCGCGAAGTAGCGCAGGGAGGTGACCGGGACGCCGAAGTTGCGCATGTACACGAACGCCAGGTGCTCGGCGGCGAGCTTGGTCATCCCGTAGGGCGAAACCGGTCGTGGGAGGGCGGTCTCCCTGGTCGGAAACATCTCGGCGTCGCCATACACAGAGGAGCTGGATGCGAACACGAAGCGGTCGATCTCGACGTTACGCAGCGCCTCGAGCACCCGCTGTGTGGCCACAATGTTGTCCTGCACGTAGCGGTCGAAGTGGTCGCCCCAGCTTGGATGGACCCCGGGCTGGCCGGCGAGGTGGAACACGACCTTGGCGCCGCGCAGCACCTTGCGCACGTAGGAATGGACCAGGTCCAGCTCCTCGAACACGAAGTTGGGGTGCTCGACCGCGACCTCCAGGTTTTTCTCCTTGCGCGGGCGGGCGTAGTTGTCCGCGAAGGAGTCGATGCCGACCACCTCGTGTCCGTCGGCGAGCAGTCGCTCGCAGAGGTGGGAGCCGATGAATCCCGCGGCGCCGGTGACTACCACTCGCACAGGACAAACCTATCTTGTAGGGACGTGAATCGCTTCGAAAACTGGCTCGCGACCACCGAGGCCGGCGTGACCGTGAGATCGTTCCCGGCGGGTACGCGCACGGCGACGGACGCCGCGCGTGCGGTCGGCTGCGAGCTCGGCCAGATCGTCAAATCTCTGGTGTTCGTCGCGGGCGGCAAGCCGGTCGTGGTGCTGGTCAGCGGCGTCAACCGGCTCGACGAGACCAAGCTGGCGGTGGTCGCCGGCGGGCCGGTGGCGAAGGCCGACGCCGGCATCGCACGCACCGCCACCGGCTACTCGATCGGCGGAGTACCGCCATTCGGGCACTCGACGGATGTAAGAGTGTTCATGGACCGCGACCTCCTCGACCATGCGGTCGTGTGGGCGGCGGCTGGCCGGCCCGATTCCGTCTTCGAGATTGAACCGGGCCGCCTGCGGGAACTGAGTAAGGCGACGGTGTTCGACCTCAAGACCACATGAGCAGTCTTGTCATCTTCTGCCGGGATTGTGGCAAGCAGGTGCCGAGCTCCCAGACCAAAGACGGCCTATGCATCGATTGCCGGGTCCGGCGGTCGGTCGCGGACTTGCGCGACGAGCATGCGCGCCTGTGGCGTAAGCGCGAGCGCTACACGACGCAGAACGCCAACGTCGACCAGATCGGCAGGCAGATCGGCCGGGTCGAGGATCGAATCGCGCAGCGAATCCGTGAGCTGGTTCCCAATGAGCGAGAGGCGGTCCAGCACCTGCGGCGCGAGCTCGAGGCCGCACGCGGGCAGCGCTACACGATTAGTCCCCTCCCTGGCCCTCCCCGGCAAGCGGGGAGGCGAAGCTGATCATCTTGCGGGCCTTTCGTCATCTCTACGTCCACATCCCCTTCTGCAAGCACAAGTGCGGCTACTGCGACTTCAACGCCTACGCCGGGATGGACCGCCTCATACCCGACTACATGGACGCGCTCGAGAGAGAGCTCGTCTTCGCCCGCGAGCGTTATCCGTTTCAGCAGCTCGACACGGTCTACTTCGGCGGGGGCACGCCAAGCCTGCTGCCGGCCGGTCAGGCGGCGAGGCTGCTCGAGTTCATTCGCCGAACTTTCAACGTCGCGCCGGACGCCGAGGTCACCCTCGAAGCGAACCCCGCCAGCACGGATGCGGCGAAGGTCGACGCCTGGCTTTCAGGTGGTGTCAACCGGCTCAGTCTGGGCGTGCAGGGGTTCGATCCACGCGCCCTCGCGGTCCTGGAACGCAAGACGGATGCAGCCCAGGCGACAAACGCCTTTGCCCTGGCCCGCGCGATGGGAATGACCAACGTCAGCATCGACCTCATCTACGCAGTTCCGTACCAGAGCATGCGGACGTGGCTCGACACGCTGCGCCGGGCGATCGCGATGGGGCCGGAGCACGTCTCGACCTACTGCCTCTCGTTCGAGGAAGGCACGCTGCTGCACCGACGGCGCGCCGAGGGCAAGGTGCCAGAGGTGGCCTCGGACCTGCAGTGGGACCAGCTCGACGCCGCGTGCGCGGAGCTGGAAGCGGCCGGTTATCGCCGGTACGAGGTCTCCAACTGGTCACGCGCCGGGTTCGAGTCGCGACACAACCAGGCCTACTGGCGTTGCCGTCCCGTGTACGGCGCCGGCGCAGGCGCCCACTCCTACGCAACGGATGGCGAGACCGCGTCGCGCTGGTGGAACGTAGCGCGCCCGCGCGAGTACATCGCCGCGTCGCCTGCGACGAGGGCCGACGGGGAGCAGCTGGATCCGCGCAAGAGCGTCGCCGAGTCGTTGATGCTGGGGCTGCGCACCGCCGAGGGGATGGCCGCCCCGCGCGGTTTCGACGCGGAGCTGAACCGGCTGCAGCGGGCCGGCCTGATCAAGCGGCTAGACGGCCGGATCGTCCCCACGCGCCGGGGCATGGACCTGCACAACCAGATCGCGCTCGCCGTCCTGTGAGCGACTGTTTTTCAGCTCTCGCCCGTTAAGCGGATCACAGGCGATGTCACTGGCCCGATTCCCGCGGCTCACCGGTGCGATGACCGTCCTGGTGGCCATCATCGCGCTGCTCGTGCTCGCCGACGTCGCCTTCGCCGCGGTCCTCGTCTCCAGGCACGGGTCGCTGCAGCCGGCACCAGCGGCCACCCAGGCGAGCCCGCAGGGCAACCCCGGCGAGAAGACCAAAGCCGGCCACCCGTGCAATCACGGGTTCTACGTCTCCCAGGCTGCGCACGCCAAGAAAGGCGGCGCCTACGTGAGCGGCATCGCCAAGAGCGGCCTGGGCAAGGACGGCAACTGCACGGCGCCCCTGCCCGCGCAGGCGCCGTCGCCCAAGCCCAAAGCCTCCGGGAGCTAGCCACAGCCGGCGCCCACTGCCTGTAGTGTTGTTAGCACTCTCCGGCCGAGAGTGCTGAAACAGAGATGGAGAACAGGAAGCAGGCGATCCTCCGGGCGGTGGTGCACGAGTTCACCACGAGTGCCGTGCCGGTCGGGTCCCAGGCCCTGCAGTCGCGCTACTTCGTCAACCTCTCATCGGCCACGATTCGCAGCGAGCTTGCGGAGCTCGCCGACCTCGGCTACCTGGCGCAGCCGCACACCTCGGCAGGCCGGGTGCCGACCGACTCCGGCTACCGCTACTTCGTCGACTTCCTCATGGACCTGGAGCCCATCCCCGACCGCGTCAAGGCCTACATCCGCGACGAGCTGCAGTCGGCCCCCGCAGACGTGGAGGGCATGGTCGAGCGGGTGGCGATGACGGTGGCGGCCGTCACCCAGAACGCGTCCGTCGCGAGCGCCCCGCAGGGGTCGCAAGCGCGGATCAAGCACGTCGACCTCGTCTCCCTCGAGCCGCAGGAAGTGCTCCTCATCCTGCTGCTCGAAGGCAACCTGCTGCGCCAGCAGGTCGTGAACACGACCGAGCCGGCGAGCCAGGCCGACCTGACCGTGCTCGCGGCGCGCCTCAACGACGCGCTGAGCGGCCGGGCCAGCGACGAGGGCCGCCGGCGCTACGACGGGGCGCCGCTTGGGCTCGAGAAGGAGCTGCTTGGCCGGGTCATCGCGGTCCTCGACCTCTATGAAAAAGGAACCGAGAACCTGGTCGTCCACGACGGGGTGCGCAACCTCCTGCGACAGCCCGAGTTCGCCGAGTCGTCGCGCGTTCACCAGGTGCTGGAGGTGCTCGAGGAGACCCGCTACCTGACGGTGCTCCTGAGGCAGCTGATCGGCGAGTCGGACCTGCAGATCGTGATCGGGTCGGAGAACACGTCGAGCCGGCTCCAGGGCTGCGCGGTCGTGCTCACCACCTACGGGCCCACCGACCGGCTGAAAGGGGTGCTGGGCGTGATCGGGCCCACGCGGATGGCCTACAGCCAGACGGTCTCCCGGCTCCAGGCCGTGGCCCGGGGCGCTAGCGACCGGATGGCCGAGCTCGGAGTTTGAGCCGGTCGCGTGCCGCGGTATCTAAGGTTCGATGACCACCCGTAAGCACCCGGACGAGCCGCGCGAGGGCGACCCGCTGGAGCCCGCTACCGCCTCTCTCGAGGCCAAGGTCGCCGAGCTGGAGTCTGCAGCAGCGGAGGCTCGGGACAAGTACCTCCGCCTGGCCGCCGACTTCGACAACTACAAAAAGAGAATGCGCCAGGAACAGATGGAGACCATCCAGCACGCCTCGGCCGAGCTGATCGGCCGTTTGCTGCCGGTGCTCGACGACCTGCACAACGTTCTCGACCACCAGCCGGAGGGCATCGACCACTCATGGATCAAGGGCCTCGAGCTCAGCGTCCGCAAGCTGGAGGAGGCGCTCGGCACGCACGGCCTGCAGGCGATCGAATCGGTCGGCGCGCGCTTCGACCCCAAGTTGCACGAGGCCGTCGCGCACGAAGAGTCGGCTGACCATCCGGAAGACACCGTCGTCTCCGAGTTGAGGCGCGGGTATCGTCTTCGCGACCGCGTCGTGAGACCCGCCCTGGTCAAGGTCTCGCGACCGCCCCTCGCCGCCCATCACGAATCCGAATAAGAGCCGGTGGCCGTCAAGCGCGACTACTACGAGGTGCTGGGCGTCGGACGGCAGGCCTCGCCAGACGAGCTGAAGCGCGCGTTTCGCAAGATCGCCATGGACTCGCATCCCGACCGCAATCCGGACGATGCGGGCGCGCATGCGCGCTTCAAGGAGGCGAGTGAGGCCTACGCGGTGCTTTCCGACCCGGACCGGCGTCGGAGCTACGACCTGTTCGGTCACGCAGCGGTCGGCTCGGGAGGACCGGCGGTCGACTTCTCCGATATGCCGTTCGCGGACATCTTCGACACGTTCTTCGGCGGGGGGTTTGGGGCGAGGGCTCGCCGCGAGCGGTCCAACCGGGGCGACGATCTCCGCTACGACCTGACGGTCACGTTCGAGGAGTCCTTCACAGGCCTCGAGAAGCAAATCGACATCCAGCGCCTCGCCGCCTGTGAGCACTGTTCGGGGAGCGGGGCGGAGCCCGGCAGCGGCCAGGAGACCTGTCCGGGTTGCGGAGGTTCCGGCCAGATCCGGCGGGCCGCGCAGTCCTTCTTCGGCCAGGTGGTGACCACCGCCACCTGCCCGACGTGCGGCGGCGCTGGACGCATCCTGAAGAACCCGTGCGCCGAGTGCCGCGGGCAGGGCCGGCTGCACCGGACCAGACGGCTGGCGGTGAAGATCCCTGCCGGAGTCGACACCGGTTCCCAGATCCGGATCAGCGGCGAAGGCGAGGCCGGCGTCCGGGGCGGCCCGCCCGGCGACCTCTACGTCGTGCTGCGAGTCAAGCCGCACGCGCAGCTGGCGCGCCATGAGCAGGACATCGTCTTCGAGCTGCGCATCAACATGGTCCAGGCAGCGCTTGGCGACCGCATCGAGATCCCCACCCTGGAAGGCCCAGTTGAGATCGCGATCCCTGCCGGAACCCAGCACGGGCAGTCATTTCGGCTGCAGGGCCGGGGCATGCCAGATGTGCGTGGTGGGCGGCGAGGCGACCAGTACGTGGTCGTCCAGGTGCTGATCCCCAAGGACCTCGAACCGGAGCAGAAGGCGTTGCTGCGCAAGGTCGGCGGGCTGACGGGGAAGCCGGAAAAGGTCTCCAAAGGGTTCTTCGAAAAGCTGCGCGACGTGATTTCGCTGGACTGACTGAATTTACGCTGAAAGCAACTTAGACTTCTGTTCGCGTTCAGTGCGTAGCGAAGTCGTGAGAGGGAGGTGGGCCGCCGCGAGGGCGGCCTTTTTGATGGTTTGGGATCGGCTTCACCTGGCGCAGGGCATAACCCAGGCCCTTGCGGGGTAGTTAGTTCGTTCAGTAGCTTTGATCGGTAAACAGAGGAAGTTGAGTGTCCAAAACCATCGATCTCGAACTAACAAGGGCTGAAGTCGAAGTCCTGGAGCTGGAAGCCCGGCTCCGGGTGGTCCCCATGAACGACACCCAGCTCTCCGACGCCCTGAAGACAGCCCTGGCGGCCAAAAAGGAGCGCCTGGCGAAGCTGCGCACCCTCCACGCCACGGCCGGCCGGGCCAGCCGCACCGGCAAGGACGGCGATGGCGAGAAGGTCAACCCCCTGCACGCCGGCCGCCGGCCCCCGCTCAAGCGGACCGTCCCCCAGAGGCCCCAGGCCAAAACCGGAAAATAGGCGCCCGCTCTCGTGATCTGAGGGCGAACTCGGGTCCCGAACGCTATCGTTCAACGAAATTTTGGTCAATGAGTTGACAGCGTCCCGGGCGCCCGCCGCCGATCCTTTGTTCGGTGCGGCGTGGGCTGCCGTCGGGGTCCCGCCTCAGCCACGCCGCTGGAGCCTGCCCCTGATCAACGGCCTGGCCGCCGGCGCTGTCATCGCTGGCGTCGCCTATCGGATCTGGGAGGCGCACCTCCCGATCGCCGAGCTCCGCATGGAGGTGATCCTGATTGGGCTCGGCGTCCTGCTGGCCGCGGTTGCCGTGACGGTTCGGAGCTCGAGATACGCGACCAGCATGGTCGCCCAGCTCTCGATCATGGCCGTGGCGGCGGTCCTCGCCGTCCTGGTCCTGGGCGTCGCGGGCAAGTGGCTTGGCGACGACCTGCCGCCCCTCGCCGCCGTGAGCTTCGCCGTCGTCCTGCTGCAGTTCGACGCCGGCCTGCATTCGAGGCACTTCGGCTACGTCTTCGGTGTGGCCATCGTCACCCTGGGCCTGCTCTGGGCATACGCCATCACCCAGCTGATGGTCTCCGTGACCGCGATCGTCATCTGGACCTTGCTGCTCGTCGGGATAGGGCTGCTCGCGTTCCTGACCAGCCGTTCCGTGCAGCGGGACCTCGGGGCACAGGTCGAGCGGCAGAGCTCGCTTCTGGCCACACTCAGCGACCTCGGTGAAGGCCTTGTCATCACCGAGAACGGCCGGTTTGTGGCCGGCAACGACGCCTACGTCGAGCTCACGGGTTACTCGCGCGAAGAGCTGGCTGCGCTGCCTTCGCTGGTCGACCTGGCACCCCTCGAGGACCGCGAGCAGCTGGCCGCCAACCATGCCCGGAGGCTGGCCGGGGGTGATGTGCCCGCTCGCTATACCTCGGCACTCATCACGAAGTCAGGCCGGCGAGTCCAGGTCGAGGTCGCGATCCATCGCGTCAGCACCCGACGCAACCAGCTGCTCGCCCTGGTCAGCGATATCACCGAGCGGCTGCGCGCGGAGGAATCCGAGCGCGAGATGGAGACTCGCTTTCGCACGCTGTTTCAGCAGGCGCAGGCGGGCATGGCTTTCACCACGCTCGACGGCCACATCACGACGGTCAACCCGGCGTTCTGTGAGTTCGTCGGCTACAAGGACGAAGAGCTCCGCACGCTCTCGATGCTCGACATCACGCATCCCGACGACGTCGCGGCCTTGCAGGAAGCGATGCACAGCATGCTCGCGGGTGAAGACGAAGGAAGGCGCATCGAAAAACGCTACACGCGCAAGGATGGCGAGCACGTCTGGGCGGACTTGACGATGCGACTCCTCCGCGGCCCGAACCAGCGACCGACGTACTTCCAGATCGTCACGGTCGACATCCGCGACCGCAAGCGGGCCGAGGTGCTTCAGGCCGCGCGTTTCGCTGTCACGCAGGCGCTGGTCACGTCGCCGGGTTGGGAGATGGCAACCCCCGGAGTGCTGGAGGGGCTGTGCCGGACGCTGGACTGGGAGCTCGCCGAGTACTGGGAGGTCGACATCGACCGCGAGGCGATGCACTTCGTGACGTCCTGGAAGCGGCCGGGCCGTGACACGGCGGCGTTCGAGGCCACGGCCGGAGCCGCGGTCTACCGACGCGGGGAGGGACTCGCCGGTCGGGTCTGGGAGTCGGGCGCGCCGGTCGCGATGCCGGACCTCGCGGAGGAGGCGTCGGCGCGCTCGGCCGCCGCGGTCGCGGTCGGACTGCATGGGATCGTCGGTTTCCCCGTCCGCAGCGGCCGCCGCGTCGTCGGCATGATCTCGCTGCATACGTGGGCAGCGCGCCACCTGGACGAAGGCCTCGTCGCGGTGATGAGTGACGTCGGCTCCCAGATCGGCGAGTTCGTCGAGCGCAAACGGGCGGAGGTCGCGCTCCAGGAAAGCGAGAAGCGGATGCGTTCGGTGCTCGACAACGTGTCGGACGGGCTGGCGACGATCGACAGCGCCGGCATCATCGAGTCGGCCAATCCCGCGGTCATCAAGTTGTTCGGTTACTCCGAGCAGGAGCTGATCGGTAGGCAGGCCGACATCCTGATCGCGACGACCCACCGCAGCGCCTTCGACAACTACCTGCAGCGCCGGCTGTCGATCGACATCCCCGTCAGCGGCGCGCACGAGACGATGGGCAAGCGGAAGAACGGAAGCCTCTTCCCGCTCGAGTTCGTCGTCAGCTCGATGCAGATCGGATCGCGCCACCTTTTCATCGCGACGCTGCGCGACATCTCCGAACGCAAAGCGCACACCGATGCGCTCGAGTACCAGGCTCTGCACGACGCCCTGACCGGCCTACCCAACCGAAGCCTTTTCGGCGACCGGCTCCGCCAGGCGCTGCTGGGCGCCCGCCGCAATCAGAAGATGTTCGGCGTCCTCCTGCTCGACCTCGATCGCTTCAAGGACATCAACGACGCGCTGGGACACGACCGCGGCGACAGCCTTCTGCAGGAGGTGACCGCACGCCTGCGCGGAGTGCTGCGTGCGACCGACACCGTGGCTCGACTGGGCGGCGATGAATTCGCGATCCTGACCACCGACGCCAAGCATCCCGAGGATGTGGCCGGCACGGCCCGCAAGATCCTGGCCTCACTGGAGGGCCAGTTCTCGATCGGAGACCAGATGGTGGAGACAGGTGCGTCGATCGGAATCGCGATGTACCCAGTGCACGGCGACGATCCGAGCACGCTCTTGCGCCGGGCGGACGTGGCGATGTACGTCGCGAAACGGTCGGGCGGCGGCTACGCGATGTACCAGCCCGAGCAAGAAGCGCAGTCGCTGCGGCGATCAGGACTGGCCGGTGAGCTGCGCCGCTCGATCCCCCAGGGCGAGCTGGTCCTGCACTATCAGCCCCAGGTCACCCTGGCGACGGGCGCGATCCAGTCGGTCGAGGCGCTCGTGCGCTGGAACCATCCACGCGAAGGCATCATGCCGCCGGATCGGTTCATTCCGATGGCGGAGGAGACAGGGATCATCCATCCGCTGACCGCGTGGGTCCTCGACGCCGCCCTCGCGCAGCTCTGCAAGTGGCTGGCCGACGGCCTCGACCTCTCGGTGTCCGTGAACGTCTCGCCGCGAAACATCGAGGACCACTCGCTGGAAGAGATGGTGGCGCGCGCGCTGGGCAACTTCAAAGTCGACCCCAGCCGGCTCACCCTGGAGATCACCGAAGGCGTGGCGATGGCGGCGGCGGCGACGAAGGCACTGCACCGCTTGCATGAGATAGGCGTCCGCCTGTCCCTGGACGACTTTGGCACCGGTTACTCGTCGCTGCTCTCGCTGATGCGACTGCCAGTGAACGAGATCAAGATCGACCGCTCTTTCGTCTCCGCGCTGGCGTCCGATCCGGACTCGGCCGCGATCGTTCGGTCGGCGGTCAGCCTCGGGCACAACCTCGGGCTTCGCGTGGTCGCCGAGGGCCTGCAGGATCGGATGGCGGAGACCGTCCTCGTCGAGGCGGGCTGCGACGCAGCCCAGGGATATCTCGTCGGCCGGCCCCTCGAGGAGCCCGAGATCACGGCACTGCTCATGCAGCAACCCCACGCCGCCAATCCCGACGAAGAGAAACTGACCGAATCGCTTTGAAAGCGGTCGTGTTGGGCGCCAACGGCCAGCTGGGCAGCGAGCTCGTCCGCCTGCTCGGCCCGGACTCAGCGGTGCCCAGGCAGGAACTGTCGATAGACGACGCGAACGCGATCTCCGAACTGCTTGCGCGAAGGCGGCCTGAGTTTGTTTTCAACTGTGCCGCGTACAACGCCGTCGATCGCGCCGAAACCGAAGCCGACCTCGCCTACGCTGTAAACGGGCAGGGGCCACACCGCGTCGCTGTCGCCTGTCGCCGGATCGGGGCGACGATCGTCCATTTCTCGACCAACTTCGTCTTTGCCGGCACCCAAGACGAGCCTTACGTCGAAGCCGACGAGCCTGCGCCTTTGTCGGTCTACGGCTCGAGCAAGCTCATGGGCGAGCGGAAGGTGTTCGAAGCCGGCGCGCAGTCGCTCGTGATCAGGACCGCGGCACTGTACGGCGGCCCGCGCAGCTTTCCCCTGCGCATCCTCGACCGCGCGCGACTGGTGGCGCGACTGCCCGTGGTTTCGGACCAGCGGGTCAACCCGACCTACGCGCGCGACCTGGCCGGCGCCGCCGTCGAGGTTGCCGAGCAGGGCGCGACCGGCATCGTTCACGCGGTGAATCAGGGCTGCTGCGGCTGGGACGAGTTCGCCCGCGCGGTGCTGGAGGAGTTCGGCGTCACGACCGAGGTCGATCCCGTCAGCTCCGCGGCGTATCCGGCCGCCGCCCGCCGGCCTCGCAACGGGTGCCTGGGCTCGACCCGTTACCGGCCGCTGCGGCCCTGGCGGGAGGCCCTCCACGTCTATGCCACCGAAGTTCTCCAGGCTCATCCCAATTCATGGGGAGGGCGGGGGAGGGGCCAAAGCCCATAAAAAGGCTCGGGCCGGGCGATTTCTCGACACCGGCTCCGAGCTTGGCTGCGGGGGGTGAGGTTCTAACTAAGAATGAGTTCGACGATTCCTTTCTGAAGGCCCGCGCGCTCTGTTGCGCAGCGAAAAGTTTGCCACGAAAATGCCGGATGGACTTATTGATCTGTGTACATTTTCAACGACGAAATGCCTGCGCCGCTCGTGGAATTCCAAGCCCGATCTTTCAATAAGGGGGCAAAATCCCGACTGCTTTTTGATATGGATTCGTTAGTCGCAGTACAACGGCTTGCAGAGATTGATCAGTTCGAGGGATGTGGCGACTCGCCTGGGCGTCAGCCAGGCGACGGTGGCGCGCGCCGTCGCGCGTGGCCTGCTCCGCCCTGCGCTCATCACGCCCGGGGGCCATCGCCGGTTCAACGAGAAGGATGTCGAAACGTACGCGGCAAGCCTTCAGGACGAGCCTGAAGGCGCCAGGCTGATCACCACCGGCGAGGCCGCGCGCCTCCTGGGCGTGAGCCAGCCGACCCTGAACCGGGCCGTCCGCCGCGGCCGGCTCCAGCCGACGCTCACCACGCCAGGCGGGCACCGGCGCTTCGACAGCGCCGAGCTCAGCGCGGCCCTCTACTTCGAGGACGAGCCGTGACCACGAAAGGGGAAGATCCCGGCCACCTTCTCGGGGCACCCGATGGTGCCCGGAGCGACACCGGCCTCGCGTGGAGCGTGCTCCTCAATGGGGTCCTGGTCGGCGCCTTCGTGGTCGGCGCGATCCCGATCGTCGCCATTCTGCACGGCTTTCTCGAGCTCGTCCGGCAGTCGCAGATCCGCAGTGGATCCGACTGGGTTGCCTACGGATTTGCTTTTGCGGGACTGTTTCTTGGCGCCATCTTCTTCGCGTACGCGGTCAAGTACTACCTGAGCACAGCCATGGTTTTGCTGACCACGCTCGTGGGCGCGGGTCCGCGCAACGGCAACGGCACGCACAAGGCAAACGGCAACGGCCTTAACAGGATCAACGGCAACGGCTATCACCTGGACCTGGGCTACCACCCGTTCGTATCCGTGCACGTCGCCGCCTACAACGAGAAGCGCGTGATCGAGCGGTTGCTGACCGCCCTTTCCCAGCTCGAATACCCCGAGTACGAGGTCGTGGTAGTCGACGACTCGACCGACGAGTCGGTGGAAATCCTCCAGCGCTGGCGCGGCCGTCCCCGCTTCAAGATCCTCCACCGCACCAGCCGCGCCGGCTACAAGGGCGGAGCGCTGCGCGAGGCGCTGAAGGTCACCGACCCCCGCGCCGAGTACATCGTCGTTTTCGACGCCGACTCGGTGCCGTTCTCCGACTCCATCGAGCGCCTGCTGCCGCTGTTCTATCGCGTGAGCGACGGCCCCTCGAGCAAGCGATTCGAGGCGGCGTTCGGCCGCGTCGAGGAGGCGCCGTCGGAGCCGGGCCAGATCAAGCGACGGCCTGAGGTCGGCGCGGTCCAGAGCTACCAGTGGCACGTGCTCAACAAATCGGAGAGCTGGCTCACGGAGGCTGTGCGCGCGGAGTACGCGGGCAGCTACATGATCGAGCGTCCTTTCCAGGATGCGATCGGCGCACTGAAGATGATCGCCGGCACCGCCTACATGATCCGCGCCGACGTCCTGCGCGAGGTCGGGTGGGGAACCAGCATCACCGAAGACTGGGAGCTCACCCTCAAGCTCTACGCGCGCGGGTACAAGGTCATCTACACGCCGTGGGCGGAGACCCCCGCCGAATGCGTGAGCACGTTCGCGAGGCTGGCCAGGCAGCGAATGCGCTGGGCGGAGGGACATACACACAACGTGCGCAAATGGTTCTTCCCGATCATGCGGTCGCGCTACGTCACACCGATCGAGAAGCTCGAGTTCCTCTACGACGCGTCCTATTACCTGCAGGCCGGTCTGTTCGTCGTCGGCTCTCTGAGCTGGCTCATCTCGGAGCTTGTCTTCCAGGCGCACGTCCCGGGCTGGACGTCGCTTCTCGGTTGGTCGCTGCTCTGCTCCAACATCTTCGCGCTGCCGCTCATGAACCTCGGCGGACTGATCCTCGAGGAAGCGCCCGCGCGCGACGTGCAGGGGGTCTTCGGCGCCCTCGTCCTTTCCTTTGCGCTTGTCCCCTTTCAGGGATGGGCGGCGTTCAAGGGTCTGATCAGCCGCGACGAAGGTCCCTGGTTCCGCACCCCGAAGACGGGCCGCGTCACCGACGAGGTGCGGCATCTGCGCCGGCTGTACATGCTTCGCCGGTGGCTGATAGGGCGCCGCGCCGCACCGCGCTGGTCCCCGCCCGCGGCGCCAATGGTCAGGTCGACACCAGTCGGCCCGGCGACGCACAGCCGCTGGCTCGGTTGGATCGCGGTCGGTGCGCTCGTCATTCTCTTCGCAAGTCTCGCCATCGCGTCCACGGGAGCTCCTGTCGTCAACGCTGCCGGCAATCCGCTCTACCTACACGGGTCCGGCACCGCCCCGGACTGCGTCGCGACGACCGTCGACCAGACCATCGGGACTCGGGGCGCCGCCTGTCAGATCCAGTCGCAAGCGGGCGGGATCACCACCACGTGGTCGTTCAGCAACCTGCCCGCGCAGACCGTCGCCGCCGGCGTGTGGACCTTCACGATGTACTGGACCGGCGGCACCGGCAGCACCAACGACACCGTGACCGTCGCGGCCGGCGTCTCGGCCACCTCGAGCTGCGCAGGCTTCGTGGCCACGGTGCCCAATGCGGGCTCGACCTGGTCGACGACGTTCGGGTCCGGCGGAGCCAACACCTCGAGCCCGTTCACCGTGAGCACCAGCGCCAGCCAGCTGCCGCTCGTGATCACGCCCGGCGGTTCGCTCTGCGTTTCGGTGACGCTCACGCACAACACCGGCGGCAAGCCCACGATGCTCTACGACGGGACGGCCGGCGTCGCCGACACGAACATCGTGCCGCCGAGCATCGTCGTGCCTGAGGGATTGCTCGGCTTGCTCGGTTTGGTCGCGGCCCTGCCGGTGCTCGTGTCGCGACTGGTGCGGAGAAGGCGATGAAGCCGACTGAGCGTAAGCCGGACAGTGTCAACCTCACCCTCATCGCGCTGACGTGCGCGCTGCTGATGGTGCTTCCGCTCGTGACCACGTTCGACGAGCTGCTCACCGTGTGGGCGATGCATCTCGGCGCCAACAACCCGCTGCAGGCGATCGTGCCGGCAGAGTCGCGGATGGTGGTGACTCTGCTCGGGCTGGTCGGTGTCCACGCGGCGGCGTCCGGCAGTCACCTCGTCGTGTGGGACACGTCAGGCTCGATGCACACGCTTTTCATCTCGTGGAACTGCATCGGCTGGCAGAGCCTGATCCTCTTTGGCGTCAGCCTGCTGACCGGACTGCGGGGCAACCACACGTGGGAGATGCGTGCGCAGATCGTCCTCATCGGAGTGGCTGGCACGATGCTGCTCAACCTCGCGCGCGTCGCCCTGGTGGCGTTGATCGCCGCCACATTCGGGGTCGCGCCGGCGATCTTCTTCCACGACTACGGTGGCACGCTCCTGTTCGTCGGCTTCCTGTTCGCGTTCTGGGCGCTCGCCCAGCGCTGGATCCTGACGTCTGTGCCGGTCGAGGCCGAGGCGACCGCGTGAACCGCTGGATCCGTCTCGGCGTGCAGACTGCGTTCGGCCTGGTCCTGTTGTGGTTGTGGCTGCGGACCGTGTCCCTGCCCGAGATCGTCGCCCACGCACGCGTCCAGAGCTGGTGGCCGGTGGCCCTGATGATCGTGCTGTTCCTCGTCACGAGCCTCATCCGCGCCCGCCGCTGGCTGCTTCTCCTGCGTCCGCTGGCCCCCGTCGGCATGGTCCGCGCCTTCGCGATGAACGCCGCCGGCGGCCTGCTGAACTACGTGCTGCCGATCCGCTCCGGCGACGCGGCGAGGGCCTGGTGGCTGTGGCGCCGGCACCGCATACCCGCCGGGTCGGCCCTCGCGACCATCGTCATCGACAAGGCCTGCGACCTCGCGGCGGTGGCGGTCTTCCTGGCCGCGCTGACGGTCATCGCGTTGACCGGCGCGGTGGATGCGCCGCGCGGACTGATCGGTGCCGCGGCGCTCGCGGTCGCGCTTCTCGCCGCAGTCCTCGGAACGGCGTTGGTCGGGCCGCGGGTCGCGCGCTCGCAGCTCGCGCGCCGAGTGCTGCCCGCGAGGTTTGCCTCCGCGATCGCCGGGCAGGCGTTTGCATTTCGAGCCGGGGCGCGCGGGCTCTGGACGCCGGCGCTGGCCGCCCGCCTGGCCGGGCTCACGGTGCTGGCGCTGGTGATCGACGCCTTCAACTTCACGATGCTGTTCGTCGCGGTCGGCATCCCGGTTCCGGCTCTGAAGGCCATGGCCGCCTATCCCGCGCTGCTCCTTAGCTTTGCGGTCCCGGCGGGCCCCGGATACCTTGGCAACCTGGAGATCGCGGGCTCGCTGGTGCTGGGTGGCGGCCTCGGTCTGGGCACGGGTGCGGCCGCCGGCGCGATCGTGCTCTACCACGCCATCACCGCCGCCAACGCCTTGATGCTCGGCGTCTTCAGCTTCTTCCTGGTTGGAGGGCGGCGCGACGCGCGCAAGAAAGGCACGCGGCGGATCGCGGTGTTCCACTGCGGCTTCACCTACTCGGGCGGCGGCGAGCGCCTGGTCATCGAAGAGGTGCTCGGGCTGCGCCGGCGCGGCTACGATGTCGAGTGCTTCGCGCCGACGATCGATGCCTCGCGGTGCTATCCGGACCTGATCGACGAGGTGCGCGTGAAGACCTTCCTGCCCCAGCTGCCGCGATGGTTTCCCTACCGCGAGGCCGTCCAGATGGCCGCGACCTCCGTGCTGATGCCGCTGTACGCGTGGCGCTTCCGCGGTGTCGACGCGATCGTGGGCTGCAATCAGCCGAGCGCATGGATCGCGTGGTGGGCGGCCCGTCTCATCGACGTGCCCTACGTGGTGTACCTGAACCAGCCGAACCGCCTGGTCTATCCGCGCAACATCGACCGCCAGACGGGCTGGGTCTCGAACGCGGACTATCGGTTGCTGGCCGCGATCGTGCTGCGCGCGACGCGGTTCGTCGCGTGGGCCGACCGCCGCTCGGTCCAGGAAGCGGACCAGCTCCTGGTCAACGGCAACTACATCGGCGACATCATCCGCAGGACGTACCGGCGCGAGGCCGTCGATTGCCCGGCGGGCTGTCACGTCGCCGCGTCCGGTTTCCCGCTGCCGGTCGAAGCCCGTTTCTCAGGCGGCCTGACAATCAACGGCTACCCGATCCGGCGACCCTACGTGCTGCTCACGAACCGCCACTACCCGCAGAAGAGGTTCGACCTCGCGATCCGCGCGCTGGTCGAAGTGCGCAAGCGTCATCCTCGGGTCCAGCTCGTGATCCCAGGACCGTCGACCTCGCACACAGCGTCGTTGAAGTCCCTCGTCAGCGAGCTTGGACTCGAGGACGCGGTCTTCTTTCTCGGCCCGATCAGCGAGGAGGAGCTGCAATCGCTCTACGAAGGCGCTGCGGTCTACGTGTACCCGGCACCGGAGGAGGACTTCGGCATGGGGATCATCGAGTCGATGGCGAAGGGCGTGCCCGTCGTGGCGTGGAGCCAGGCGGGCCCCACGGTCACCGTCGCCCCGGGCACGGGTCACCTCGCGGAACCGCTCGAGGTCGACGACTACGCCGCCGGCATCACAGGGCTGCTCGACGACCGCGCCGAGAACCAGGCGACAGGGGAGCGCGCGTTCGAGTGGGCGCGCCACTTTGACTGGGAGAGGCACATCGACACCATCGAGCGTGCGGTCCTCGACGTGGCGCGGGCTCACGAACAGATCGCGGCCGAGGCGGCAACGGCCTGAGGCCGCGCCCTCGATGGCTCGGCGACGCGGCGTGCCTGACTGCGATCGCTGTCCTCACATTTGCGATCGGAGAGCTAAACCAGGCCTTCTCCGGCTTTCCGAAGGGCTACGACGCCTACGGACACATGTCGAAGATCAGGTTCCTCGTCGACAATTTTCCGAACGCCGACTGGAACTACGAGTGGTACTCAGGCCAGTTCTTCTCTGAAGGCTCGTTCCCGCCGCTGCTCCATTACTTGGGCGCGGCATTGGTCGGCTGGCTTGGCGCCTCGCTCGGCGCCTCGCTGATCGTCATCGCCGCCGCAAGCTTCATCGTGATCGCGTCCGCCCTCTACGGGTTCGTCCGGACGGCGACGGGAAGCCGCCTCGCCGGCCTGATCGCGACTTTGGTGCTCATCTCCGCTAACGCCTTCTGGTCATACGCGCTCGAGGGCGGGCTGTATCCGCGCATTCTCGGCATGGGGTTCTTGAGCCTCTTCGCATTCTTCGTCGTCCTGCATCACGTCCGACCGTCGCAATACGCGTTCGTGGCGATGGTCCTGTCCCTCGCTGCCACGTTGAGCACCCACCTGCTGCTTGGCGGGATGGGTGTGGCGTTAGCGATCGGCGCCGTCGCCGTCTTGCCGCTCTCCATGTCGCAGAAGCTTGTGCAGGTCTTCAAGTTGCTGGGAGTGACGAGCCTCGTCGTTGCTTTCTTTTACCTCCCGTACTTCATCGAGCTGTCGAGGCGCGCGCCGGTGCCGACCTTCACGCGTGAATACGGGTCTGTCTCGTGGAGCTCGCTCTTCGTGGGCATGGAGTCCGTGCCGGTGCTTGTCGGCGCGCTGGCCGTGCTGGCGCCCGTCGTCGCGTACCGCTACAGACAACTGTTTCTTTCCGCGCTGCCGAGCCGGATGATGGCCGTGGCCGCAGCGGTGACGGCCGCCTGTCTCGTCTACGCGCTCGCGGGCCTGGGCGGGACGCAGGTCTTCATCTACAACTTCCAACCTGGACAGGCGATGTTCTTTGCGTCGTGGTTCCTCGCCGCCCTGGTCGGGCTCGCGCTGCCGTGGACCTCGGCGCGCCGCGCCATGGTGGTAGCGGTGGTGGTCGCACTGATGACGCAACTGCTGTTGATCACCCCCGGCTTGGCCGGCGGAACCGTCAACGGAGACAACCCGTCCAAGCGCCAGCTGCAGAACGCGCTTCTCGTGAGCTCGAGTCAGAAGGACTACCGAGTCGGAGTCAACTGGGATGGAGCCTCGGACTGGATCAACAGCCACGACGAAGTGCCGCAGACACGCGGATACCAGCAGCAGGGGGTCGTCAACGGCGACTGGCAGTACTGGCTCGAGACGCGTGTCTGGAACTCGGAAACGAACTACGCAGAGAAGGACTTCTTGCTCGACTGGTTTGCGGTCAAACAGTTCTACGCAGGTCCCGATGCGGCGGCGGCCCAACGCTTTGCGGAGCGGCCTGACCTCTACGCCTCTACGAATGCGCTGACCTTCGAGTATCTGGATGCCGCGCCGATCATCTCTGCGCGCGCGACAAGGACCGCGCTCGTGATCGGAGACGACACCTCATACGACCTGGTCCTTCGCTCCATCGCGCTCGCCGGCTTCGATAGCCGTTCCTTGATTCCGGTGCGCGGCGGCAGCTACATCGACGACGTCTCCGCCAGCGAATTCGCACAGTTCGACCTTGTGATCCTTTACGGGTATCGGTTCCACGACCAGGGCAAGGCTTTTGCACTTCTCGACTCCTACGTGAAAGAGGGAGGAGGGCTGCTCGTCGAGGGTGGCAACCCGATCCTGGAGCAGACGGCGAGCGCGCCGTCGCCGATTCCGGGCGCGCCGGTGAGGCGCAAGGGCATCGGTCCCGCCTGGCGCCTGACGCCTGGCGAAGGCCCTATCCCGACGGGCGTCGACCTGAACTTCGCGCCGGCGGTCTACAACGGCGGGCCGTGGGGCGTCAGCTACATTCCGAAGGAGTCGATTGCGTCATGGGCGGCTCCGGCCCTGCTGAGCGATGGCGACCCTGTGGTGGTGGCCGGGACGCTGGGCACGGGCCGCGTCGTCTGGAGTGGCATGAACCTTCCTTTCCACATCACCAGCAACCGCGCGGCCCAGGAGTCGCGGCTTTTCACGCGGGAGATCTCGTGGGCCGCGCCGAGACAGAGCGCGGAGCCGGCTTACAAGGCGACCTTCATCTCGGCGCAGCATCGGCGTGTGGTGATCGAAGGGCAGGCAAGCGGAGTCCTATTGAAAGAGAGCTGGGTCCCGAACTGGCAGGCGAGCATCGGTGGCGAGTCGCTCACGATCTATCGCGCCGGCCCAGATTTCATGTATGTCTCGATACCCCGGGGATTGTCTTATCCGGCCACCCTGGACTTCGAGTTCACGCACTCCTCGATCGAGCTCATCGGGGATGCCGTGTCAGTGTTTGGTCTGGTGGGACTGTCAGTCTGGTTGGTGGTTGGGCGCGTCCGACGTCGCCGCGTGCATTGAGCTCGGCGTCCTTCGACTACGAGGCCAAGCGTTGGGGCGCGGCGCCGCTGAAACCGCGGCCCTGGTTCATGAACGGGCTCAAGCTCCGCTACCTGCTCGAGGACCTGGCGCGTGTCAGGGGCCGCGTGCTGGATGTCGGCTGCGGTGCCGGCCAGGTTGCCAAAGCAGTCCAGCGCGAGCGGCCCGACCTCGAGGTCCTCGCCTGCGATGTGAGCAAGGCTGCGATCACGACCGCGAGCGCGGCGCCGGAGGGGGTGGACTTCCGGCTCGCCACGGCCGAACGCCTGCCGTTCACGGACGCGGAGCTGGACTTCGTCTGGATCTTCGACGTGCTCGAGCACGTCGACGACCCGGACCAGGTGCTGCGCGAGGTGGCACGCGTCCTCAAACCCGGCGCAGGCTTCCACATAGTGCTGCCTCTGGAGGGCCAGCCGCGAACCCTGTATCGCCTCGTCGGCGCCGGCACGCGCTGGACGGCCAAGGTGCGGCACGGGGGCCACATCCAGATCTTCTCTGCTGACCGGTTTCGGACCAAGGCCGCATCCTGCGGGCTGCCTGTGACCCGTACGCGCTGGAGTTACCACGCCATGCTCCAGGTCCTCGACCTGGTCTATTTCTCCTGGCTCGACGTGCGCGGCCCTGTGAGCGGATCGGTCGAGGACATATCAGCCGGGCGTCGCGGGATCGCAGGCGGGCTGATGCGTGGAGTCAGCAAAGCTGTCGCGACCGCGGCGTGGGGAGAGGCCAGGCTGCTGCGCCGCCTGGCGGGAGGGTGCGGCCATTTCACCTGCCGCCGCGAAAGCTACGATATGCGACCAACATCACCCTAGGCGACCCACCAGCAGGACCTGATCTCACGGGGCCCGGAACAGATGGCTGCGCGCAACGGTCGCGCGCCGGCTCGCACTCTCTTCGTCCTCGTGCGCGTGCTGGTCGTCCTCGGCGCTGCGGTCGGGCTCCTCCCGTTTGTGGCCCTGGCCCGAGGCATGTTCGAGATCGTCAATGATGGTGTCGCCGCCGAGCGTCCGGTCGGAGTAGCCCTTTCTCTTGCAGCCCTCGTGCTCGGCGGCCTGTTCTTCCTGTATTCGATTCGCTACTACCTCGCCACCCTGGTGATGCGGCTGTCCTCGCTCCTGCTCTCGGAAACGAACGGAAACGGCGACGGCAATGGTGGTGGGAATGGACACCCGCACGGATTGATGCGCTTCCTGCGCCGGGGCAATGGGAACGGCGGCAACGGAAACGGCAACGGCCATTTCGACCTCGGCTATGAGCCGTTCATCTCCATCCACATCGCGACCTTCAACGAAAAGCGCGTCATCGGCCGGCTTCTGGAAGGATGCGCCGCTCTCGAGTACGGCAACTACGAGGTGATCGTCGTCGACGACTCGACCGACGAGACCACCTCGATCCTCGAGGCGTGGCGCGGCCGGCCGAGATTCAAGGTGATCCATCGGCCGGCGCGTGACGGCTACAAGGGCGGCGCGCTAGCGGTGGCGCTCCAGCACACCGATCCGCGAGCCGAGTTCGTGATCGTGTGGGACGCCGACGTCGTCCCATTCCCAGATTCGATCCAGACGTTTCTCCCGCATTTTTTCCACGCGAACGGCGACGCCCCCGAGCCGCGCCCGGACGTGGCGGCCGTGCAGAGTTACCAGTGGCACGTCCTCAACCGCAGCGAGAGCTGGCTGACCGAGGCGGTGAGGGCCGAGTACGCCGGCAGCTACATGGTCGAGCGTCCATTTCAGGAATTTCTCGGCTCGATGAAGATGATCGCCGGCACCGCTTACATGATCCGCGCGCGCGTTCTGCGCGAGCTTGGCTGGGGCCGCAGCCTCACGGAGGACTGGGAGCTGACGCTCCGCCTGCATCTGCTCGGCATGAAGGTCATCTACACGCCGTATGCGGAGTCGCCGGCGGAGTGCGTCGGTACCTTCGGCCGGCTGGCGCGCCAGCGCATGCGGTGGGCGGAGGGCCACACGTACAACGTGCGTCGCTGGTCGGGCCAGGTGTTGCGCTCTCCTCACCTGGGCCTGGTCGAGAAGGTCGAATTTCTTTACTACTCGACCTACTACTTGCAGTCCGCCTTGTTCGTGTTGGGCAGCGCGGCATGGCTGATCGCGGAGGTCGTGCTCCGCGCCCATGTGCCGGAGTGGACCTCGGCGTTTGGGTGGACGCTGCTTCTCTCGAACATGCTTGCGCTCCCCCTCATGAACTTCGCCGGCCTGCTGCTGGAAGGCGCTCCGCCGAGGGACTTCGTGGGCATCGCCGGCGCGCTGCTCATCTCGTTTCTGCTCGTCCCGTTCCAGGCTGTGGCCGCCCTGAAGGGGCTCTTCGAGAATGACGAGGGTCCGTGGTACAGGACGCCAAAAACCGGACGTGTCACCGACCCCATCCACCATCTGCGCCGCCTGAAGTGGCTGCGGCGATGGCTGGGTGGGCCGCTCGATGCCCGTCGCCGCGGCGTTCCTGCACAGGCGATGACCGGACACCACCGAAGCCGGGCCAACCGTCGCGGCTGGCTCGTCTCGGGAGCGATGGCAGCGCTGATCGTCGCCCTGGCGATCGGAGCGTGGAGGGCGCCGACCGCCGAGGCGGCGGGCACGACGCTCTTTCTGCACGGGGCGATCGCATTCACCATGGACGCGACATCGCCGACCGGCCTGGTGCCGGCGACGTTACTCCTGGCCCCGGTGGGGACCAGCAGGACCTGGGCCACCACCACGTCGACTTCCGCGGCGCAGACGATCGGAGCGACGACGTCATTCACGTTCCAGTACTGGACGGCCGGCGCCGCCGGAGGCACCACCGGGGTGAGCATGGCTTTCGCATACAGCGCTTCGTCGACATGCTCCTCGCCGACCACGATCGCCCAGTCCGCTGCCACGCTGGCGGTGGGCTCGGGGCTGACCACCTCTTCGTTCTCACCGGGTGGCGATGTCACAGTGCCGGCGGGCTCTTTCTTCTGCTTTACCCTCACCGTCACGTCGGTCGGTGTCGTGAACCTGACGCTGAGTTACGACGCCGCTTCGGCGGCAACCAACCTCGTCAGCTCGCAGACGATCTTCATACCGGAGTTCCTGCTGCCCTTTGCGGGGCTGGCAATGCTGTTCCCCGCGGCGGTCCGTCGGTGGAGGTCATGGCGGCTGTGACGTCTCGCCAGCGCTCGCCGCAGACAGTGATGCTCGCTGCGTGCGCCTTGATACTGCTCGCGCTGCCGTTTGTCACCAGCTACAACGACCTGCTCACGTCCGCTGGGATTCGCATCGGGCTTGCAGGGCCGCTGCAGTCCGTCGGTCCCGTCGAAGCTCGCATGGTCGTTGCCTTGTTGAACCTGCTCGGCATCCAGGCCGCGGCAGCCGGCAGCCAACTCGTCGTCTGGGGCAGCGCGGGGCCAGTCAACCTGTTCATCTCCTGGAACTGCATCGGATGGCAGAGCGTGTTGTTGCTCGGCCTGAGCTTGATCGCCGGCCTCCGAGGCGGAAACCGCGAGGCCGCAACGCAGGTGGTCCTGATCGGTCTCCTTGGCACAGTGCTTGTCAACGTCGTGCGGGTGACCATCGTCTGTTTGCTTGCAGCGACTGCGGGACGGTGGCCGGCCGTGATCTTCCACGACTACGCGGGCACGTTGCTGACGATCGCCTGGCTGTTCGCGTTTTGGGCTGCGGCCCAGCGCTGGCTGCTAGCTGACCGACTCCGCCCAGGAGATCAAGTCCTGTAGTCCGTGGTCGAAGTCGATCCGCGGTTCCCATCCCAGGTCGTTGCGGGCCTTGCCGACGTCGCTGACGTAGTACTTCTGGTCGCCCTCGCGCCAGTCCGCGAAGGTGTACCGCGGCTTCTTGCCTGCGAGCTCACCGACCTGGTCGATGACCTCGAGCAGGTTGCGCTGGTTCTCAGGTCCGCCGCCGACGTTGTAGATCTCGCCCCGCGTGATGCCGATCTTGTCGATCACGATCGCGTACAGCGCGCTCAGGTCGCGCGCGTCGAGGAGGTCGCGCACCTGCGTCCCGTCGCCGTAAATCGTCAGCGGCCGGTCCTTGAGGATCGAGTGCACGAAGTGGGCGACCCATCCCTGGTCCTCGGTCCCGTACTGGTGCGCGCCGTAGATGCAGCTCTGCCGAAGCACCACGGTGTTCATGTCGAAGCAGCGCGCGTAGTCGCGCACGTACTGGTCGGCGGCGCCCTTGCTGCAACCGTAGGGACTGTGGAAGTCGAGAGGCTGGCTTTCCTTGCATGGACCGTTGTTGTGGTCGAGCTTGCCGTAGACCTTGTTCGTCGACGCGAAGATGAACGGGGCGTCGTGGTTGTGGACACGGACCGCCTCCAGCATGTTCACCGTGCCACGAGCGTTGATGTCGAAGTCGGTG
>DASWDZ010000033.1:0-47701 GCA_036395015.1 Candidatus Dormiibacterota bacterium | reverse complement strand
GCTGGCGGCCGTCCTCGGCGGGCTAGTGGACGCGGTGGTGGCCGGGGACGAACGCGAGGCTTTGCGTGCGGTCGAGGGCAGCGCGACTCAGCTGACAGCGCTGTTCTCCGTCGAGGCGCCGAGCCCCGAACCGGGATCGCTTTACCACCACGTCGTGGTTCGCGAGGGCTACGAGGCGATCGCGCGACGCCTTCTCGGCGCGGCGGTCCTCGATCGGGACGTGACCCGCGCGGGCGTGTATCGCGGGCCTGGGGTCGTGAGGGCCGGCGCGGATCCACGTGTCGCGCTCGAGGTGCGAAGGGCCGAGCTGCGCCGCTCGATCGCAGGACTCGAGCCCGACGCTGCGGACGCGCTCGAGGCTGCACGTGAGCTCGAATCCGCGCAGGCAACGCTGGCGGAGCTGCGCGCGCTTGCGGCGGGCGCGTCGAAGCCCGACGAGGTCGCGCGCCTGCTCGACACAACCCGAGCCTTGGAGGGGGACGCTCAGCGCGAGCTCTCCAGGCTGGAGCGGGTGGCCGCCGACTCGGAAGAACGGGCAGCCGCGCTGGCTCGTGAGCTCGAGGATCAGGTGCGGGATGCGGCTCGGCAGCGCGCCCTGGAGCAAGACCGCGAGCGCTGGCGTGACCGCATCGACTCGCTGCGACGCCAGAACGCGCTCGTCGCCGAGGACGTGGCGCGGCTGACCCACGGTTGCGAGGAGCGGCGCACGCACCTCGCGGAGGCGGAGGAGGCAGCCGCCAACGCCCTCCAGGCGGTCCCTGCGCTCGAGCGGGCCACCGAGACGGCTCGACAGGCGCTGGCCGCGGCGGAGCATGAGGCGCCCGACGACGAGGCCGCCATCGCGGAGACCGCAAGGCGCCTGGTTGGATGCGAGGAGGCGCGCATCGACGCCCGCTTGCGCGCCAGCACTCTGGAGGGCAACCTCGAGCTCATCACGCGAGAGTCCGAGCTGCTGCAGGCCCGAATGGAGGAGATCCGTTCCCGGATGCCTGACGGCGTCGCCCCCGAGGAGGTCCCCGGTGGCAAGGCGCGCGAGCGGGAGATGCGCGCGCTGGAGCGGAGGCTCGAAGAGATCGGACCCACGAACGCGCTGGCCGAGTCCGAGTTCCGGGAGCTCGAGGAGCGCTACCTTAACCTGGCCGAACAGCTCGACGACATCACCGCGGCGCGGGCCGACCTGGAAGAGCTGATTGCGAAGCTCCGTGCCGAAGAGGAGTCGCGTTACGAAGCCGTGTTCGGCGCGGTCGCGGCCAACTTCCACGAGTACTTCTCAGAGCTCAACCCTGGAGGCAGGGCCACGCTTCGCCACGCGGACGGCGACGAGGGGCCGCGCAGCGGAGTCGAGATCCTCGTCCAGCCTCCGCGCAAGCGCCTCCAGAACGTCACGCTGCTCTCGTCAGGTGAGCGCTCTCTTGCCGCCCTCGCCCTGGTGCTCGCGCTGGACGAGGTCAACCCGAGCCCGTTCACGATCCTCGACGAGGTTGACGCCGCCCTGGACGATGCCAACGTCGATCGCTTCGGCCAGATGGTCGCGCGCCTCGGTACAGAGCGCCAGTTCCTCGTCATCACGCACAACCACGTGACCATGTCGTACGCGTCGACCCTTTACGGTATCCACCTCGACGAGAGCGGTTCGTCGCACCTCGTCTCGGTCCGGCTGGACGACATTCGCAAGCCGGCCGCGCGGTCGGCGACGACAGCGCAAGCAGGCTGAGCCTCTGGGACCGCGTCGGTAGCCGGACCCGCGGCATGCTCGCGGCGGGGTTGCGTGCTCTCAGCCCGCCGCTCGCGGCGGGGTACTACGACGAGCTTGAAGAGGTCCTGGTCGGGGCCGACTTCGGGCCCGCGATGGCGTCTCGACTTGCCGCTGGGGTGCGATCGCGTGCCCCGCGCACGCGCGAGGAGGGGATCGATGCGCTGGTCGCCGTGGCCGCGGGAGTCATGTCGGACAAACCGCGTGAGCTGGAGCTGTCGGCCGAGCCCGCGTGCGTGCTTCTTTACGGCATCAACGGTGCGGGCAAGACGACGACGGCAGGCAAGCTCGCCCACCGCCTACGCGCGCAGGGACGCAAGCCGCTGGTCGTCGCAGCGGACACCTATCGCGCTGCCGGTATCGAGCAGATGGTCGCATGGGCTGAAAGGGCCGAAGTCCCGCACTTCGACGGAACGAGCGGCGCTGATCCGGCCGCGGTCGTCTTCGACGGCATCCAGGTCGCCCGCAAGCGCGGCCTCGACGTTGTCATCGCCGACACCGCGGGCCGGCTGCAGACCCAGCGCAACTTGCTCGAGGAGCTGGCGAAGATCGGCCGCGTCGCGAGCAAGGCCCTGGACGGGGCGCGATACGAGTCACTGCTGGTCCTCGACGCGGTGCTCGGCCTGGCCAACCAGGTCCAGGCGCGGGAGTTCCACAAGGCGATCCCCATGACCGGCATCGTCCTCGCGAAGCTGGACAGCACCGCGAAAGGTGGGGCGGTGGTGGCCATCGAGTCGGAGCTGGACGTGCCAACCAAGCTCGCCGGGGTGGGTGAGGAAGTCGACGACATCGCCGCGTTCGACCCCCAGGCGTTCATCCGTGCCATCTTCGAGTGGTGATTGCCGATCCCCACTGCCACACGTTCGCGTCCGACGGCATGGTCACTCCCGCGCAACTGGTCCAGGCCGCGGTCGAGGCGAAGCTCGACCTGATCGCCGTGACCGACCACGACACCATGGACGCGGTCCGGGAAACGCAGCGGCAGGGGGAGGGCGCCGGCGTGAGGGTGGTGGCGGGCCAGGAGATCACGACCCGCTGGCCGGCGCAGACCCACATCCTGGGTTGGTTCCTCGACAGGCCTGTGCGTCGCGGCATGTCGGTCGAGGACACGGTCGCCGCCATCCACGAGCAGGGCGCGCTGGCGGTGATCCCGCATCCGTTCATGCCCGTCTACTTCGGGTCGATCCAGCCGGACATGCTCCGGCGCCTGCTCGAGAAGCATCCGCTGGACGCGATCGAGATGATGTCCACCGTCCCCATCGGCACGCGACGGCGACGCATGCTCGACGAGTTCTACACCGCGAATCAGGACCGCCTTGGCGCAGCGATCGGCGGAAGCG
This sequence comes from Candidatus Dormiibacterota bacterium, assembly GCA_036395015.1. Lineage (GTDB taxonomy): Bacteria > Chloroflexota > Dormibacteria > Dormibacterales > Dormibacteraceae > 40CM-4-65-16. Next base: position 44,608 of record DASWDZ010000033.1, on the reverse strand, counting down.
ACTGTCACTTCGGCGCCCATGACATCGCCTGTGCCGTCACCGAGTACGAAGGCGATTTCAAGACCGCGGTCCGGTCGCGCACGACGAAGCCTCGCCGCCTACGCAGCGCGCAGCGCGCTCCGGCCGAGCTCGTGCTGCGCCAGCAGTGGCGATCGCTGGTCGAGCTACCGATCAGGCGGTTGCGCGGCCAGCTCTAGCAGCACCTCGTGCACGGCGGGCGCCGCGGCCAGGATGTCGCCGGTCTGTATCCAGTTGTCCCCACCCTCCCAGTCGGTGACACGACCGCCGACCTCGCGCACGAGCGCGGCTCCGGCGGCCACGTCCCATGTGTGGAGGCCGAGCTCGAAGAAACCGTCGAACGTCCCCGCCGCCGTCCACGCGAGGTCGAGCGCGGCGGCCCCCGCGCGGCGCAGGTCCTCGAAGCGCTCCAACGCTTTTCGCATCATCGGGAAGTAGCGCGGCAGGAGTGCTTTGTCGCGAAATGGAAAGCCCGTGGCCACAACCGCGTCGCTCGGGTCGAGCGCACGATGTTGGGGCAGACGCTCGCCGTTCATGAAGGCGCCTTTGCCCTTCGAAGCCGTGAACTCGATCTTGAGAAAGGGCGCGAGCACAACGCCGGCCACGGGCTCGCCGCGGTCGAGCAGCGCGACCGAGATGCCGACGCCCGGGAAGCCACGGGTGAAGTTCGTCGTGCCATCGAGGGGGTCTACCGCCCACATCGTCGACGCCTTGACGCCGCCGCCCTCTTCCGCGATGACCGAGATGCCCGGGGCCTCGCGCGTGAGGACTTCCAGGATCGCCGACTCAGAGCGGCGGTCGGTGGCGGTGACGTAATCGCCGCGCCCCTTCAGCTCGGCGGCGATCCCGGGGTGGGGGAGCCCGTTCTCCAGCAGCACCGCGGCGCCCGCGCGCGCGGCGCGCAGCGCGACGTCCACAAGGTCCGTCAGACGGGTTTGTCCTCGAGGCCGAGGCCGAACATCGCCTCGAGGTCATGGGCGGAGAACTGCTGAAAGGCGACCATGGTCTGCGTCTTCTCGACGCCGTTCAGCTTGGTGAGCTCATGCGTCACGACCCTGGCGAGGTCGTCGTGCTCGCGGACCCGCGCGATGGCGACGAAGTCCCACTCCCCGGTCACCGTGTAGACCTCGGCGATGCCTTCGACGTCGGCGAGCTCCGCGCCGAGGTGGGACAGGCCCTCGCGCGTCGACTTGACGAGGATGAAAGCGGTCAGCACGTTCGAGAGCGATTCTAGCCGCCCTGCTAGACTGTCAAGGAATGGCACTTGACACCCTTCAGGCTCGCGGGCGCACGCTCGCGCTGTACGAGCGCTATGGCGCTCTCCTCACTGACCACCAGCGTGGGGTGATCGACCTCTACCTGCGCAGCGACTGGTCGCTCGGGGAAATTGCCGCGCACCAGGGCACCTCACGCGCCGCCGTCCACGATCTCCTACGTCGCTCGACGCGCGCGCTGCAGGACTACGAGAAGCGACTCGGCCTGCTCGCCGAGTCGGCGCGCCGCCGCCGCGCGCTCGACGCGCTGGAGCGCGAGCTCAACAGTGTGAGGCGGCGGATCGCGCGCCTCGAAGGCTCAGCCTGATGTTCGAAACGCTGAGCGAGACGCTCGCGGCCGCGCTCAAGAAGATCTCGGGTCGCGGCGTGCTCCGTCCGGAGGATGTCGACGCCGGCCTCCGCGAGGTGCGGCTTGGGCTGCTCGAGGCAGACGTCAACTTCAAAGTGGTCAAGGAGTTCGTCGAGAAGGCCCGCGCCCGCCTGGCCGGGGCCGAGATCTCGCCCGGGTTGACGGCCCCGCAGACCGTCGTCAAGGCGGTCGATGCTGAGCTGGTCGAGCTGCTTGGGGGTAACGCCGAAGGCCTGCGCTACGCGGCCCAGCCGCCGACCGTCGTGATGCTCGCCGGGCTTCAGGGTTCGGGCAAGACGACCACGGCCGTCAAGCTCGCCCTGCTGGCGCGCCGCGAAGGCCACCGGCCGCTCGTGGTGGCGCTCGACTTCCGCCGGCCTGCCGCCCTCGAGCAGCTCCAGACGCTCGCCGAGCGTGAAAGGGTCGCATTCGGGCGCGGTGAAGAGGCTGTCGCCGGGGCCGCGAGGCTCAACTGCGATGTCGTCATCCTCGACACGGCCGGCCGCCTGCACGTCGACACGGAGCTGATGGACGAGCTGAAGGAGCTGAAGTCGCGAGTCCGGGTCACCGAGACACTTCTGGTCGCCGACGCCATGACGGGCCAGGAAGCGGTCAAGGTCGGGGAGGCATTCGGCAGGGGAATCGGCGTCGACGGGGTCATCCTGACCAAGCTCGACGGCGACGCGCGTGGCGGGGCGGCACTGTCGCTGCGCGTCGCGACCGGCCAGCAGATCCGCTTCGCCGGCACCGGCGAGAAGCCCGCAGATCTCGAGGTGTTCAACGCCGAGCGCATGGCGTCGCGGATCCTCGGCATGGGCGACGTGCTTTCGCTGATCGAGAAGGCGGAGCAGGTCGTCGACAGGGAGAAGGCGGCGGAGGTGGAGCGCCACCTGCGCGCCGGCCAGCTGTCGTTCGACGACTTTCTGGCCCAGATCCGGCAGCTGCGCGGCATGGGCTCGCTCGAGGGGATGCTGGAGATGGTCCCCGGCGGAGGCCGTCTCAAAGGTCAGCTTGCCGGTGCCGACCCCGAGGCCGAGATGAAAAAGATGGAGGCGATCATCCTCTCCATGACGGCGCGCGAGAGGGCGCACCCCGAGCTCATCGACGGCGCCCGCAAGCGCCGGATCGCGAGAGGCAGCGGCATGCAGCCGGCCGACATCAACCGGCTGCTCAAGGCGCGCGAGGCGATGCAGAAGCTCGCCCGGCAGTTCGGAGCGTTCAATCGCCAGGGCAGAGTTGGGAGAGTCGGAATTCCGCAAATTGGAAAATTAGGAGGAGCAGGTTGGTAAAGATCAGGCTGAGGCGGATGGGGGCGAAGAAGCACCCCTTTTACCGCCTGGTGGTGGCGGACGCGCGCTCGCCGCGCGACGGCCGCTTTATCGAGCACCTCGGGTACTACGACCCGATGACGGACCCTGTGCAGGTCAAGATCGACGTGGACAAAGTGATGAAGTGGCTGCAGCAGGGCGCGCAGCCCAGCGAAGCCGCGCGCAGCCTGTTGAAGCGGGAGGGAATCCTTGAGCGACGTGCAGAGAAGCCGACCCCCACGGCGTGACTTTCGGCGCGGCGGCGGCGGGTTCAACCGCGGCGGCGGTTTCCGCCGAGACCGGCCGGCCCCGAGCGGGCCGGGCATCGACTATCGGGCGCTCGTCGAATACGTGGCGAAATCGCTGGCCGAGAAACCGGACGAAGTGAGCGTCGAATCGTTCGAGCGCGGCGGCGGGACCGTCGCGATCAAGGTCAAGCTCGCCGACGAGGACATCGGTCGCTTCATCGGCAAGGCTGGGCGGAACATCGAGGCCATCAGGACCCTGGTCAGGGTCGCGTCCCTGCGCGACCGCAAGCGGGTGTTCGTGGACCTCGCCAACCCGTCGATCTCGTCTCCTCACGTTGCCCAGCGTGGGCGCAGGCCCGGCGGTGGGGTGCCCGCATGATTCGAGTCGGACAGGTGACGGGGGCGTATGGTCTCGAGGGGGCTGTCAAGGTGTTGCCCTTGACAGATTTCGCTGATCGTTTCGATCCCGGATCGCTGCTGGTCCTCGACGGTTCGGCGCACGAGGTGGAGTGGAGCCGGGCCGGCCAGCCAGGGCTGGTCGTCAAGCTGCGCGGCATCGAGAACCGGACCGTCGCCGAGTTGTTGCGGGGACGGTACCTGGAGGTGTCGGACGATGAGATGCGGTCCCTGGAAGCGGGTCGCTACTACCACCGCCAGGTGGTGGGCCTGACCGTCGTCACCCAGTCCGGTGAGCAGATTGGCGTGGTCGAGGAAATCCTCGAGCGGCCGGCCAACGATGTCTGGGTCAGTCGCGAAGGCGTGATCGAGCACCTGATCCCGGCGACGAAGGACGCGGTCCTGGAGGTCGACCTGAGCGGAGGACGGATCGTGGTCGCCGACTGGCTGTTGAGATTCGAGGACGCGCAAGACACAAGGCCATGAGGTTTGACGTCGTGACCATCTTCCCGGGCATGTTCGGCCCTGTGTTTCAGCAGGGCGTGGTCGGTCGCGCCATCGAGCGGGGTGTGATCGAGTTGCATGCCCACGATCTCCGCCAGTACACGCGCGATCGCCACCGCCAGGTGGACGATATGCCGTTCGGAGGTGGTCCGGGGATGGTGATGAAGCCAGAGCCGGTGATCGAGGCGGTGGAGTCCATCCGGGAGGCGAACCGAGGGCCGGTCATCCTCACCGAGCCGTGGGGCGAGAGGTTCGACCAGAAGCTTGCGACCGACCTGGCGAAGGAGCCCGGCCTGATCATCGTCTGCGGTCGCTACGAAGGCATCGACGATCGGGTGCGGACGGCGCTCGGGGCGAGAGAGGTCTCGATCGGCGACTACGTGCTCAGCGGCGGTGAGATCCCGGCGATGGTCCTGGTCGACGCGGTCGCCCGCCTCGTCCCCGGCGTTGTCGGCGACCCGGGTTCGCTCGCGCAAGACAGCTTTTCCAACGACCTGACCGGGTGGCCGCAGTTCACTCGCCCGGCCGAGTACCGAGGCATGACAGTCCCTGACGTGCTCCTTTCGGGCGACCACGCGCGCATCAAGCAGTGGCGCCGGCAGCAAGCAGCGCAGAGGCATGGGACACCAAAGGAGGTGAAGAAGACGTGAATGTGATCGAGCAGCTCGAGAGGGAGCAGCAAAAGAAAAAGACGCCCGCGCTGCGAGCGGGGGATACGGTGCGCGTGCACGCCAAGGTCGTGGAAGGGACACGCGAACGCATCCAGGTGTTCGAAGGCACCGTGATCCGGGTCACGGGGGGCGGCCTCCGCCAGAACTTCACGGTCCGCCGCGTCACGCATGGGGTCGGCGTCGAGAGGACGTTCATGGTCCACTCGCCGCGCATCGACAAGATCGACGTACTCCGCCACGGCGACGTCCGGCAGGGGCGACTCTACTACCTGCGCGGCAAGGTGGGGCGCGAGGCCCGGATCCGGGAGCGCAGGCGCCTGGTGGCCGAACAGGCTGAGGGCGAAGAGCCGGAAGAGGAGACGGTCGAAACTGAGGAAGTTGGAGAAGGAGAAGAGGCCAAAGCCTGACCCCGGGTGGACGCGGGACGGGCCCGATGAGCCTTCAGCCTGTTAAGGGGATGGCGGTGTGTCCGCGTCCTGACTAACCTCGAATAGATGCGCCCCCAGCTCTGGAAGTTCGAGCGTCGCGCCCAGGCCATGGGCTACGAGGTCGTCGCCGGGGTCGACGAGGTCGGTATGGGGCCGCTCGCGGGTCCCGTCGTCGCGGGCGCCGTGGTGCTCAGAGTCGGCGACCGCATCCCCGGTCTCAACGATTCCAAGCTCATGACTGCGGACGAGCGTGAGCTGGTCGACAGGATCATCCGCCGGCGCGCCGTCGCGGTGTCGCTTTGCGCCGTCGATCACACCCAGGTGAACCAGCTCGGCCTCTACGGCGCGCGCAAGCTTGCGCACGCGGGTGCGGTGGCGGGATTGAGCGTCAAACCCGAGTACCTGCTAATCGACGCGTTCGACGTCCCGGACGTGCCGCTGCCGCAGATGGCGGTCGTCCGTGGGGACAAGATCTGCGCCTCGATCATGGCCGCGAGCATCGTGGCCAAGGTCGCTCGCGACCGAACCATGATCGAGTACGACCGCCTCTACCCAGGTTGGGGTTTTGCCGACCACAAGGGCTACGCCACTCCGTCGCATCGCGCCGCGATCCGCCGACTCGGCCCAAGCCCGATCCACAGGACGTCTTGGGCTCCGTTTCGCGTCTCCGAACTCGCAGGTCTGTCGAGCTAGGCAAGGCAGGCGAGCGGGCCGCCGCCGACCTGCTGCGACGACGGGGCTATGAGGTCGTCGGCGCGGGATTCCTGGCCAGGCGCGGCGAGCTGGACCTGATCTGCCGGCGCGGGCGCGAGCTCGTCGTGGTGGAGGTCAAGACGCGTACCAGCGATGCATTTGGGACTCCACTCGAGGCCGTCGCTTCGCGCAAGCGACGTGCGTTGCTGGCAGCCGCCGCCGAGTACCGAACCCTCGCGCAGTGGCGGGGACCGATCAGGTTCGCCGTGGTTGGCGTCACGCCGGCACCACGCGGAGGCTTCGACGTCGAGCTGATCGATGATCCCTTTGACTGAGTGTGCGCTCCGTTAGGTCTCAGAGGCCGGCGTGACCTAACAGAGTGCACAGTCGGTGTCGATGTGGCTTCATCTCCAGTGGCGGTCGAGCTCGGACGCGTAGTTCATCCCTATGGTCGGCGCGCTGCTCAGCAGCCAGTTGTCGAGTCGGCGGGTGCCGCGCGGCCGCTCGCGCGACACGAGCAGCTCCTGCATCAGCCCCTGCAGCTCAGGCTCGTTGAGAGTGACGTCCTTGACGAACCAACCGATGAGGTTCGCGGCGCGCACCGTGTTGCGCGGTGACATGTAGATGAAGCGTGGGTGCTTGCCGACCGCGATCGCGATCGATTCGACCATCTCGCTGTAGTAGATGATGTCGGGCCCCGCCGCGTCGACCGTGACGTTGTCGACCTGCTCCGCGGCCCAGGTCGCGATCTCGGCCACGTCTTCGCCGGCCACCGGCTGCAAGCGATAGTCGCCGCGACCCGGAATCCCGAAGATGGGCAGCCTCCTCAACAGCCAGGCGATGTTGTTGATCAGGATGTCCCCCGGCCCGAAGATCAAGGTGGGCCGCACGATCGCCCACGCCAGGCCGGACTCGCGCACGATCCGCTCGGCTCGTGCTTTGCCCGCGTAGTAGTCGAGGTCTGAATCCTCGGACGGGTTGCTGACGGAGATGTGGACCACCTTGCGCACTCCCGCGTCCCGGGCCGCGCCCATGAGGATCCGCGTGTTGGCGACCGCGTCGCCGAAGCGAACGCGACCGTGGCGAAAACGGACCCAGTAGGTGTTGTAGAGGACGTCCGCGCCACGAAGGCTCTCGACCAGCGCGTCCCGATCGGTGAACTGCAGTGGCGCGACGTCGGCCGTGATGTCTTCGGCGCCGGCGCGCTTGGGGTGGTTGGTCAGCGTCTTGACACGGCGCTCAAGCGCGAGCAGGCGGCGCGCGATGAACCGTCCTGTGAAGCTGAACGCGCCGGTGACGACGTCGAATCTGGTCTGCTCGCTCAAAACGGAAAGCGCGTGAGGTCGTAGGCGGCCGAGCCGGGCCGCACGTGCCCGGTGATGACGACGCGCGGCCGGTGGCGCACCGCCTCGGCGGGATGGACCTCCGGCCGCAGGCCGTTGAAGATCGGAAACCGCAGCGTCCCGTCGGGCGACCACTCGGAATAACGGATGCTCACAACGCGCTCGGGCCGCACCCAGTGGACCGGGCGCATCATGACCGGCGGTGGGTCGAGGGGCGACACCTCGGTGGCGAGCTCGACCAGCAGGACGCGCAGCCTGCGCATGGCTTCGTCGTCGTAGCCGCCGCCGACGGTGCCGCACGGCAAGAGGCGTCCGTCCTCGTGGTACCCGACGACCAGGGCGTCGAATGGACGCTCGCCCGTCCAGCCGATGACGACAAAGTCGTCCGACTTGACGGCCTTGACCTTGAGCCAGAATGGGCTTCGCTGGCCCGGCACGTAAGGGGACAGCCTGTGCTTGGCGACGACGCCCTCGAGCCCGCGTTCCAGGCACGCCTCAAACAGCTCGACCCCGTCCTCCTCGATGTGGTCGGGCACGAAGATGTGGCCCCCGGCCACGACTGATTTCGAGAGCCTGGCACGGCGCCTCAGCACTGGCTGCCTCAGCAAAGGCCTACCCTCGAGGTACAGGGCGTCGAAGGCCAGGTAGGCGGTTGGAATCTCGTCGCGCATGCGCTCGCCACCCGCCAGGCGCCGGCGGAGGCGGGGATAGTCGGGCCTCCCCTCGACGTCCGTCGCCACGAGCTCGCCGTCGATGACGCTGCCGGGAGGCACCCGCTTCGCGGCCGCCACGACCTCAGGCACGTCGGCCGTGATGTCGTTGAGACCGCGGTCCTTCAGGCGCACCTCTCCGCCCTGGTCGCGAAGCAGCATGCAGCGCAAACCGTCCCATTTGACCTCGAACAGGTACTCGGCCGAGCTGAACGGAGCCTCGGCGGACGCTGCCTGCATCGGCCGCACCTCGTCGGGAAAGCTCTCCAGCTCAATCTGGAGCTGGTTGGAATCGGTCACCTCGCCCAGATTAGGCGAGCTTGAGCTACGAAGCTTTACGACGTTTCCTGGTTTCGGCTGCGGGCTTTTCCTTGCCGGCGCGCTGCTTCTTGGCCTGCTCCACCGACTGCCGCAGCGCCTCCATCAGGTCCATGACCTTGGCCGGCTGCGGCGCCTCGGGCGCCTCGATGACCTCGCCTTCCATCTTCGCGTGAACAACCTTCATCACAGCCTCGCGGTACTCGTCCTTGTAGCGGCTCGGGTCGAAGCTGTCGGCCAGGCTCTCGATCAGCGCCTTGGCCATCTCGAGCTCCTTGGGGTTGATCTTCACCTCATCCTCGAGCCCCTTCAGGCCCTCGGTGGAGCGGATCTCGTCCGGCCAGTGCAGCGTGTTCATGATCAGGCCCTTGCCGTTGGGGTGCAGCGCTGCCAGGTGTTCCTTGTCGCGAAGCGCGATCTTCGCGATGGCCATGCGACCCGTCGCCTCGAGCGCGCGGCGCAGCAGGTGGTACGGCTTCTTGCCGAGCTCTTCAGGCTCTACGTAGTAGGCGTTGTCGTAGTAGAGGCCGGGCTCGACATCGTCGACCGGCACGAACTCCTCGATGTCGATGGCGTGCGCGGTGGGCAAGGGGAGGTTGTCGAGGTCCTTGTCGTCGATGATGACGTAGCGGTCTTTGCCGACTTCGTATCCACGCTGGATCTCGCTGTACGCGACCTCGTGGTCGCCCTCTGCGCACCACCGCTTGTATGAGATTGGTGAGTGGTGGTCCGGGCACAGCTGGCGGAAAGAGACTTTGGCGCTCGACTCAGTCGCGTTGTAGAGACGAATCGGGATCGACACCATCCCGAAGGAGACCACGCCCTTCCACATCGATCTCGGCATGGCGACGCAGTTTACCTCCTAAGCTCGTGGTTGGCTACTTTTCGTAAGCCTCAGGCCCCGACGTCCCGCCTCTGCATCAAGAGTATCGACGTTGCAGTTCCAGCGAGAGCGAGCACCAGCATGAGGGCCAGGTTGCGCCAGTCGATCCCCGTCAGCAGTGGGGTGCCGAAGAGCTTGAAAGCGGACAGGTCCTGCAACCAGAGCGGGAGTTTGTAGATCGTCCCGAGCTCGGTGTCCAGGTAACTCGCGAAGGCAAACGCACCCAGGACGCCGACCGCCGCGCGCGGATTCCACGCGGCAAGCAACGAGCCGGCTCCGGCGAACACCAGGGCGAAGGGCACGAGCATCAGGGAGGCCGCGACGAGGCGGCCGGGGTTGAGGTCGATGCCCTGCTGATGGGATGCGACATACAGCACCACGCCGCTTACCGCCGCAATCACAAGTCCACCCGCCACCAGGATTGCCATCCTCTCCACGACCACCGCGGCGCGTGATATGGGCTGGCTCAGGGTCAGCTCGAGCCGGCCGTCGGTGTCCTCGGCCGCCCAGCGCGCAACGTAGGTGATGGCGAATGCCGCCAACAGCAGCTGCGCGACGTTGAACCACGTGAAGCCAAGCACGCCGGGGTACACCTGCTGGCGCACGAAGATCGTGAGGTATGGAAGCAGCGCCGGAATCGAAAGCAAGACCTGGACGATGGTCCTCGTGAGCGCCACGAGGACCGCGGCGAGCACCGCCATCCCGGCCGCCCACGCGGCGATGCCGATCCACCGCTCGTAAAGACCGCGTGCCACGGGATATCTCCACGCCGCCGCCCGCGCGACCGCGTAGGTCGCCGGACGAGAGCGCGCCGGCAGGTTGATCAGGGCCGAGCCCAGGTCGCGAACTTCAAGAGCAACCGCCGCCCCCGCGCCCGCGATCACCGAGATCGCGACCAGGACGGCGAAGGCCCGTGCGTCGAAATGGCCGCCAGGAGGAAGCGGCTGGCTCAGGTCGTAATACCGAAACGGCGAGAGCCATCGCCAGGTGGACAGCGACTCGAATACGCGGCTCAGGCTGTTCACGAGGAACAGGGCCAGCAGCAGCGCGCCGGCGACCGCGGTCGCGGCGCGGGCGGGTGCGAGCTGCGCGACCAGGAGGGCGATGGAGTAGCTGGCAAGGCCGATCGCCACCAGGAGCGCGCACTCCTCGATCAGCCCGGTGACCGGAACTGTTTCGTGGCCCGTGACCACGCCCGCGACGAAGCCGCCACCGGCGGCCGCCGCTGCCACGGCGAGTGCGATCGCGAAGGCGACCACGCGAGAGGCGACCAGCGCGATCCGCGATACGCCGGTCGCGAGAGAGGCTTCCACCAGGCCGCGCTCCTCGTCGCCGCGCACGAAGGCGGTCGCCGACGCGAGCGCCCAGATCGCGAACAGGATCGCGACCGAATGAAAGCCCCGGAACTCGACGTAGCCGGCTACAGTGTCCGGCCGGACGGGCGGGGCAAGCATCACGACCAGTTGCGACGCGAGTGCCGTCATGGTCTTGCCGAACGCCGAGCGCGTTGCGGCGGTGGGACCCGCCACCTCAAAAAAGGCGAACGTGTTCACCAACGTTGCGACGAGCGCTGCCAGCCCGAAGCCAACCATTCCCCAGCGACCGAGGCGCAGAGCGAGAACGATCGCCGTCATGGGGTCGACTCTACGAAGTAGCTGAGGAAGATCTCCTCCAGGCTGGGCTCGGTGCTGACCAGGTCGACGACATGCGAACTACGGAGCGCGTTGAGGAGCGGGTCGAAGCTCCCGCTCACCGTGCATGTCACGTGACGACCCCTGACCTGCACGTCCTCGGCGGCCGCACGGATCGCCTCCTCGGGCACGGGGGATTCGTCACCGAAATCAATCTCCACACGGTGGAGCTGGATCCGTCGCAGCTCATCCAGCTCCGACAGGGTTATGAGGCGTCCGTCTCGGATGATGCCAACGCGGTCGCACACGCGCTGTACCTCGGAGAGCACGTGCGAGGAAAGAAAGACAGTCGCGCCGTCGTCGCGCGCCTGGCGAAGCAGCGTGTAGAACTCCTGCTGGTTGAGCGGGTCGAGTCCGCTCGTGGGCTCATCGAGGATCAAGAGGTCGGGCTTGTGCATGAACGCGAGGACGATCGCGAGCTTCTGCTTGTTGCCGCTCGAGTACTCGCGAAAGCGACGGCCCAGGTCGAGGTCGAACCGCTCCGCGATCGCGCCCACGCGGTGGTGGTCGACGCCGCCGCGCATTCCGCCCAGGTAGGCCACGATCTCTGAGCCGCGCAGGCTCCCGAACTGGGGTACGTCTCCAGGCAGGTAGCCGACCTTGCGCTTGACCTCGACTGCTTCGCGCGCGCAATCGAGGCCGAAGATGTAGGCCGACCCGATGGTTGGCCGGATCATCCCCATCAGGAGCCGTATGGTCGTCGTCTTGCCTGCCCCGTTCGGTCCGAGGTAGCCGAAGACCTCCTGAGGTGGAACCTGGAGGTCGAGGTCGAAGAGGCCGCGCCCGAGGCCATAGTCCTTGGTCAGGCGTGAGGTCCTGATCGCGGGCGCCGCCATTCCGCGAGCATATTAGGCATCGTGCGGCTGGGCGACCTCGAGCTCTACCTGCTGATCGCCGACCGCTGGAAGGCGGACGGGGGCCTGATGTTCGGCGTCGTGCCGAAGGTCCTGTGGGAGAAGCAGAAGCCTGCCGACGGCAACAACCTGATCGACTGCGCCTGCGTCTGCCTCATCGCACGCATGAACGGGCGTGTCATCGTCTGCGAGACGGGGATCGGAAACAAGCTGAGCGAGAAGCGGGCCCTGCAGGTCGCGCTTCGCGAACCGGAGAGCCTGCTGCATCACCTGCAGCGTCTCGGCATCCGGCCCGAGGAGGTCGACGTCGTTGTCACAACCCACCTGCACTGGGACCATGCTGGGGGCCTGACCCGGCGCAACCAGGAAGGCGAGGTCGAGCTCACGTTCAAGAACGCTCGCCACTTCATTCAACGGTCGGAGTGGGATTTCGCGCTGCATCCGGACGTGCGCAGCCGGGTCAGCTACGTCGCCGACGACTTCATTCCGCTCGCCGACGGCAACGACCTTGTCGAGTTCCTCGACGGTGACGCCGAGGTCCTGCCGGGCGTGCACCTACGCCACGTCGGCGGCCACACCCCGGGCAGCCAGGTGCTGGTTCTGCAGTCCGGCGAGCTGTCGTGCGCGGTCACGGGCGACCTTGTCTGCCAGACGCCGCATCTGCGGGTGCCGTGGAACATGTCGGCCGACATCGAGCCGCTGCGCGTGTTCGAGCAGAAAGCGCGGCTTTTCGAGGAGGCGGAGAAGCATCGGTGGCTTCTTGTGCTGAGCCACGAGGTCGATCAGCCCGCGGGCTACCTCGAAGAAGGTGGACGCTGGCGCCCTGAACCGCGCCTGCTGTGAGCTTCACCGCCGGCGACGGCCGCAAGCTCACCTATCGCAAGCTCGGTCACGGTCCGGTGCTGGTGTGCCACCCCGGCGGGCCCGGTTTCTCGGCGACGTACTTCGGCGACCTGGCCGCGCTCTGGGAGCAGTACACGCTGATCATGCTCAACCCGCGAGGCACCGGCGGCTCAGCTCGACCGCGGGAGCGCCGCGCGTACGCCATCGACGATTACGTCGCCGACGTTGAGGAGCTCCGCCAGCACCTTGGTCTCGAGCGATTCCTCCTCCTGGGCCACTCGCACGGGGGTGTGGTGGCGCAGGCCTACGCGGCGAGGTTTCCGGGCCGGGTCCGTGCGCTCGTGCTGGCCAACACGCTGGCGCGCTTTGCGCCCCAGCACGAGGCGGCCATGAGGGCCGGCATGGAGAAGCGATCCAACCTGCCGTGGTACGCGGACGCGCTCGCGGCCCTGGAGGACGAGCAGGAGGGCAACTTCGAAACGGACCAGCAGATGGCCGACCTCGTATTCCGGGAGCTGCCGCTCTACTTCGCGCATTTCGGGGCCGCGGAAGCGGGTTACCTCGACTCGCTGAAGACCGAGCTGCCGAACGCGGACGCGCTGCGAACCTTCAACAAGGAGATCTTCAACACGTTCGATACCCGCGGCCTCCTGCCCAAGATCACCGCCCGGACGCTGGTCATCACGGGCGATGAGGACTTCATCTGCGGCCCGCTGTGCGCCGAGGAGATCTGCGCGGGTATCTCAGAGGCGAGGATGGTGATCGTCGGAGATGCAGGACACATGCTCTTCATCGAGCAGCCGCAGACGTTCCACGACGAGGTCGCCGATTTTCTGGGGGCTTAACAACCGGGGCTGAAATCCGGCCCGTCTCTGAATAACTTCGACCGCGTGCTCGGGAGCGTCGATTCGTGCGTTCTCGTGGGCCTCGAGGTGAGGCGGATCCACGTCGAGGCCGATATCGGCCGCGGCCGATCGCAGTTCGTGCTGGTCGGTCTCGCCACGACCGCGGTCAAAGAAGCGCGGGAGCGCGTGCGGACGGCGATCGTCAACAGCGGCTTTGAGTTTCCGCGCACCCGCCTGACCGTCAACCTGGCTCCGGCCGAGCTTCGCAAGGACGGTCCGGGACTGGACCTGCCGATGGCGATCGCGATCGTGCTCGCCCGTGCGCACCGTCTGCCGCCGACAGGCAGCGCCTTCATGGGCGAGCTCGCCCTGGACGGAACGGTGCGGCACGTCGATGGTGTCCTCGTCGCAGCGCGCGGGCTGCGCGGGCTTGGCTACGAGCGCATCTTCGTGCCGGCCGAGGATGCGGTGGAGGCGGCTCTCGTCGAAGGTTTGGCGGTGATCCCCTGCGCGTCGCTGGCTTCTGTCGTCAATCACCTCCTCGGGACCGAGCCGGTCGCGGTCGCGCCGCGGACCCTCGAGGCCGCGGGCGGCGCGGCGGTCGAGCACGACCTGGTCGAGGTGCACGGCCAGGAGGAGGGCAAGCGGGCGCTCGAGGTCGCCGCCGCCGGCGGGCATCACCTGCTGATGAGCGGGCCGCCGGGCGCCGGCAAGACGATGCTCGCGCGGTGCGTGACCGGCGTGCTGCCGCCGCTCGAGCTCAGCGAAGCGCTCGAGGTGGCCCAGGTGCGAAGCCTGCTCGGCGAGCTGGCGCGCGGGCGCCCCCTCGGCTGGGTGCGCCCTTTTCGTTCCCCGCACCACAGCATCTCGATGGCCGGGTTGATCGGCGGGGGCAGCGGGCTCGCGTTGCCCGGCGAGGTGAGCAGAGCGCACCACGGTGTCCTGTTTCTCGATGAGCTGGCCGAGTTTCAGACGCCGGTCCTGCAGTCGCTGCGCCAGCCGATCGAGTCGGGGCGCGTCACCATCACGCGGTCGGGCGGCTCCGTCTCCTACCCGGCGCGTTTCACCCTCGTCGCGGCCACCAACCCGTGTCCATGCGGGTGGGCGGGGGACAGCGTGCGTGTCTGCCGCTGCTCACCGGCTGCCGTGGACACCTATCAGAGGCGTCTGTCGGGTCCGCTGCTCGACCGCATCGACCTCCAGGTCACCGTTCGCCGCGTGCCCCTCGAGGCCCTGGCCATCGAGCCCACCGGCGAGCGGTCCGCCGTCGTACGCGAGAGGGTCGTGGACGCCCGGCGCCGCCAACTCGAGCGGCAGGGCTGCTTGAACGCCCAGCTCAGGCCGGCGCGCCTGCGCGAGGTGGCTGGATTGGCGCCGGCGTCGAGACGGACGCTCGAGCGCTGGTCGGCGCAGCGGGGCTTCAGCGCGCGCGGCTTTCACCGCGCGTGGCGAGTGGCCCGGACGGCAGCCGACCTCGCCGGGTCGAACGAGATCCAGGAAGAGCACGTGCTCGAGGCCATTGGTTTCCGGTTGCAAGATGCGGCCGCCTGAGCCCATCTTGAGGACGCGTGGTCGGTGGCCGCCGCCCGAAGGCCCGCGCGTGGCGATCGTCGGCTCGCGACGCCCATCGCCTTACGGGGAGGCGGCGGCCGAGCAGCTCGCGCTCGAGCTGGCGCATGCCGGTGTCATCGTCGTCAGCGGGCTCGCCCTGGGCATCGACGGCGCCGCGCACCGCGGCGCGCTGAACGGCGGGGGAGTCACCGTCGCGGTCATGGGCACCGGCGTGGATCTGATCTATCCGTCGGCCCACGTCCTGCTTGCGGAGGCCATCCTCGCCGGCGGCGGCGCGCTGGTCAGCCAGTTCGCGGACGGCACCGCCCCGCGCCGTCAGAACTTCCCGGCGCGCAACTACACCATGGCCGCCCTCTCAGACGTCGTCGTCGTCGTCGAAGCGGGCGAAGGGTCGGGCGCCCTGATCACCGCCGAGGCCGCGCTCGACCTACATAAAGAGGTAATGGCGGTGCCGGGCAGCATCTTCTCGCCGCTCTCGGTGGGCGCGCATGCCCTCATCCGGGACGGCGCCGGCCTCGTCCAGAACACCCGCGACGTGCTGGCGGCGTTGGGCATGGGTCGTGAGGTCCTGGACGACCCCCTTGCAGCCCCCGCCGAGCTCGGCGTCAGGCTGCGCCCGGAGCGGGACGGCATCCTTTCCCACCTCTCCGACGTTCTCGCCTTGAACGCCGCCGAGATCGCCCGCAAGCTCCAGCTCCCGATCGCCGAGGTGCTCGGCCGGCTGACCGCGCTGGAGCTCGACGGGGCGGTCAGGCGCCACCAGGGTGGGTACGTAAGAGCGTTGCGCCGGGGGAAAGAACGGGCGTAGGATGCCCGCCACTCGCCAGCCAAGAGGCTGCGGGCGGAACAAATGTCCGGGATTGGGAATAAAGAGAAAGCTGTGCCGGAAGGTCTGATCATCGTCGAGTCGCCCGCCAAGGCCAAGACGCTGAAGCGGTTCCTGGGGGACCGTTTCGACGTCCGCGCCTCGATGGGTCACGTCCGCGACCTCCCCGAGAAGGAGATGGGGGTCGAGGTGGACGATGGCTTCACGCCGCACTACGAGGTGGTCGAGAGCCGTCGGAAGACGATCAACGAGCTGCGCTCGGCGGCGAAGCATGAGAGCGAGGTCATCCTTGCCTCCGACCCCGATCGCGAAGGGGAGGCGATCGCCTGGCATCTGGCCGAGGTCCTCAAGCTCCGGCAGCCCAAGCGGATCGAGTTCCACGAGATCACCTCCGACGCGGTCCGGCGCGCCCTCGAGGCGCCCCGTCAGATCGACATGCGGCTGGTCAACGCGCAGCAGGCCCGGCGTGTCGTCGACAGGCTGGTCGGCTTCCGACTGAGTCCTTTCCTCTGGAGCAAGGTCCAGAAAGGGATCGGCGCCGGCCGGGTTTCCTCGGTGGCCCTCCGCCTTGTGGTCGACCGCGAGGAGGAGATTCGCAAGTTCGTGCCGGTCGAGTCCTGGTCGATCGACGTCGACCTCACGAAAAGAGGGCACGAGGCCCACTTCCTGGCCCGTCTCAACCGCCCACTGGGCGCGGCCGCCGGCGAGGCGGACGCCAGGTTCGAGATCCACAACGAGTCGGAGGCGCAGGACATCGTGCGCAGGCTCGACGGCGCGACCTACCGGGTCACCGGGGTCGAGCAGAAGCGGCGCACGAAAAGCTCCAACCCACCGTACATCACCTCGACCCTCCAGCAGGACGCTTCCAGCCGGCTGCGGATGCGGCCGCACATCGCGATGCGGGTCGCCCAGCAGCTGTACGAGGGCGTGGAGCTGGGAACCGAGGGGCCCACCGGTCTCATCACCTACATGCGCACCGATTCGACGAGGATCTCCGGCGACGCCGACGCGAGGGTCAAGGCATGGATAAGGGGGGCGCACGGCGAGCGGTACCTGGGGACTGCTCGCGTCACCAAGGCGGTGCCGGGAGCGCAGGACGCGCACGAGGCGATCCGTCCGACGGACGCCAACCGAACGCCCGAGGCGATCCGCCAGCACCTGACGCCGGACCAGTACCGGCTTTACGACATGATCTGGCGGCGCTTCGTGGCGAGCCGCATGGCGTCCGCGGTCTACGACCAGACGCAGGTCGAGATCGAGGGGGGCGACTACCTGTTCCGCGCCAACGGTTCCGTGCTCGCGTTCGACGGCTTCTACAAAGTCTGGCAACGCGAGGAGAATGGAGAGAACGAACTGCCTCTGCTGGCGCAGGGTGAGGACCTCGACTACCATGGCCTCAAGCCCGAGCAGCACTTCACGCAACCCCCACCGCGCTACACGGAGGCGACGCTCATCAAGGAGCTCGAGCAGCGTGGGATCGGCCGGCCGTCGACCTACGCGCCAATCGTGCAGACGATCACCAAGTCGCACGGCTACGTGGACATCAAGGACCGCAGGCTGCATCCGACGAGGGTCGGCGAGGCGGTCAACGCGCTGATGGTCGACCACTTCAAGACGATCTCTGACGACGAGTACACGTCCAAGCTCGAGAAGCGACTCGACGAGGTCGAGAGCGGCCACCAGGAGTGGGTGCCGGTGGTCAAGGACTTCTACGGTCCGCTGCAGCGCATGCTGAGCGCGGCCGAGGAGGCGACGCCGAGCGAGACCGACGAGGTCTGCCCGCTGTGCCACGAAGGGCACCTGGTGAGGAAGGCGAGCCGCTTCGGGCCGTTCATGGGCTGCTCGCGTTACCCGAAGTGCAAGTTCCGGCGCGCGTTGACGCCCGAGGGCGAGGCGCCGCAGCCGAAGCTTCTCGACGAGCCCTGCCCGACCTGCGGCCGGCCGCTGCAGCTGCGGACGGGGCGCTACGGTGAGTTCGTTGGATGCTCCGGCTATCCGGAGTGCAAGTACATCAAGCGCGACCCGGCGCAGTCCGCCTCCAAGCTCACCGGCGAAAAATGCCCGCAGTGTGGGGAAGGGGAGCTGGTCGAGAGAAGCGGGCGCTATGGCCCCTTCGTCGCCTGTTCCCGGTACCCGGACTGCAACTACCGAGCCAACATTGGCAAGGACGGCCGGCCGCGTCAGGGCCCCAAGCTCCTGGACGAGCCGTGCCCGATCTGCGGCAAGCCGCTGGTCGAGCGTCGCGGCCGGTTCGGCCTGTTCAAGTCCTGCTCCGACTACCCGAAGTGCCCAGGTCCCAAGGGCGTCAAGAAGGCCGTCGCTTAGAAATCCCGGCCGTGGGTATACTCACCGAGCCAGTCCTAAACCGACTGAGTTAGCACGCCCGGAGCATGCCCCTGTCCTTCGTCGAAGGTCAGAACCGGGCGGAAGTGGAACAGGGAGGCAATTTTGACGTGGCGCAGGTGACCTTGAAGCAGCTGCTGGAGGCGGGTGTCCACTTCGGGCATCAGACCAGCCGCTGGAACCCGAAGATGAAGACGTACATCTTCACCGCTCGCAACGGAATCCACATCATCGACCTGCAGAAGACGGTGCGGCTGCTCGACGAGGCGTGGGAGTTCACGCGAAACATCGCGGCCAGCGGCCGGCCGGTGCTGTTCGTCGGCACCAAGAAGCAAGCCCAGGAGACCATCCAGACTGAGGCCGCGCGGTGCGGCATGTACTTCGTCAACCGCCGCTGGATGGGCGGGATGCTCACCAACTTCAGCACCGTCAAGAAGCGAATCGAGCGGCTGCAGGAGCTGCGCAAGATGCAGCAGGAAGGCCAGTTCGAGCAGATGCCGAAGAAAGAGGCGAAGCGGCTCCAGGACGAGCTCGACCGGCTGATGTTCCACTTTGACGGCATCGCGGACATGAAGCGCCTGCCGGGCGCGCTCTACGTAGTCGACCCCCGCAAGGAGCACATCGCCGTCACCGAGGCAAACCGGTTGAAGATCCCGGTGGTGGCGATCACCGACTCCAACTGCGACCCCGACCTGATCACGTACGTCATCCCCGGCAACGACGACGCGATCCGCGCTGTGAAGCTGCTCACGGGGAAGATCGCCGACGCATGCCAGGAAGGCCGACAGGAGGCTGCGGCGCGTGGCGAGATCCTGCCCGAGGTCGAGGAGCGCGAGTTCCTGGAGACCCCTCGTTACGAGGAGATCGAGGAGTACCTCGAGGACGAAGAGGATTACCTGCCGACCGTCTCGGAAGAGGAGTTCATCGGTCGCACCGCCGAGGACGAAGAGGCTCGCTGATGGCCGTGGACATGGACCTCATCAAGAAGCTGCGGGAGATGTCGGGCGCGGGCATGATGGACTGCAAGAACGCGCTCGAAGAGGCGGGTGGCGACCTCGAGAAGGCGTTCACGATCCTTCGCGAGAAGGGAGTCGCCAAGGCGGCCAAACGCGCGGACCGTGCGACCGGCCAGGGCGTCGTCGAGGCCTACCTGCACAGCACCTCACCGGACTACCCGCCGCAGCTTGGCGTTCTGATCGAGGTCAACTGCGAGACGGACTTCGTGGCCAAGGGCGTGGACTTTCGAAAGCTCGCCAGGGAGCTGGCGCTCCAGGTCGCGGGCTTCGGGGCGCGCTGGGTTTCACGCGACGACGTTCCCGACGACGTGCTCGTCACCGAACGGGAGGTCTACGAGGCGAAGGCGCGCCAGGATGGCAAGCCGGAGCAGGTCATTCCGCGGATCGTCGAGGGCCAGGTCGAGGATTTCCTCAAGCACAACTGCCTGCTGGAGCAGGAGTACTTCCGCGAGCCGGGGCGCACGGTCCAGCAGCTCATCGCCGAGAACATCTCCAGGCTGCAGGAGAACATCACAGTCCGCCGGTTCTCGCGATTTAACATCAGGGAGACCTGAGACCACCAGAGCGCGCCCAGGGCGCGCTAGAAAGAGAGATCGCCTTGGGAGATAGGTCGCCGAAATACAACCGCGTTCTGCTCAAGCTGAGCGGCGAGGCGCTCGGCGGGAGTCGCGATTACGGCATCGATCTGGAGGTCGTGGAGACGATCGCGACGCAGGTCAAGCGCGTCCACCAGATGGGCGTGCAGGTCGCGGTGGTGGTAGGCGGCGGCAACATCTTCCGCGGCCTGGCTGCCACCGAGCGCGGGTTCGACCGCGCGACCGGCGACTACATGGGAATGCTGGCGACCGTCATCAACGCGCTGGCGCTGCAGGACGCGCTCGAGCGGACGGGGATCCCGGCGCGGACGATGACGGCGATCCAGATGCCCCAGGTCGCGGAGCCGTACATCCGCCGGCGCGCCGTCCGGCACCTGGAAAAGGGCCGAGTCGTCATCCTCGCCGCGGGGACGGGCAACCCCTACTTCACGACAGACACCACGGCGGCGCTGCGTGCGGTGGAGATCGAAGCCGACGTCATCCTCAAGGCGACCAAGGTCGATGGGGTCTACACGGCCGACCCCAAGCGCGACCCGACCGCGACCAAGTTCGACCGGCTGGGCTATCTCGACGTCCTCAACCGCGGTATAGAAGTCATGGACAACACGGCGCTCACCCTGTGCATGGACAACGACGTGCCGATCGTGGTCTTCAACCTCCTCACGCCAGGCAACATCGAGCGGGTGGTCCTGGGCGAAGAGATAGGCACGCTCGTCGGTAGCGCCTCGTGATCGACCCGATCCTCCGCGAGGCGGAATCGAAGATGTCGAAGTCGGTCGAGCACTTCGCCTCCGAGCTCGCGACCATCCGCACCGGACGCGCCAACCCGGCGCTGATCGACAAGATCATGGTCCCGTACTACGGCACCCCGACACCCCTCAACCAGCTCGCCCAGATCAGCGCGCCGGAGCCGCGCCTCCTGGTTGTCCAGGTCTACGACAAGAGCCAGATGGGCGCCGTCGAGAAGGCGCTGCGCACGAGCGAGCAGGGTCTCAACCCGGCGAACGACGGCCAGGTCATCCGGGTTCCCATCCCGCCCCTGACCGAGGAAAGGCGGCGCGAGTACGTGAAGCTGGTGCGCCAGAGGGCCGAGGAGGCGCGGGTCGCGATCCGCAACGTGCGCCGCGACGAGCTGCACCGCCTGGACCACCTGCAGAAGCAGGGCGAGGTCGCGGAGGACGAGTCGAAGCGGGCCTCCGGCCGCCTGCAGAAGATCATCGAGGCCCAGATCGAGAAGGTCGACGCCCTCGCCAACCGAAAAGAACACGAAGTCATGGAGGTGTGACCTATGAGCGGGAACCCGGATGGTTCCCGCTCATCGCCTGGGCGCTTCGCGCCGAGGCTGCTCACTCTCCGGTATACGGTTGGGATCTGTCTAAGTAGCCTTCCACTGATGACGTCTGGGGACGTACAGCGACGTGTGTTGCGGCCGAGGTGAACTCGGCCGCCCTGGCGACCCTGGTGGCGGCCGAGGTGAACTCGGCCGCCACCGCGACCCTGGCCAGGCGACCCGGCTGCCCTAACCACCCTGTAGGACGCCTCGCCGCCCGCTCGGTACGCTTTCTGTCACCCGTGGACTCTCACGTCCCCCGCCACGTCGGGATCATCATGGACGGCAATGGTCGCTGGGCCCGCCGGCGCGGCCGCCCCGCCAGCTTCGGCCACCGCGCCGGGGTGCGAGCCATCAAGCCCGTTCTCCAGGCTTGCGAGGACCTCGGCGTCCACGTGCTGTCCATCTACGCGTTCTCGACCGAGAACTGGGCCCGCCCGCGCGCCGAGGTGCGAGCACTGATGCGCCTCTTCCACGAGACGATGCAGCGCGAGATCGACGAGATGCACCGGCGGGGCGTACGCATCGTCGTCAGCGGGCGTCGCGACGAGCTCTCGCCGCGGATGCGCCAGCGTATCGACGAGGCGATGGCCCGCACGGCAAACAACAAGAACGGGGTCCTCAACGTCTGTCTCAACTACGGAGGCCGTGCGGAGATCGTCGACTCCGTGCGCAGCATCGTCCGCGACGGCGTTTCGCCTGAGGACGTCGACGAAGCGGCGATCTCGGCACGCATGTACCAGCCGTCGCTGCCCGACCCCGACCTGATCATCCGCACGGCGGGCGAGCACCGCGTGAGCAACTTTCTTCTGTGGCAGAGTGCCTACGCGGAGATCGTCGTCACCGAGACACTGTGGCCAGATTTCAGCCCCGACGACCTGAAGGCGGCGCTCGTCGAATACGCGTCGCGCGTCCGTCGCTTCGGCGCACGACCCGAATCCTTATCGGGGTCCCCACGTGTAAGCGTGGGTGGTGCAGGTTGACGACGAGGAACATGTCGATGATCGGAGGCTGGAAGCCGAGCCCGCTGATGGTGCGCATCCTGAGCGCCTTCGTGATCCTCGCGGTTGTCATCGGCCTGGTCCTGGCCGGTGTTTACGGCGTCTACGCACTGGTGCTGATCATCGGCGGGCTTGCGCTGTGGGAGTTCAACGGACTCTCAGACGGGATGGGCTCCCGTGCGCCGGCGTGGCTCCTGTACCCGCTCGGCGTGTTCTTCGCCTTCAGCGGCACGGTCCTCAAAGAGATCCCGGTCACCCTGGTGCTTTCGCTTGCGCTCGTCGGCGGGCTCGGCGCGTTCCTGGTGCTTCCCGGCAGGCGCCAGGGTCTGAGCCGGTGGGCGATGGGGCTTGCCGGCGCGCTGTACATCGGCATGCCGTTCAACTACTACCTCCTGCTCTACACGTCGCAACCCCACGGCACCGTCTGGACCCTGTTCACGATCTTGGCGGTCGTCGTCAGCGACGCCGCCGCGCTGCTGGTCGGAAGCCGGATCGGCCGGCATCCGTTCTTCGCTTCGATCAGCCCACGCAAGACTGTCGAGGGTGCGGTCGCCGGCGTCGTGGGCGCCGTGCTTGTGATGATCATCGGCGTCTCAGGCGTGCTAGGGATGAACCCGCTGCACGCGGTGGTGCTTGGGCTCCTGGTCGGCACCAGCGGACAGGTGGGCGACCTCGTCGAGTCGCAGATGAAGCGCATCGCCGAGGTCAAGGATTCGTCGCATCTGATTCCAGGGCATGGCGGAGTTCTCGACCGGATCGACTCCATCCTCTTCCCGCCGATCCTCGTGTACATCTACGTGACGGTCTTCCACCTCATATAGATGACGCGTCCCTTGAACGTCGTGGTCCTCGGTGCGACCGGGTCCATCGGTCAGCAGACGCTCGACGTGATCGACCGCAACCCAGGCCGCTTCAAGCTCTTCGGGCTGACCGAGGGCGTGCGCGCCACCAACCGCACGGTCGATTACGTGGTTCACGGCCATGCGGGCGAACCGGACTTCGACCAACAGGTCGAGGCGATGGTCACGGATCCTCGCTGCGACCTGGTCGTCGTGGCGATTCCCGGCGCCCGGGCGTTGCCGCCGACCATGTCGGCGCTCCGGGCGGGCAAGGAGATCGCGCTGGCCACGAAGGAGGTCCTCGTCATGGCCGGCGCGCTGGTCATGAAGGCCGCGGGCGAACGTGGCATCAGGCCGGTGGATTCGGAGCACAGCGCGATCTGGCAGTGCCTCTGGGGCGAGGAGCGCGCCAACGTGCGCCGGCTTATCCTCACGGCGAGCGGCGGGCCCTTCTGGGCGCAGCGCGACCTCGACCTGGACCAGGTCACGGTCGAGCAGGCGCTGAACCACCCCAGATGGTCGATGGGGCCGAAGGTCACCATCGACTCGGCGACCCTGATGAACAAGGGCCTTGAGATCATCGAAGCCCACCATCTCTTCGGGATCGCGCTCGACGCGATCTCCGTATCCATCCACCCCCAGAGCGTCGTTCACTCCCTGGTGGAGTTCGTCGACGGCTCGCTCAAGGCCCAGCTGGGCCGCCCTGACATGAGGCTGCCAATCGCGGTCGCTCTCGCGTACCCCGACCGCCTGGCCGAGGCCGTACCCCCGACCACGATCAAAGAGCTCAGCGGCCTCGAGTTTCACGACCTGGACGAGGCCCGCTTTCCGAGCGTCCGCCTGGCGCGCGAGGCGGCTGCGCATGGGGGAGGCCACCCGGCGGTCCTGAACGCGGCCAACGAGGAGGCGGTGAAGGCCTTCCTGGCCCGCGAGCTCCCCTACAGCGGCATCATCCGGACGGTCGAGCGGGCCCTGGACGCGTTCCCGGGCTGCGGCGACACGCTCGAAGAGATCCTCGAGGCGGACCGCTGGACCCGGGATTGGATCGCCGATTCCTCCGGTAGTCTGAGGGCCACATGAGCGGCCTCCTCTACGTCCTCGGGATCGCGGGCATGTTCCTGCTCCTGATCGCCCCGCACGAGGCAGGGCACTTCGCCCTGGCGAAGCTGTTCGGCGTCCGGGTGATCGAGTTCTCGATCGGCGCCGGCACCCGGCTGTGGTCCGCCACTCGCGGCGGGACGGTCTACGCGATCAGGGCGCTGCCAATCCTGGGCTACGTCCGGATGGGAGGCATGGAGGCAGGCGACTTCGACGATCCCAACGGCTTTCACCACAAGGCGGCCTGGCAGCGCCTGCTGATCCTGGCCGCAGGCCCGGTCGCCAACTTCCTCGTGGCGATCATCCTGATCACCGCCCTCGGGCTGAGCCAGGTCAACAGCAACCCCGGCAAGATCGTCACCGTCGCGGCCAACACGCCTGCCGCGGCGGCGGGGTTCCGCGCGGGAGACACGATCAAGACGGTCGACGGCGTGCCGATGACTCGGCCCGACCAGCTGCGCCAGGCGGAAGACTCCAGGCCTGGAGCTCCCCTGGTCATCACCGGTGTGCACGCCGATGGCACGCCGTTCACCGTCACGGTCACACCAGTCAACGTCTGCGCGGAGAAGTGCCAGTACCAGATGGGCGTCAGGGTCATGGGCGTCTTCACCCCGCAGATGGCGGTCGTCACTGGGGTCACCTTCCCGTTTACGGCCGTGGTCAACATCATCAGCGGCCTGTCGCAGCTGATCACCGGCCAGGTTCCCGGAGGCCTGTTGGGACCGAACGGAGTCACGGGCCCGATCGGGATCGCCGACGTGGCTGCGCAGTCGGTCGACCAGGGGTTCGACACGTACATCTTCATCGTGGCCCTGCTCTCGGTCGCGCTCGGGTTCACCAACCTGCTGCCGTTCCTCGCCCTCGACGGTGGGCGCATGGTCGTGGTGTTGATCGAGGTCCTCCGCCGCCGGCCCTTTGACCGGACTGCCGAGCTCAACTTCCAGCGCATCGGCCTGGTCGCGCTGCTTGCGCTCGCGGCGGTCATCAGCTTCCTCGACATCCAGCGCATCGCCACTGGTCAGTTCCCCGGACTGCAGCCCTGATGGCGCTCGCGGCGCGGCGCAAGTCGATCCCGGTCAACATCGGTGGCGTGGTCATCGGCGGCGCGGCGCCCATCGCCGTCCAGACGATGACCAAGACCGACACTCGCGACGTCAAGGCCACGCTCCGGCAGATCCACGAGCTGCAGGAGGCCGGCTGTGAGATCGTCCGGCCCGCTGTCCCCGACCGCGAGGCGGCGGAAGCGCTGAAGGAGATCGTCAAGGGGTCACCACTCCCCGTGATCGCGGACATCCACTACGACCACACGCTTGCGCTGATGGCGATCGATGCCGGCGTCCACTGCCTCCGGTTGAACCCCGGCAACATCCCCGACCGAGACAAGGTCATCAAGGTCGTCACTGCCGCCAAGGAACGGCAGATCCCGTTCCGGATCGGCGTCAACGCGGGATCGCTGCCCGAGGAGGTGCACAAGAGCCTGCGCGAGCAGCACCACATCGACCGGGACGACCGCGAGCAGACCGCGGAGCGGATGGTCGAGGTCGCGCTCGGCCACTGCAAGATCCTCGAAGACCTGGACTACGGGCCAGGCTACGTCAAGGTCTCACTCAAGGCCACGGACGTATGGACCAACATCCTGGCCAACCGCAAGTTCGCCGCCGCGCGACCGTACCCGATCCATTTAGGAGTCACAGAGTCGGGCCCCGTCGAGGCGGGGAGCATCCGCAGCTCGGTCGGCCTCGGCATCCTCCTCAGCGAGGGCATCGGCGACACGATCCGTGTCTCGCTCGCCACCTCGGATCCACGTGAGGAGGTGCGCGTGGCGCACGAGATCCTGAAGACGCTCGCCTTCCGCCACGAGAGCCCGACCCTGATCGCTTGCCCAACGTGTGGGCGCCTCGAGTACGACATGGTGCCAACGGTCAAGGCAGTGGAGGCCTACATCGCCAGGCTGCGCGTTCCGATCACGGTCGCGGTGATGGGCTGCGTGGTCAACGGTCCCGCCGAAGCGCGCCACGCCGACATCGGCGTCACGGGCGGGCGTGGGAAGGGCGTGATTTTCAAGAAAGGTAAGCTGTATCGCACCGTGCCCCAGGAGGAGTTGCTCACAGTGCTGCTGGCTGAGATCGACGCGATCGCGGCCGAGCACATCGCCCCTGCGCCGGCGCCGCTCCCGTCCTAGCCCGGCCTCACATCCCCACTTGCTGGGGAGGTCGGCGGCGAGTCCGCCGTATGGGGACCGGGCAGTACTCGCGAGGCTGATTACTTAGTCGTGGAGCGAAAACGGATGAAGCAGGAAGTCGAGGAGCAGCAGGACTTCGTGAAAGAAGTCACCAAGATGTCGGACGACTTCGACCGCTGGTACACGGACGTCGTCCGCAAGGCGGAGCTCGCGGATTGGTCGGGGATCCGGGGCATGATGGTCGTCCGGCCGTACGGCTGGGCGATGTGGGAGGCGATCATGCGCGCCTTCGACGACATGATCAAAGAGAGCGGGCACGAGAACTGGGCGTTCCCGCTCCTGATCCCCCGCGAGTTTCTGGTCAAAGAAGCCGAGCACGTCGAGGGCTTCGCACCGGAGGTCGCGTGGGTGACGAAAGCAGGCGGCGGCATGGAGGAGCTGGAGGAGCCGCTGGCGGTGCGACCCACGTCGGAGACGATCATCGGCCCGCTGATCAAGCGATACATCCAGAGCCACCGCGACCTGCCCAAGCTCACCAACCAGTGGAACAGCGTCGTGCGCTGGGAGATGCGCTCGCGCCTGTTCCTGCGCAGCCGCGAGTTCTGGTGGCAGGAGGGCCACACGTTCCACGCGTCCGCCGAGGAGGCGATGGAAGAGGCCGGCCTGATCCTCGGCTACTACCGCTCCATCGCCGAGGACTGGCTGGCGGTGCCGGTGCTGGTCGGCAAGAAGTCTCCCGCGGAGACGTTTCCGGGCGCGGTCTACACGCTGACCGTCGAGGGCCTCATGCGCGACGGCCTAGCGCTGCAGATGGGCACCTCGCATTACTTCGGGCAGAACTTTGCGCGCGCCTACGACATCTCGTTCTCGAATAAAGAGAACGCGCGTGAGCTCTGCCACTCGACCTCGTGGGGCATCAGCACGCGGCTCGTCGGTGCGCTGGTCATGGCGCACGGCGACGACTCAGGCTTGGTCGTGCCTCCTCGGGTGGCGCCGGTCCAGGTCGTCGTGGTCCCCATCTTTCGCGACGACGAGAGCCGTGCCAAGGTCGATCGATTCATCAAGACATGGACGCCCGAGCTGAAGGCCGCGGGGGTCCGGCACCGTGTCGACTGGCGCGACGAGCGACCCGGTGACAAGTACGCGCACTGGGAGTTGAAGGGCGTGCCTATCCGGCTGAACGTCGGGGCCCGCGATGCGGACGCGGGACAGGTCGAGATGGTCGAACGCCTCACGCGGCAGAAAACCGGCGTCCCGGTTGCGGGCCTGGCCGATCGATTGCGCAAGGAGCTCGACGAGTTCCAGCGCAGGCTGTACGAGCGCGCCCTCCAGTTTCAACGCGACAACACGTTCGAGCTCGGGACGCTGGACGAGGTGGTGGCGCACTACCGCGAGCGCGGCGGCTTCGTCTGGACGGAGTGGTGCGGGGAAGCGGATGAGGAGGCCCGCATCAAGGCCGACGCCGGTGGCGTGACGATTCGCACCATCGACCAGGACGCCAAGCCTTCAGGCAAATGCCTCGTCTGCGGCAAGGCGGCGAGGTACCGAGTGGCCCTGGCGAAGGCCTACTGAGCCCCTCCGGCCGGCTTTGCCGGCCACCTCCCCATGAATGGGGAGGAGTTACGTGCTAGCCGATCGGGTTCTCGAACGCCCCGACCTGCGGCGCGTCCGGGTGCAGCGACTTCTGCGGGATCAGTTTCAGCATGCCGTTCTCGGCGGCGTCGAGCACCGCCTCGGCCACGTCAGGATGGAAGTGTGTTCCGGCGCCGGCTCGGACCTGCTCGACCGCGACGTCCAGCGCCATTCCGCGCCGGTAAGGCCGGTCCGATGTCATGGCGTCGATCGCGTCGGCCGCGCTGACGATCCACGCGTACATCGGCAGCTCGTCGCCCTTCTTGCGATCGGGATAGCCCTTGCCGTCGTAGCGCTCGTGGTGTGAGCGCACGATGACGAGCTCGTCAGTCAGCATGCGCAGGCCGCTGAGGATGTTGAAGCCGACGACCGTGTGACTCTTCATCTTCTCGAACTCGGCGTCGGTGAGCTTGCCCGTCTTCTGCAGGACGACATCGGGGACGCCGATCTTGCCGATGTCGTGCAACCGACCGCCGCGTTCCAGTCGCGTCCACGCGCCTGGGTCCTTGGGCGCGTAGCGCATCTGCCGCGCGATCATCAGCGAGTACTCCGTCACCCGCTCGGAGTGGCCGGCGGTGTAGGGGTCGCGCGCGTCGACCGCGTTGGCGAGCGCCTCGAGCGAGGCGAGGATGACTTCCTCGCGGTCCTTGAAGAGGCGGGCATTGTCGATCGCCACCGCCGCCTGCGCCGCCAGCTCGGTCACCAGGTTGCGATGGTCGGCGGTGAAGGCGTGGCCTACCTGGTAGTGAGCGAGGAACACGACGCCCAGCGGCTTGCCGCGCAGGGTGATCGGCACGCACAGCACCGCGCGCGGGTTGAGCGGGCTGTCCGCCGCTGCGTCCTGCTCCATCGCCTCCATCACCGGCTCGCCCGACTCCATGACGTGGCGGCAGATGTCGCCGCCGAGCTCCAGGGCCAGCTTCTCCGCCGTGTGAGCGTCGGTCCCGAACCCGCCCTTCAGGACGAGCCTGCCCTCGTCTTGCAGGGCCAGGCATCCGATCTGCGCGGAGGATGCCTTCGCCGCCCCGGCCAGCACCTGCTGCAGCACCTGGTTGAGATCGAGGGTGGAGGTTGCGGCCTGCAGCGCCTCCTGCAGGTTGCGCAGCTCCCAGATGCTCCGTTCGTTCTTCTCGTAGAGCTCGGCGTTGCGAACGGCGACCACGCCCTGGTTGCCCAGGGTGGCCAGCACACGCTGGTCGTCGGTCGTCCACTCGCGCTTCTTGTTGTCGAAGACCGAGAGCGTGCCCCACAGCTCACCCTCTTCCAGCATCGGAGTGCAGATCGCCGCCTGGAAGCCCGCGGCCCCCAGGTCGGGGGGAGCGGCGAGGTCAGGGTTCGCCAGCAGGTCGGCGACCGCGGTCGCTCTCCGGCTGAGCATGGTGGCGCCGACGATCCCCTGGCCGTTCTGAAACCCCAGGCCGTCAAGCTCCGATGGAAAGCCGGCCGACATGATCGCCACCTGCTGGCCGCCCTCGTGGGAGCGGGTCAGGAGGCCCGCGGTGCCGTCGAGGACGCGGATCGCAGTCTCCAGGGTCTTCTGCTCGAGCACGTTCGAACCCTGGGTGACGGTGGTAAGTGCCGCCGACACCTCGCCCAGCGCGTCGAGCGCGGTGTCGAGCCGCGACGCCTGTCCCGTGACGACCTGGAGGATGCGCGAGTTCTCGACCGCGACGCCCGCCATCGATCCCAGGTCGTTGAGAGCGCCGAGGTCCTGCTGGCTGAAGCCCGAGGTTCCGCGCCTGCCGAGGCAGAGCGCGCCGACGACGCCGGACTTGCCGCGGATTGGCGTGAGCGCCTCGTTGACGGTGCCCCCGAGCTGCTCGGGGTGAAGCCCGCTGTAGAGCCCCTCTTCCTCCGTGACCAGGTTGCGCAGCATCGTCTCGCCCTCCTGGACGCGCACGAGAGGACCCTCGATAGGCTCCGATGCGCCGCCGTCCAGCCCGGCGTAGGTGTTGTCCTCCTGGAACATGACTGCGCGGCCGGCGTCGTAGCGGATCACCTGGGTGCCGCGCCCGAGGACCAGGTCGAGGACCTCGTTCATGGTCTTGCCCGAGGCTTCCTTGACCAGCTCGTTCATGAGCGAGTAGCGGGCCGACTCCTGGCGCATCTGGGCGACCAGGTGGGCGCTGGCGACCTGCGCCCCTGCGCGAGCCGCGAGCGTGGTCCCGAGACGCACATCGTCCTCGCTGAAGAGACCACCGGTCTTGCCCAGGATGAGAAATCCGCCCACGTGGTCGACGACCGGCATCGGCACCGCAAGCAGGCCCTGGAGGTGGAAGTCCTCGGGCAGGTAGTTGATCAGCTCGGCGAGGACATTTTCGTCCGCCGCCGCGTACGGAACGCGGGATTCCATCGCCGACAGCAGAGGTCCGGCGTTGTCATGCGGGCGGTTCACGGCCTGCGGGCGGAGGCGCTCGATGCCAATCCCGGGCGGCTGGGGGACGTAGCGGCGGCCGTCGGCCGAGGCAAGGTAGCAGCACGCGATGTCCGCGCCCACGTGGCGGGCGATGCCGGCCGTGATCGCCGCGGTGTCCCCCGGCTCCGTCCCATCCAGGTCGGAGGTGGCCGCCACGAAGGCGCTGTGTTTCTGCTCCAGCAGACCGTGGAGGCCGCCGATCTGCTCCAGCTGCTGCTGCAAGGCGAGGCCAAACCTGCCATAGGCCAGGGAGGCGAAAACGCCCCCAACCCCGATGAGGACCACACCCGGCAGCTGGAAGATCAGGTCACTCGGCGGGGGGGTGAACTGAGCGATGACGAAGATGAGGACGAGTGACGCGATACCGAGGAAGGCGGCCAGCCGCCAGCGGCGAAACGCGATCCCTGCCGCGAGCGCCAGCAGGCCGGCCACGGCCGCCGCGGCCAGCGCACCCGCATCCCGACCCGCGGCGTTGAGGGAGGCGCCGGCCAGGATCAGCACCGCGGCGGCGGCCGCAAAGCCGATTCGTAGAGTGTTGGCAGAGCGTTCCCAGCTCATTTGGCGGCAAGTAAGTCTAGGTTCGCGTTCCGCGGGGGAACCTGGATAGCGAACCTAAACTTGCATGCCAGGTAGAAAGTGACGGTTTCCGAGCTCCTCAGGATCGCCGACCACCTCGACCCGAAGGGCCAGCAGATGGTCCGCAAGGCGTACGAGAGGGCCGCGACCGCCCACACGGGCCAGCGCCGGCTGTCCGGAGAGGACTACGTCAACCACCCGCTGGAGGTGGCCGCGATCCTGGCCGACCTCGAGCTGGACGCCGAGACCATCGCCGCCGCGCTGCTCCACGACACTGTCGAGGACACCAACCTGACCGCCGAGGAGGTCGGGAAGGAGTTCGGGCCAGAGGTCGCGCGCCTTGTCGACGGGGTCACCAAGCTGGGCCGGATCTCCCTGCGCACGGACCAGCAGCAGCAGGCGGAGAACATCCGCAAGATGATGGTGGCGATGGCGGAGGACCTGCGGGTCGTCCTGATCAAACTTGCCGACCGCCTCCACAACATGCGCACGCTGGAGCCGCTGGCCGAGGCCAAGCGTCGCAAGATCTCGCGGGAGACGCTCGACATCTACGCCCCCCTGGCCCATCGGCTCGGGATCGGCCAGATCAAGTGGGAGCTCGAAGACCTGGCCTTCCGCAACCTCGAGCCCGATGCCTACGAGGACGTCATCGGCCGGATCGCGCGCAACCGTGCGGACCGCGAGTCGCTCGTCTCGGACCTCCGCGAGATACTCGCCCGCGAGCTCGAGAAGGTCGGGATCCAGGCCGAGATCACCGGGCGGCCCAAGCACATCTACTCCGTCTGGCAGAAGATGACCCGCGAGAGCAAGGAATTCTCCGAGATCTACGACCTGTCGGCGATCCGTGTCCTGGTCGACACGGTGCGCGACTGCTACGGGGTCTTGGGTGTCGTCCACTCGCTGTGGAAGCCGATGCCCGGCCGGTTCAAGGACTACGTCGCGATGCCGAAGTCGAACGGCTACCAGTCCTTGCACACGACCGTGATCACACATACGGGCGAGCCGATCGAGATCCAGATCCGCACGCAGGAGATGCACCGGGTCGCCGAGTTCGGGGTTGCGGCGCACTGGACATACAAGGAAGGCGGCAAGGACGCGAGCTTCGATCAGAAGCTTTCATGGCTCCGCAGCCTTCTCGAGTGGCAGAACGAGGTCGGGGACGCGGAGTCGTTCGTCAACACGGTCAAGGTCGACCTTTTCCAGGACGAGGTCTACGTCTTCACCCCCCGCGGCGACGTGATCAACCTTCCCGCCGACTCGACGCCGGTCGACTTCGCGTACCGCATCCACACCGAAGTCGGCCATCGCTGCATCGGCGCCAAGGTCAACGGCCGGATGGTGCCGCTGGACTACGCGCTCCAGAACGGCGAGATCGTGGAGATCCTCACCTCGAAAGGCCCGCACGGCCCCAGCCGCGACTGGTTGAACTTCGTCAAGAGCGCTTCCGCCAGGGAGAGGATCCGCAAGTGGTTCAAGAGCCAGCGGCGCGAGGAGAACGTGGCCAAGGGCCACGACCTTCTCGACAAAGAGCTCCATCGCATGCACCGCGTCACCCTCGCCGACCTGCCCGAGTCGAAGCTGCTCGACATCGCGAACCTGCACAAGTTCGCCGGTGTAGACGACTTCATGGCCGCCATCGGATATGGCGATCTGAGTCCACATGCGGTCGTGATGCGGATGGCGCTCAACCTCGACACGCCGGGCAGCGACCTGCGAACCATCCCGCTCATCCCGCAGGTGCATCCCTCGCCGCGTGTGCTCGTCCGCGGCGAGAAGGGCATCCTCACCACCATCGCCACCTGCTGCCAGCCGGTGCCCGGCGACGCGATCGTCGGCTACACCACCCGCGGCAAGGGCGTCACCGTGCACCGCGCCGACTGCATCAATGCGGTCAACGCGCAGGATTCGTCGCGCGTCGTGCCCGTCGATTGGGAGGCCGGCGCCACGCACCTGTATCCCGTCGCGATCAAGATCGAGGCGTGGGACCGCCAGGGCCTGATGCGCGACATCGCCACGGTCGTGGCCGAAAACCGCGTGAACATGTCGGCGCTCGAGGTTCACGTCTATGACGACAAGACGGCGGTCGTTTCGGCGACCGTGGAGATCGACTCTCTCGCCCAGCTGTCGCGCCTGATGGAGAAGCTGGAGGGCGTCAAAGACGTTCACACGGTGGCGCGCGAAGCCTCGTGATGGGCCACCGGGAGGTCCGTATCGAAGCCCCGATCGAGACAGCCTGGAAGGCGCTCGTCTCGCCAGAGCGTCATCGCTGGTATTACCGGCTGACGCCTGAAGGCGAGTTCAAAGCAGGCGGCAGGATCCGCTGGGTCGACGGCCTGGGCGCCGCGGCCGAGGAATCAGAGGTGATCGAGGTCGCAGCGCCGAAGCGCCTCGTGTTGCACACCAGGTTCCTTTACACACCCACCTTCGCGAAGCAGCCGCCGCACACGCTGACGTGGGAGCTGGCCCGAGCCGGCAAGGGTTGCCGAGTGCGCATGTCGTGGGAAGCCACCGCGATGGTCGCCGGACTGCTGGAATCTGAGGCCGACAACATCCTGCAGGGGTTGCGCCTCGAGCACGATCCCGTCGCTCAGGCCGAGATCGCGCGCCTGCCGAGCATCGGCGAGATCCAGGTCCACGACGTGACCCCTGATCGCCTCGCCGACTACCAGTCGTTCTTCGACCACCACGCGTTTCGCGATTTCCCCGGGTGGCAGTCGTGCTACTGCATGGAGACCCACCGCACGCAGACGGACGAGGAGTGGGCAGTGCGCACGGCGCAGGACAACCGTCGCGACATGAGCAAAGCGATCAAGGCAGGGAACGTGACCGCGCTTCTCGCCTACGTCGACGGCAAACCGGTGGGTTGGTGCAACTACGGCGAGACCACGCGCCTGAACGGTGTAATGCATCGCTTCGGCCTGAACGCGGCCGAGCAGCAGGGCGTCGGCTCGCTTGCGTGCTTCGTGATCGCCGCGCCCTATCGGCAGCACGGCGTGGCGACGGCGCTGCTGGACGCTGCCCTCGACCGCCTCCGCCGGCGCGGTGTCAAGAGCGCCGAAGCTTACCCCGTCAAAGAGCTCAAGTCCGCGCAATCGAACTACCGCGGCCCGCTGAGCATGTTCCTGCGCGCCGGTTTCGAGACTTACCGCGAGACCGAGCGGCACCTGATCGTCCGCAAGCAGCTCGATTGACGATTCGCGTCGAAGTTACGGCCGACCGCCGCTTCGGCACCAACTCGTACCTCGTCGAAGACGAGGACACGCACGACGCGGCGGTCATCGACTCCAACCTGGAGCCCGAGCTCGTCATCGAGGCGGCGCGCCGGCGTGGCGCTGATGTGAAGGCGATCGTGCTCACGCACACCGACCTCGACCACATCGCCGGGCTGCACGAGCTGCGTGAAGCGCTCGGGCCGGTCCCGATCGCGGTCCACGATTCGGAGCGAGCGGTGGTCGCCGAGGGACGGCCGCTGCGCCGCGAGTTTGGCCCGATCGCGACGCAGGTCGACAACGTCGCGAGCCTGATCCCCGGTGAGAAGTACCGCGCGGGCTCGCTCGAGTTCGAGGTCTTGCACACCCCGGGCCACAGCCCCGGCGGGGTGACGCTGAAGATCGACGGCTACCTGTTCACGGGCGACGCGCTTTTCGCCGGCTCGATCGGCCGCTCCGACTTCGCCAACTCCGACGGGAGGGCGCTCATCGAGGGGATCCGCACGCAGCTGCTGTCGCTACCGGACGACCTCATCGTGTACAGCGGGCACGGTCCCCCGTCCACGATCGGCCGCGAAAGGACGACGAACCCGTTCCTCTTATGAGAGGAAACCCAGAGGTGTTCCCGCGCTGACGCGCGGGAGCCCTGGCAGGTAGGGCGCTTCGCGCCGGGGCTGCTCGCATTCCGGCATATGGTTCGGATTGTTTAAGTAGCCTTCCACACACGGCGCCCGGAGTCGATTGCAATGTGTCGCGGCCGGGATGAACCCGGCCGCCAAAGCCACGTTACTTAGAGGAGATCGTCAGGACGACGATCAGCGCCGGCCCGAGCAGCACCAGCCACAGGGTCGGAAAGACGCAGCCCACGGTGGGAATGAGGATCTTCAGCGAGGCCCGCGCGGCCTCGGTGCGGATCTTGAGTCGGCGCTTGACGCGCATCTGGGCGGCGTGCGCGGCGATGGTGCGCGCGATTGGCACGCCCGTGCGCTCCGCGTATAGGATGCCTCGCACCAGCGACGAGAAGTCGTCGATGCCGGTTGCCTCGGCCATCTCCTCCAGCGCCTGGTGGCGGGGCCGGCCGAGCTGGATCTCGCGCAGCGCGCGGGCAACGAGCAGTGTCAGGGAGTCGTCCTGGTGGCGTACCAGCTGCTCGAGGGCGCGGTCGAGGCCGAGGCCCGCCTCCATGCTGATGGCCACGACGTCGAGCGCGTTCGGAAGCGACGCCTCGAGCTCGGCCCGGCGATCGCGCACCAGCTGATCCAGCCAGAACACGGGGAGATAGAAGCCGAGCGCGACTCCGATCAACAGCGAGAGGCCGATGACAAAAGGAGTGCCGATGAAAAGGCCGATCGCGATGCCGATGGCGCCCAGGCCGGCTGCCCCGGCGATGCGCAGGGTCTGCAGTCCCGCCGGGTCGAGGTTGAGCGGGTTGCCGACAAAGTCGAGCTGACGCCGGAAGTTGATCGCCTGGGCCTCTGGCGTCATGCGGGTCATCTGGCGGTTGATCCATTTGCGCAGAGGGCCGAAGAGTCTCTCCGTGAACGGCTTTTCGAGCTCCAGGGCGACAGCACTCTGGCCAAGGCCGACCTCCTGGCGGGCCAGCCGCTCGCGGGCGAGGGCCGTGGCATCCGCCGCGCGCGAGGCAATGATGCCGATGGTCAGCAGGTAGGCGCCGGCGGCGGCCGCGATCCCGACGACAAGCGGAAGGCCGTTCATGCGATCGCCGTTAGCCGCCGGATGATCAGGTTGCCGATGAACAGCAGGAATCCGGCCAAGATCAGCATCACCCAGCCCAGGGGGTTGGTAACCATCGGCAGGAAGTAATCGCGGACCAGGAAGTAGAGAAGGACCGCGGTGACGATAGGGAGCAGCGTGATGATCAGCGCCGTCGCACGCGACTGCGCGGTCGCGGCGCTGATCTCGGCACGCATCTCCTCGCGCTGCCGCATCGTGTCGGCGAGTGTGGTGAGGATGCCAGGGAGGTCACCACCGACCGAGCGCTGGATCGTGATCACCATCACCATCAGGCGAAGGTCGTTGCTGCCGATCCGCTTGACCATGTTGTTCAGCGCGCTGTCGATCGAGGCACCGAGCTCGATCTCGCGGCGGGCGAGGGCGAACTCGTCGGAGACCGGCGGCCCCGCGTTGTCGGTGACGGCGCTCAGCGACTGCGCCACCGACTGGCCGGCCTTGATCGAGTTCGCGATCAGCTCCATCGCGCGCGGGAGGCCCGCGTCGAACTCGCGAAGTCGGCGGCCCCGCCGATTGCGCAGGTATAACGACGGAAGCACGTAGCCGATCACCGCGAGAACCAGGAACTCGGCTCCGATCCCGAACCGGAGAAGGCCGATCACAGCAAACAGCAGCGCGAAGCCGCCCTGGATCAACCGGAACTCGTACGGTCGCAGCTCGATGTCCGCGCTCACCAGGTCGCGCTGCAGCTTGGTCGTGCGCTGGTCGGACGCGATCCACGCTGGGGTCCCTGTGGACTCGAAGCGACGCCTCAGCTGCTCGCGGACGTCAGCCAGAGTTCGGTACGAAGCGCGGACCGACTCCTCGGGACCCACCGCCTGCTGGGAGCGGACCATCCCGTAGACGACGAGGCCAACCCCGATGGCCGCGGCGACTGCGACCAGGATGATCGCTGTGCCCACGACCTAGTGGGTGGTGAAGTGCCAGCGAGCGTCGACGTCTTTGGGGCCCACGCCCGTGGCCGAAGAGACGCTCGGGCACTTGGTGTCGGGCTGCGTCGGCACACCCTGGTAGTCGGTGTAGGACTCCAGCACGTACTTCATGGAGGCGTTGTTCAGCAGCCAGAAGAGGTACTCGGAATCGCAAGCGGTCATGAGCACGGTGAGGCTGCTGGTCACCACTCCACTCGCGGCGCCGCTGCCGCTGTTCGCCGGGCCTACCCGCAGCACGTCGACGTCGCGGAAGACGGTCAGCACCACCGAGCGGCCAGGGTTTTGGCCGAGGATCTGTGTGTTGACGGTCGCGAGCATGGTGATCCTATCCCCGACCTGGACGTAACCGCCGACCCCGACCTGCTCGTTGGTCGGCACGGTCACCGCGACCCAGCCCTTGGGGATCGGCAGGTAGGCGACGTCACTGCTGCTCACGAGATCACCGGACGGCGCGACCAGGTTGGCGCTGACGGCCATGCCGGCGGGTATGTTCACGCGCGCGCCCTTGCCGGCCACGTCCGCGACCCGCGTGAAAGCCTCGGGCGGGGGAGAAGCGATGTTGCTCAAGGTGAGGTCGGAGGCCGAGATCACAGTCCGAGCCGCGATGTCGTGGCTTGCGACGACGACCCTCGTCCCGGTGGTGCTGCCCTGGATCAGCGGAAGGCTGGCGATGCCCGCCGCAGTCGCAAAAGCGATCACGGCGAGCACGGCTCCGATGACGATGTAGAGGCGGCCGCGGCGCGGACGGGCGAGGGCGGAGGAGGCAATTGACATTTAGGTGGGCGCTAGCTTCACAAAAGGGACGCCCTAAAGCAACTCATTCAATGAGAATCGCCTCGACGAGGGCGGTATTGATCCCGTAGTCGCTTCCGACGGCGATCCCCGCTCCGCCGGCCGCCGAGACCGACAGGGTGCCGCACGCCAGTGTGCCGGCGATCGTGCTCGTCCCGTTGACGGTGTCAGTGCACGTGCCGGGCCAGAAGACCGATCCCAGCAGCCAGTGCTCGGCCGCGATGCCCTTGATGGCGACCTGGCCCGTGTTGCTGGCCGTCGCCCAGATCAGGAGGTTCCAGCAGGCGCGATCCCCCGTCGGGCACCAGCTGGATCCAGGGCAGCTGGCGTCTCCGGCTGGCGCTGAGGAGCATGGCGCCGCGAACCACGTGTAGCCGCCTCCCGCCGAGTCGGCGGCCGCGTTGGGCGGGCAGGTCGCGATCGAGCACGGCGTGGAGCCGAACTGGCAGGTCGCGGTTGTGCAGCTGGCGCCACCCCCAGGGGCGCAGGTGCCAGTCGAGAAGCCCGCCTGGTTGACGAACTCGAGCGTCACATCGCGCGCCAGGAGCCCCACGCCATTGAGGCAGATCCCGCCGCCACCCGCAAACCCTGAGCCGTTGAAGTGGTAGAAGCCAGGGTCGAGCACGGCTCCGCCGCCGGCACCCGCGGGCTTGAAGGTAGCAATTGTGAGAGCCCAGGTCGTCGCCGAGCTGCTGGTCACCGTCTCGCTGGCCACGCCGGCCGGCAGGTTGAGGCGGTATTCCGAGGCAAAGTCGCGGGCTGTGTTGTTGACCAGCGTTGTCCAACCCGCTCCTGGGGTGAAGGTGGCGCCGCCGCCCGCGTTGTAGCCCTCGTTTGTGATCACGAGCTCGTTGGCCTGGGTCATGGGGCCGCTGGTCGAGTTGGTGGCCGTCGTGGTGCTCGAGCTGATCGCCTGAGCGCCTGTCTGGTCCAGGGGCGCAACTGTGGCCACGCCAGACCACTCCGTGAGCTGGACGATCGTATTGTTTGGCGTCCCGAAGGTGACGCTGGTGATCCCGCCCGGGTTGTCGGGGTAGTACCAGATCTCCGTCCTGGCCGCTCCACCCTGGTTGACGGCGGTCGCCCGCACCCACCCCGCGGGGGCCGTGTACGCCGTATTGGTCGGATCGCCGTTGGCAGTCGCGACCAGCAAGTCGCCGGCGGTGCTGGCGATGGGGAGGGACGCGGTCGGGTTTCTCTTGTTGGATGACTCGGGTCCGGCCTGGACCAAGGCGATGGTCGCCGGGGCCAGCGCCGCCAGGTCGAGGTAGCCGTAGCAGCTGGGCCTGAAGTGGTAGAAGCCGCTGGCGTCCGTCGCTGCGGGCGAGGGTCCCAGACCGGTGCCAACCACGACTCCGCCGGCCGTGATGTTCGGGTACACACCCGCCGGGTTGCAGGCGGCGCCGAGAGCCCCTCCGCTGCTGTTGCGCAGGGTCGCGATCGCCGCCGGGTCTGTGTTGGGCTCTGGTGGAAGGAGCACCGACACCGGCGCGACTGGCTGCGCTCCGGTTCCGCCCGCGCACGGGTTCGGCTGGATCGCGGCTACGCCGGCGGCGAGAAACGCGCTGGTACCCGAGGTGCCGCACGCTGTCGAGTTATGCCCGGCGAGCTCAAAGCCGTCGGCGCACACTGCGCTCGTCGACGCCGAGTTGGAGCCTGCGACGCACGCGCCGCCCCCGACCCAGGTCTGCGCGTTGGCGTACACGGAGACGTTGCCCGTGTCTGAGTAGGTGCTCGACGCCGCGTCGAACCGGCTGTGCGCGTACACCGCGCATCCGCCGGCGAGGGTGATCGCGTTAGAGGCGAGGATGCTGCCGCCGACATTGAAATCGCCGCCCGTGCACGCCAGCGTGCCCGCGATCACTGCCGGGGTCGAGCCGTTGAGCTGTTGGGCCACCGCACGCCGTGTCACATTGGTCGTCGAGGCGCCGGCGTAGTTGCCGAAGGAGATGGGAAGCGACAGCGTGAGGGTCACCTCGACCTGCTGTTGGTGGGCGCGGTAGGGATAGCGGATCGACTCGGTCAGTCCGCTAGCGAATGTGTCGGTGCCGGTGTAGCCCGCCGCGCAGCTGCCTGCGCCGATCGTCAGGCTCCCGGTGCGTGTGCGCTGGGTGGCGATGAAGTTGTCGGCCTCGGTGATGACGGTGCTCGCGGAGCCTGCGGAGCAGCCGACCCCAATCTTCATGGCCGCATCGAGGGCCGCCTGGTCGGCGAGCTGCTGGAGCTGGTTGCGCTGCCACTCGACCGAGCCGGTGAGGAGGATCAGCGCCGCCGAGCCAATCAAAGCGAGGAGCCAGACCGCGACGATGACGAGCACCTGACCCTTCTGCTTTTGGTGCCGCACGTCAGAACTCGAGCCTCTCGACCGTCTGCGAGTCGAAGGTGACCGTGCTCGGGATGCCGAGCAGGGTGTTGAGGACCGGCTTCCACTGGAGCTTCAGGTCGACGACGACGAGCTGATGGCCGGACGTGCGCACCGCGGCGCCGCTGACCCCGGCACAGGTCGGGCAGCTCCACCTGGGATTTGGATTGCCGCCGGTTGCGTCGAGCTCATAGACGAAGACGTAGACGGTGCTTGGGTTGATGGCGCCGGTCAGCGTGATGGTGCCGGGGCGCAGCGGGTTCGCGTTGGGCGTGTAGGTGCCATATGACGGCGGGCTCGAGATGGCGGCGGAGTCCTGGTAGACGACGGACATCCCAAGTGGGTCGAGCTGGTGGGCGCGGTCGGTCAGCGGGCCGAGCGAGCAGGGCGTGGCGAGCGCGGTGCAGTTCGGCGGCAGCGTGTTGGATCCGCTGTAGTAACTGAGCACCGCTTGCCTGGCCATATCGCGCGAGGCGCCCTGCAGCATGGTGTAGATGAGCAGTCCGCGGCCCAGGTCGACCGTGGCGCCGATCAGGAGGAAGACGACGGGCGCGATCAGGGCGAACTCGATGAGCGCCTGGCCCGAGGCGCGCAGCCTCACCATGACGTCGTGGCGCGGCTCGACCCCGTGATCGTGATGCCGCCGCCAAGGATGTTGAGGTCGCTGAACCCGTAGTAAACGAATACATCGACTTCCGATTGGTACAGCGTGGGTATCGAACCGGTGCAGTTGGCGCTGGTCCCGCAGTACACCGCGACCACCGCCTGGCCCGCCACCGGGACTGTGTAATCGGTTCCCGCGACGAATGGCGGCGGGTGACCGACCTGGGTCGGACAGCTGACGTTGGTCGTCACGGCCGCCAGGTCGGCGGTGATCAGGTTGCACATGGCGGCCAGGCCGGGGCCGTTGGTGCTGGTGGTCTTGCCGGCTACAAACCGTGCCGCGTCGCTCGCGGCGTCTGAGGTTTCCATGGCGAACGCGTAGCCCCGGCCCAGCTCGAGGATGCCGGCGACGAGGAGGACGAGCACCGGCAGGGTGAGGGCAAACTCGACCAGCGCCTGGCCACCGCTTCTCCTGCCGGACCGGTCATGCATCGAGCTTGAGACTGGACAGGATTACGCGCGCGACCTCGGTCGCCCCGCGCGACACCATCGCCGACGGGTCGTGCTGCAGAACGAGGCCGCCGGCAAGCGTCGAGTCCTCTGGACGTGAGTCGTCGAAGCCGACGACGACGGACATCTTGCGACCAAGGATCGATTCGACCGCGGCGCGGTCGAGCGGCGGGTGGGGCGACCGCTGGTTGAGGACGAGCTCCATGCGGTTGTCGGGCACGTTCATGATGTCGCGGAAGATCGCCAGCGACCGCCGCGCATCGGTCATGGCCGCGATCTCGGGTGGCACCACCATCACCAGGCATTCGGCGCGTTCGATGACCGCGAGCGCTGCTTCGGCAAGGGACGTCCCGAGGTCGACGACGATCACCTTTTGCCAGGAAACCACCACGTCAAGAACGCGGCCGACGCGCTCCCCGGTCAGCGTGTCGACCTCTTCGGGCCGCAAGGTGCCGGGCAGGACGCCCATGCCTGTGCGGTGGTTGACGATGTTGCCGCGCAGGACAGACTCGAAATCCACCTGCGCCGCCTTGGTCGCGCTCGCGATCGAACCCGTGGCGATCAGGTCCGCGAACAGGGCGGCGTGCCCGAAGGGCGCGGCGAGGTCAATCAGCAAGACCTGGCGCGGAAACTTACGCGCGAGGGCGGCCGAGGTGTTGATCGCAAGCGTCGTCGTGCCGGCGCCGCCCTTGGCTGAGAAGAAGGCCACGATCGGGGCCGCCGTGCGGGAGGCGGTCTGGGCTGCAGCCGCGGCCGCAGCGGCCAGCTCCTGGTCCCACAGCTTCTCGAGCGTGATCGCCACCTTCTCCAGGTCCGGCCCGAGGCCCTCCAGCAGCCCGTCGCGGTCGAGAGTCAGAAGGACGGCGTTCGTCAGGCCGTAGATGCTCGTCACGTAGCTGCCCCCGGTGCGGGCGGCGGGGAGGATGACCAGGTCGCCCGGAGCAGGGCGCCGGGTGAGCAGCACCTTGCCCTTGGCGTCGGTGATCGACTCCTCCACCTGGCCGGCGGCCAGAAACACGACTACGTCGCCCCCCTGCCCGCCCAGGCGCAGGGTGTCCCGAGCGGCCAGGCCGACGGTCCGCATCCTCCTGGCCACGGCTCGCAAAACGCCGTCGTTTAGCTCCGAGAAAACGGCGGACATCTCCAGGATCCGCATCCGCATCTGAACCGCGGACGGCGACTGGTCTCCGGCGGGCTCGCTGCTGCTAGCACCCACCTGGCGTGCTTCTTCCTCCCGCGCCCGCTGTAAGGTTTCCGGAACCTCACGGGCGTTCAAAACGCGGATACTGTACCAACCGCCCCCCAGATGGCCCCCCCGCTTCGCAGCAACGGCTCAAACAACAGGCCTACGGTCCAGGCCCCAACCCGCACTCCTGGGCGGTCTCGTGTGGCCGGACGTGTTGACCGGGTGCTTAACACCGCCATGGCCGGCGAGAAGTCCGCGGTCCTTAACGTCACCGCCGCCGAGCTGCTGGCCGAGCCGGTGGCTGTGGCCCAGAGCCTCGACGCGGCGCTGGACCGCCCAGGCGTCGG
Organism: Candidatus Dormiibacterota bacterium; assembly: GCA_036395015.1. Taxonomy (GTDB): domain Bacteria; phylum Chloroflexota; class Dormibacteria; order Dormibacterales; family Dormibacteraceae; genus 40CM-4-65-16. Next base: position 2,113 of record DASWDZ010000033.1, on the reverse strand, counting down.
CGTCATCGGCCACTGGATGATCCAGGAGCTTTTCCGCCGGTCGAGGCTCCACGACGAACTTCTCAACGCCCTCGCCAGCCCCAACCCGGTCACCCGAGCCGCGGCCGCCCGGATCTGCGGCGCCGCCCGCATGACCGACGCGGTGATCTGGCTGGAGGACATGGTCCGGGACCAGAACCCGCGCGTCCGGGATGCCGCTGTCCGTGCGCTGGCCCAGTTGGGCGGGCGCCGGGCGGTCGAGGTGCTCATGGCAGCAACCGATGTCATCCCGCAGTACCGGCTCGCGATCGCACTGTCCCGTGCCGCCTCCGACCTCGACATCGAGGCCATGATGCGTAAGCCGGAGACGGAACGAGCCGCGGTGGCGACCGTGCTGGCCTGCGGTCTTCGCTCCGACGTGCTGCGCGTCTCCCCGCTGCTCGGGATAGCACACGACCGGAGATGGCCGAGGCAGGTCCGCAAGGCGGCGTGCAAAGCGCTGGCCACCATCGGCGACCGCTCCGCGTCTGACGGGCTGACCAGGCTCGCGGCAGGTGACCCTGACCCCGCGGTGAAGCAGGCCGCAGAGCAGGCACACCGCCGGCTGGTCAGGCGCGCGGTGGCGAGGTGAAGCTCTCCGAGCGCTTCGACCGCCGCTATCAGCAGACACCGGCGCCGACCGCCACTCCGCCGACGCCTGCCGCTGAACCTCATGTACCGCCCGATGGTCAGCCGTCGATCGCCCCGACCGAGCGTCGGGCGGTGGCGCGGGAGCCGATCACGTCGACACCGTCGCAGCCACTGGAGGCGGTCCGACCGGCCGAGCAGGCGGCTCCCTTGAGCCCTGCCCTGGCGGCTGCCAAAGCGGAGATTCATGCCGACCTGTTGAGACGTCACGCGGCAGCAATCGACATCAACAACCGCGCCGGCATCCGCCGGCTGCTCACCCAGCTCACCGAAGACCACTTCCGGGCGAAGCCGCCCGCCGCGCTCGTCACCGCCGCCGACCGCGAGCACCTCGTCGAGATCCTCTTCGACGAGGTGATCGGACTCGGGCCGCTGGAAGCGCCGCTCCGCGACCCCGACATCACCGAGATCATGGTCAACCGGCCGGAGCAGATCTTCGTCGAGCGGCGTGGACGGATCGAGCTGACCAACCTTGCCTTCGAGGACGAGGCGAGCCTGCGCCGCGTGATCGACCGCATCGTGTCGACGATCGGGCGACGCGTCGACGAGTCGGAGCCGATGTGTGACGCGCGCCTGAAGGATGGATCGCGCGTCAACGTCGTCATCCCGCCGGTCGCGATCTACGGACCTTGCCTGACCATCCGCAAGTTTGGGCGTGAGGTGTTGACGCCAGAGAAGATCGTCGCCACGGGTGGCTCGTCTGAGGCCATCCTCGAATACCTCGACGCGGCGGTGAAGACTCGCCTCAACATCATCGTGTCCGGCGGCACAGGCTCGGGCAAGACGACCCTACTCAACGTGCTCTCCGGTTTCATTCCCGGCAACGAGCGCATCGTGACCTGCGAAGACGCGGCGGAGCTGCGGCTGCGTCAGGTGCACGTGATCAGCCTCGAGTCGAAGCCCGCCAACGTCGAGGGCCGCGGACAGATCGCGATCCGCGACCTGGTCCGCAACTCGCTCCGCATGCGCCCCGACCGGATCATCGTCGGTGAGGTCCGCGGCGGGGAGGCGCTGGACATGCTGCAGGCGATGAACACCGGCCACGACGGGTCGATGAGCACGCTGCACGCCAACAACGCGCGCGACACGATCACGCGACTGGAGACGCTGGTGCTGCTCGCGGGCACCGAGCTGCCCTCGCGTGCGATCCGCGGTCAGATCGCATCGGCCATCAACGTCATCGTCCAGACCGAGCGGCTGCGCGGCGGCGCGCGCAAGATCGTCAGCATCGCTGAGGTTTTCGGGCTGCGCGACGGCGAGGTCGGGCTCAACGAGCTCTTCACGTTCAAGCAGGTCGCGGTGACGCCCGACGGGAGGGCCGTCGGCTATCACACGGCGACCGGAACCGGCACCACGTTTGCCGAGCACTTCAAGAGCAACGGCGCCGAGCTCCCAGAGTCGATGTTCGAGCCCAGCCCTCAACCACCGATGGAGAAGCTCTCCTGAT
>DASWDZ010000032.1:0-7748 GCA_036395015.1 Candidatus Dormiibacterota bacterium | reverse complement strand
AAGCTCGAGGAAGGCGACGCGGTCGTCCTGTGCAGCGACGGCGTGGAGACGGCGGGGGTCAGCGTCGAGGAGATGGGGCGCTTGCTGCTGAGGGACGGCAACCTCGACCGCGGCGCGGAGCGCGTGATCGAGCGTTGCCGCCAGCTGGGCGCGCCCGACAACGTCACGCTCGCGGTCGCCCGCGTCGAGGTCGACGTCACGAAGACCGCGGTCCTGCCGAAGCTGAAGATCTAGGAGGGTCAACTCTTCCCCGCTTGCGGGGAAGTCCGGCGCGAAGCGCCGGGATGGGGCCGCCCCTCCGGCCGCAGGGCCAAGTCTTCCCCGCTTGCGGGGAAGTCCGGCGCGAAGCGCCGGGATGGGGCCGCCCCTCCGGCCGCTGCGCGGCCACCTCCCCATAGATGGGGAGGCGTTGCCCTCTAGTACGCGCGGAGCAGGGTCTCCGCGATGTGCTCCACCTTCATAGTCGAGCCTCGCCTCCGCAGCCCCGCCTCCAGCTGCATCTGGCACCCGGGGTTGGCCACCGCCACCACGTTGGCGCGCGTCGCGAGCATGTCGTCGAGCTTCTCCTGCAGGATGCGGTTCGACATCTCTGGCTCGAGCGTGCTGTAGAGGCCCGCGGCTCCGCAGCAGATGTCCGGGTGGCGCATCTCGACGAACGCGACTCCCGGAAGTGAGCGGATGAGCTCCCGCGGCTGCTTCTTGATCCGCTGGGCGTGGGCGAGGTGGCACGCGTCCTGGTAGGTGAGCCGCATCTTGACCTCGCGTTTCGGCTCCGGCAATCCCACCTCGGCCAGCCACTCCGTCAGGTCCTTCACGCGCCCTTTCAGCTCGGGGTAGAAGTCCTTCAGGTGCGCGCCGCATCCCGCGGAGTCGACGACCAGGGAATCGAAACCGCCCGCCCGATAGGTCAGCATGTTGGCGTCGCGCAGGCGCTCCGCGCCTGCGAGGTCGCCGTTGTGAGCGAAAAGCGCTCCGCAGCATCGCTCGCCTGGGGGAAACCACACCTCGCATCCTGCTAGCTGAAGGAGCCTCACCGCGGCGTCGTGCGACTGCGGGTAGAGGATCGGCATCACGCAGCCGACGAGGAAGGCGACCCGATGCTTGCGCTCCCCGATCGCGGGCGCGACATTACCCGTAGGGCGCCGGAACGGCGGCTTGAGCTGGGGGAGCATGCGACCCGACCGCGCGATCGAGGTCAGGTGCAGCTTTTGGGCAAGTCGGGTGACCGCGCCCGCGGCCCGAAGTCTCGCCGGGTGACCGACCAGCTGGCGCAGTGCGACCCGACTCGTCACGCGCTTGGGGGTCGGCCTCCGCGCGTCCTCGACGTCGGCTCGGCCGGCCTCGATGATTCGTCCATACGGCACACCCGACGGACACACGGCCTCGCACGTGCGGCAGCCGAGGCAGAGGTCGATATGCCGGACCTGCTCCTCGTCGAAGGCCATGGTGCCGCGCTTCCACTGCGTCATCAGGTAGATCCGGCCGCGCGGCGACTCGGTCTCGAGCCCCGTGACCCTGAAGGTCGGACATGCGTCCAGGCACAGCCCGCAGTGGACGCAGGTCGCGAGGTCGTCGTCGGACAGGCGCCCGAAAGGAGCGCTCACACCACGAACCTGCCGGGGTTCAGGACGCCGTCGGGATCAAAGGCGCGTTTCAGCCGCCTCATGATCTCGAGCGTCGCGGGCGGTGTGCCCCAGGCGCCGACCTCGCGCATGAAGTCCTCGGGGGCGGCGAGCATGACCAGGCTGCCGCCGGCCGCCTCGGCCCGGGCACGCACATCGAGCACCACCTTGGCGTCGCTCGCGATCGCCCAGTGTGCGATGCCGACGCCGGGCGATGCCCACCACTCCGCCCCCGACGGCAGAGCCTGGACGAGTCGACGCAGCGCCTGGCGGGGCACGGCGATGCGCGCCCACCGCTCGGGCGCGCGCCGCGAGTGCTCGTCCCACGCGGTTGCCTCGATCGCTTTCCAGCCCAGCTCGCCAACGATGCGCTTGATGGCGTCCGGGCTGCCCGTGTAGCGCGCGAGCACGCGCCCCGTCGAATCGAGCTCCAGCGCCGAGGGTGCGACTTCGGTCGACAGCGCATGCGAGGCGGCGTTCCATCCGCCGTCGCTGGAGACGGTCACGTCGTGCAGCGGCTTGGGAAACACCTTGAACGACGCCGCGACGATCACGCCCAGCGAGCCGAGCGCGCCGTAGTGCAGCTTCATCATGTCGTAGCCGCTCACGTTCTTGACGACGCGCCCGCCGCCGGTCGCGAGCTTGCCGTCGGGAAGCGCGACGCGGATGCCGATCAGGAAGTCGCGCGGCGACCCGAAACGCATGCGGAGCGGCCCGGTCCACCCGGTGGCGAGCAGGCCTCCGATCGTGTGGCCGGGAGAGTTGAAAGGATCAAGGGGAAGGAACTGGCCGCTTTTGGCCAGCTCGGCCTGCAGCGCCTCCAGCGTGATTCCGGCCTCGACGCTGACGACCATATCGGCCTGCGAGTGCTCGAGCACGCGGTCGAGGCGCGTCGTGTGGAGCTCGACGTCGCATTCCGCGATCACGCCGCCCATGCCACGGGCTCTGCCACCTCCGACCGGCACCACGGCCAGCTTCTGTGCGGCCGCTTCGTGGAGTTTCCGCGCGAGCTCCTCGGCCGTCGACGGCTTTTCGACCGCGGGAGTGGTCACCACCACTTCGCCTCCACCGCAAGACCGGTCCGACCGGCGAGGTGGACGGTCTTGCGCGACGGGTCGGGAAAGATCTTGCCCGGGTTGAGGATCCCGTCGGGATCGAAGACGTCCTTGACCCGGTGCATCGCGCCGAGGTCGTCCTCGCTGTAGATCCACGGCATGAACGCGCTCTTCTCGAGACCGATGCCGTGCTCGCCGGACAGCGCGCCGCCGAGCTCGACGACCGCGCGCAGCATCTCCTCGCCGGCGGACTCGACCTGGGTCAGGACCTCGCGGTCCCGCATATCGAAGAGGATGTTGGGGTGCAGGTTGCCGTCGCCCGCATGAAAGACGTTCGCGACCGGCAGCTTGTAGTGCTCTCCGATCTCACCAACCGCGGACAAGACCTGGGGCAGACGCGAGCGGGGCACGACGCCGTCGTGCAGGTAGTAGTTGGGTTTGATCCGACCGAGAGCGCCGATCGCGCCCTTGCGCCCCGCCCACAACAGCTCGCGCTCCGCGGGGGTCTGCGCCTCGCGCATGGCGTAGCCGTGGTTGTCGGAGAGGATCTTGCCGATCGCGGCCATCAGCTCGCGCGTGGACTCCGCGATGCCGTCGACCTCGACCAGGAGGACGGCGCCGGCGTCGGTCGGGTACCCAGCGTGGTAGTGCGCCTCGACGGCGCCCACGGTGACGTTGTCCATCATCTCGAGCGCGGCGGGCACGATGCCGCGCCCGATCACCGCCGACACCGCCTGGCTGGCGGTCTCGATGCTGGGAAAGGCGGCGAGCAGGGTCGCAATGCTGGGCGGGACGCGCAGCAGCTTGACCTTGATCTTGGTGATCGCGCAGAGCGTGCCCTCGGAGCCGACGAGCACCCCGCAGAGGTCGAGGCCGACGCGGTCGGGGGCGTCGCCGCTGACCCAGTGCACGCTGCCGTCGGCGAGTACCACCTCCATGCCGAGCACGTGGTTGGTGGTGACCCCGTAGTAGAGGCAGTGCGGGCCGCCTGAGTTCTCGGCGGCGTTGCCCCCGATCGTGCACGCCTTCTGGCTTGACGGGTCGGGGGCGTAGAAGAGCCCGTGCTGGGCGGCGACGAGGGACAGCTCCTGGTTGACGACGCCGGGCTCGACGATCGCCGTCTGCGCGACGGGGTCGATCTCGAGGATCCGGCGCATGCGCGTGACCTGGAGCGCGATGCCGCCGCGGATCGTCACCGCGCCGCCGGAGAGGCCGGTGCCCGCGCCTCGGGGCACGACCGGGATCTTGTTCCTGGCTGCCACCTTGATCACCTGCGCAACCTGCTCGGTGGTCGAAGCCAGCACCACGGCGTCGGGCATGGCGCCTTCGATCGAACCGTCCCGTTCGAAGATGCGGAGATCGTTCGCGGAGTGGATGACCGCTTCCGGGCCGACGATGCGGCGCAGCTCTTCGGCGACGGTGCTAGGAACCATTCTCGAAGACCTCGAAGCGGCGGGTCATGGACCCGGGAAAGCTGGGCGCCTCGGTCGGCTGCGCGCCCACGATGAGTTGTTTCAGCCAGGGCCTGCATTCCTCGTCCGACGGCATGCGGTCGGCGCGCTCGAAAACGGCCTCCTGGATGCGGCGATGGGGCGAGACCTGGATCGTATACCAGACCGAAAGCCCGTCGTCAGTAACCGCGTGGTGCGACTCGTCGACCTTGCGGTTGATCGGGAGGCGGAGTGGCTTTGCTTCCGCCGCCGCCCGCAACCGCGCCGCCTCGATCGCGATGTCCGTCACGAAGTCCAGCTTAAACTCGGTTGCGATGACCGGCCGCGACAGGGTCGAAGCTGCGCTCGCGATGCAGGTGGCGGACCGGCCGCCGGTCGGTGCGTGGGGTCACACCTATCGGGAAGAGTGGTCGCCGGACGACCTCGCCGCGGTCACCGTCGAGCGGGCGCGGCGCTTCGGTTGGGACTTCGTCAAGTTCCAGCCCCGGGCCAGCTGCTTCGCCGAGGCGTTCGGCTCGATCTACCGTCCCTCCGGTCATCGGCTCCGTGCGCCAGTCCTCATCAAGCCGGCGGTACCCGACCTCGACGCGTGGGCGTCGGTGCGCGTTTCCAGTCGCCAGGCGCTCGACGACCAGGTGCGGAGCATCGGCCTGGTGGCGCGGGCGCTCGGTCCCGACGTCCCGGTGATTCAGACAGTGTTCAGCCCGATCACCGTTGGCGGCTACCTGGTGGGCAAGTCGCAGTCGCGCGTGGTGCGGGAGCTGCGCAAGCAACCCGAGCTCGTCGGGCCGGCGCTGGAGCGGATAGCGGAAGAGCTGCTCGACTTCAGCCGGCGCTCGATCGACGCAGGTGCCGCGGGCATCTTCTACGCGATCTCGGGCTACGCCGGGCGGAAGGTGATGCCCGAGGCTGCCTATCGAGACCTCGTGCTGCCGTACGACCTCGCCGTGCTGATCGGCTTGCCGAAGAAGGCGTGGTTCAACGCCGTCCACCTGTGCGGCTCGAACCTCAACTTCGGGCTGGCGCGAGACCTGCCGGCGCAGGCGGTGAGCTGGTCGATCCACAACCAGGGCAACCCGTCGCTGGCCGAGGGGCGCGCCATCGCGGGCCGCGCGGTGATGGGCGGGCTCAGCCAGCGGGCGACGCTGATCTACGGGCCGCCGCCGAAGGTCGAGGCCGAGGCTCGGGCAGCAGTCGAGGAGACCGAGGGCCGCGGTTTGATCCTGGCGCCCGGATGCTCGGTCCCGCCCCGGGTGCGAGAGGTCAACCTGGAGGCGATGGCCATGGCGGTGGCGGCGTGAGTCGCGTCGAAGGTCTGGCCGAGATCGTGCTGTGGGTGGCCGATATGGAGGCCGCGCTCGAGTTCTATCGCGACCGGTTCGGGCTGCAGGTCATGTCGCCGCCGGAATTGCCGAACAAGTTTCTGATGGTGGCCAAGCCGGGCGGAATCCCCGAGATGATCGTTTTGATCCCGCACCCGCACCCTGACTCCTACTTCCCATCACACAGGGAGAAGGAGAAGCGATCCCTGCATCACCTGGCGTTCCGTGTCGACCGCAGGTCGTACGACGAACTGGAGAATGGATTCATCGAGGCGGGCATCGAGGTGCGCCACGGCGTGCACCCGGTGCTGAAGGGCGTGCGCACGTTTTACGTCGACGACCCGGACGGCAACGAGGTCGAAGTGATCGGCCCGGCCTGAACGTGATTCACGAGTGGCGGCCGGGCGCGCGATCCGCGCTTCTGTGGACGCCACTCAGCGTCGTGCTCGGCTTGATGGGATTCGTCATCTTTGGGTTACCGGTGGGCCTCCGAACCGGACGGGTTGCGATGGCTGGCGGAGTGGGCGATGTTGTAATCGTCGTCGCCCTGGTCGCCGTGCTTGTCGTGGTGCACGAAGGCATCCATGCGCTTGCGATGGCCGCGTTTGGGGCCAGGCCGGAGTTCGGCGCCGTGGCGATCGGCAAGGTGTTGCCCGCCGTGTACACGACCGCCCCGGGCCACCGATTCACCCGGGCGCAGTACCTGGCTGTGGCGCTCGCGCCGTCGGTGATCCTTTCGGTGATCGGGCTGGCCGGCTGCTTCACCGCGGTTGGTGGGTATCTGGTCATCCCCCTGGCCACACACCTTGCTGGATGCACCGGTGACGGAGCGGCGAGTCTACGGGTGCTGCGTGAACCGCCAGGGACCGTGTGCGAGGACCTGCGCGACGGTATCCGCTTCTACCGACTTTCTACGTAGCTGAGGGTTTCCTCTCCGCCCGCTCGCGCCGACAGACGCGATCTAGGTGACCTGGGGCTTCGTCTCTGCCGCCGGCACCGGCGCCCGAGTACCCAACGCAACTCCGACGCCAACCAGCACCAGGACCGTGCCCACGATCACGGTCAGCGGTTCCGGCAAATGGATGCCCAGTGCCGCGTCGAGCGAGTAGGCGCCAGGACCGATCAGCGCGATCGCTGCAATGGCCCCCAGGATCGAGAGGTTGAACTCGTAACCGCCCTTCGAGGTCCAGAAGCCCTTCGGCCAGTGGACGAGGGCGATGGCGACGAGCATGGAGCCGGCGATGGCAAGGCTGGGCAGCGGGGTCAACAGCCCGACCGCGAGTCCAAGGCCGCCGAGAACCTCCGCCAGCGTCGATATCCACGCCCACGCAACCGGTGGCCTGATCCGCATTCGGTTCATGGCCCCGACCCAGCCGTTGATGCCCGGGCCGCCCCACCAACCCAACAGCTTCTGGAAGCCATGCCCTGCGACGATGAGACCGATCACGACACGAAGAATCAAGAGACCTAACGCAACCATCTGTGATTCACCCCCGCTTGGCACTACCGTGCCAGGCGTGCCGATATTCCCCACGATAATCGGCTTGTGAGGGTCGCGGTCGTCACCGGAGGTGGGAGCGGGATCGGGCGCGCGGCCGCGATCGCGCTGGCGCGGGAGGGGTATGACGTGGTCGTCGTAGGCCGCCGGCTCGACAGGCTCCAGGAGACCGTCGCGCTCGGTGCACGCGAAGGCCTGCGCCTGGCGGCACAGCTGGCGGACGTGAGTAATCCCGTCGCCGTGCAATCGTTGTTCGCGGGGGTGAAGGCCCAGTTCGGCCGCCTCGACCTGCTCTTCAACAACGCGGGCACATCCGCTCGTGCGGTTCCGATGGAAGAGCTGAGCTACAAGCAATGGAATCGGGTCGTCCAGACCAACCTGACCGGAGCGTTCCTGTGCACGCAGCAGGCGATCAAGCTGATGAAGACGCAGGATCCCCGTGGCGGCCGGATCATCAACAACGGTTCGATCTCGGCCCATTCACCGCGTCCAAATTCGGCGCCCTACACAGCGACCAAACACGGGATGACCGGGCTCACGAAGTCCACCTCACTGGACGGGCGCCCATATGACATCGCGTGCGGTCAGATCGACATCGGCAACGCGGCCACAGACATGACAGAGCCGATGAAAGGCGGCGTCATGCAGGCGAGCGGGGCGGTCGAGGCGGAACCGAGGATCGACGTCGAGCATGTCGCGCGAGCGGTTGTCTTCATGGCGAGTCTTCCGCTGGACGCCAACGTCCAGTTCATGACCGTGATGGCGACCAAGATGCCCTTCATTGGAAGGGGTTGAGAGGC
>DASWDZ010000031.1:0-7523 GCA_036395015.1 Candidatus Dormiibacterota bacterium | reverse complement strand
CGGCCGGCATCTCGGCCAGCACTTCGCTGGGGTGCGTGATCACGCCGGTGACAGCGCTCGCGGCCGCGACCGCCGGGTTCGAGAGGTAGACCTGCGCCTTGGGGTGTCCCATGCGGCCTGGGAAGTTGCGGTTGGTCGTGCTGAGGCATACCTCTCCCTCACCGAGCACTCCCATGTGGCCGCCGAGGCACGCGCCGCACGTCGCGGTCGTCCACGCCGCGCCCGCGGCGAGGAACGTTCCGATCAGGCCTTCCTTCTCGGCTTGGATCGCGACCTGGTGCGACGACGGGGTGATGATCAGCCTGACCCCGGGCGCCACTTTGCGGTTCTCGAGCACGGCCGCCGCGCGACGGAGGTCGGTGATGCGCGAGTTTGTGCACGAACCGATGAACACCTGGTCGAGCTTCGTCCCGGCGACCTCGGAGAGAGGCGCATAGTTGTCGGGCGACATCGGCTTGGCGACTCCAAGCTCAACCTTCTCGGCGTCGAACTCGAAGACCCTCTCGTACTCGGCGTCGGGATCGGAGGACACGGGTTGGTACTGACGCTTCGCCCGACTGTCGAGGTACTCCTTCGTGACCTCGTCGAACTCCATGATCCCGTTCTTGGCACCGGCCTCGATCGCCATGTTGGTCATCGTCAGGCGCGCTTCCATGTCGATGTGCTTCAGCGCTTCGCCCGTGTGCTCCATCGCCTTCGAGCGCGCGCCGTCGACGCCGATCTGGCCGATCACATAGAGGATCAGGTCCTTCGCCTCGACCCACTCCTTCAGGCGGTTGTGGTAGACGAACTTCAGGGTCTCGGGGACGCGGAACCACAGCTCGCCGAGCGCGAGCACGCATGCGAGGTCGGTCGAGCCGATGCCGGTCGCGAAGTTGTTGAGAGCGCCGTAGGTGCAGGAGTGCGAGTCGGCCCCGACGACAAGCTCCCCCGGGAGCACCAGACCGTTCTCGGGAAGAACCGTGTGGCAGATGCCTCCCTGCCCCACCTCGAAGTACCACTTGATGCCCATCTGCTGAGAGAACTCGCGCGTCAGCCGGCCGAGTGTCGCGCTCGCGGCGTCTTTCGCGGGCTGGAAATGGTCTTGCGTGACCGCCACGCGGTCCGGGTCCCAGATCTTCTCGGCCCCCATCTGCTCGCGCATGATCTTGCCGGCGGGCGGGATGGTCAGGTCGTGGCCCATCGCGAAGTCGACCTTGGCCAGCACCAGGTCACCGGGGCGCACGCTGTCTCGTCCCGCCCCGCGGGCCAGGATCTTCTCCGTCATTGTCATGCCCATCGGCGTTCTCTTAATCCCTCAGCCTCTTGGCCACCGCGTCACCGCACTCCGAGGTCGCGAGTCCGCCGCCGAGGTCGCGCGTGCACTCGCCTGCGCGGATGGCTGATTCGACCGCACCCTCGATCGCGTTTGCCATTTCCGTGTGACCCAGGTGTCTAACCATCATAGAGGCGCTCAAAATCGCCCCGATCGGGTTGACTATGCCCTGGCCTGCGATGTCCGGCGCGGTGCCGTGCACGGGCTCGAAGAGCCCGCGTTTCGTCTCCGGGTTGATGTTTCCCGAGGGCGCTATGCCCATGCCGCCGATCAGCTCCGCGGTCAGGTCGGAGAGGATGTCGCCGAACAGGTTGCCGGTGACGATGACCTCGAACTGGGTCGGGTCGCGGACCAGCTGCATCGCCGCCGCGTCCACGTAAAGGTGGCGCGTCTTGATGCCTGGGTATTTTTTGGCGACCGCTTTCCAGCGTTCCTGCCACAACGCACCTGCGTAGGTCATCGCGTTGGACTTGTCGACCATGACGACCTCGCGTTTGGCGACCTGGAAAGCGTACTCGATGATCCGCGTGACACCGAGGTAGGTGTTCAGGTCCTCCTGGACGGCCACCTCGTCCGCGGTCCCCTTCTTGAAGCGGCCGCCCATGCCGACGTACAGGCCTTCGGTGTTCTCGCGGACGATGAGGAGGTCGATCTGCCTGCGGTCTTCCCTGCGCAGAGGCGACAGGCGGTCGTCGTAGAGCTTCGCCGGCCTGAGGTTGACGTAGAGGTCCAGCTCGAACCGGAGCCTGAGGAGAACGCCCGCGAGGTAAGCGGCGTCATCGACCCTGGGGTCGCCGACCGCGCCGAAGAGGATGGCGTCGGCCTTCTGCAGGTCTTGCCACGTAGCTTCGGGTATCGGTTGGCCCGTCCGCATGTACTGGTCGGCGTTGACGTCGTACTCCTGGAAGTCGAAGCGCGCGCCCGCCGCCTTCAGGACTTTGATCGCCTCCGGGACGACCTCCTTGCCCGCGCCGTCGCAGGGCAGGACGGCGATGTGGCTAGGCAGGGGTCGCTTCCTTCTCGCGCAGCTTGTAGCGCTGGATCTTGCCGGTGACGGTCTTCGGCAGCTCGGGCACGAACTCGATGACGTGTGGGTACTGGAAGCGCTGGAGGCGGGACTTGCAGTGGTCCTGGAGCTCGGTGATGAGCGCGTCGCCAGTGGCCGCGGCCGGTTTGGCGATCACGAAGGCCTTGATCTTCGTGAAACCCTCGACGCTCATGCCCACCACGGCGCTCTCGGCCACGGCAGGGTGTTCGAGCAGAGCCGACTCGATCTCGATCGGGGAGACCCACAGGCCGCTCACCTTGATCATGTCGTCGGAACGGCCCTCGTACCAGTAGAAGCCGTCCTCGTCCACTCGGTAGCGGTCGCCCGTGAAGAACCACTCGCCGAGGATGGAGCGCCTGGACTTCTCGTGCTGCGCCCAGTAGAGCGCGAGGGCGCTGTCGCCTTTGACGTAGAGGTCGCCGGCATCACCCGCCTTCACCGGCCTGCCCTCGTCGTCGAGGATTTTCAGCTCATAGCCGGGAACGGGCTTGCCGCTGCTCCCAGGTCTCAGGTCGTCGAGGCGGTTAGAGCAGTAGATGTGGAGCATCTCCGTCGAGCCGACGCCGTCGAGGATCGTGAGGCCGAAGGCGTCCTTCCAGCGTTTCCACACCTCGGCTGGCAGCGCCTCGGCGGCAGCGATGCAGTGGCGGATCGAGCTCAGGTTGCGCTGCTTCGCGCCGTCGAAGTTGAGGATGGCGTTGTAAAGCGTGGGCGCGGAGAAGAAGAGCGTCGGCCTTCTCGATTCGATCGTGTCGAGGACGGTCTGCGGAGTGTGCCTGCCGGCGTGCAGGACCGTCGATGCACCGACCCAGTAGGGGAAGGTGAGGTTGTTGCCGAAACCGTAGGCGTGGAAGAGGCCGGTGGTGGAAAAGGTCGTGTCGCTCTCTTTGATGCCGAGGACTTGCTCGGCATACGTGACGCACGTGTAGGGAATGTCGTGTTGCAGATGGACGACCGCCTTCGGCTTCCCTGTCGAGCCCGAGCTGTAGAGCCAGAAGGCCATATCGTCCTTCCTGGTCGGTGCGGCGGCAATCTCGTCGTCGGGGTGTAGCTGGTCGGCGCGCAGAAGCGATGCATTGCCCGCCGCCGGCTTCAGCTTCTCTTCCGTGTTGGCGTCCACGACCACCGCGCGGGCGAGCGAGTCGTCGATGTAATGGACGTAGTCGTCGCTCCGCTGGAGCAGAGGGTTGACCGGGACGGGGACGGCTCCGATGCGGATCGCGCCGAGGAATGCGGCGACCCAGCCGGGAGAGTCGTAGCCTGCGATCAGGACCCGCTCCTCGCGGCGGACCCGCAGGTCGAGGAGCCGGCGGGCGGCGCCGTTGGCCAGCTTGAAGAGGTCGCCGTATGTGACCTCGCCGGCGGCGGAATGGATCGCGACCTTGCCGGCGCGTTGGGGCAGGTTCCGCTCGAGCAGGTCGGCGCCGACGTTGTAGCGGTCCGGCAGATCCACTAGCGAAATCTTGGCACTTACTGGAGAAGGACGGCGAAGAGGGTGTCGGAGGAGTGATTGGGTGGCCCATGTCGCGGCGTGACTGAATATAAATAGACAAGGTATTTACTGGACGCAACGAACGAAATTTTGTAGAATCCGAATATGCTCCTGATGGCTCAAGAAGACGCCGAGCTGGCCGACCGCCTGCGTGAGCTTCGCCACTACATCGATGGCCTCGAGCTCGAGTTCTCGGACCTGGCGGCCGAGTTCGCGGCGAGCAGGCAGTGGGAGAACCAGGGGTCCGAGAGCGCGATCGACTGGCTCCGCTTCAACTGCCACATGACGTCTAACGCCGCCGCCGATCGAATCGCCGTAGGCCGGCAGGCCGAGTGGATGCCGCGAACCACAATGTCGCTCCACGCCGATTACATCGGTTTCGCCCACCTGACCGTGATGGCTCGAACGGCCAACGCAGTTGGTGAGGCGTTCGACGAGGAAAGGCTGCTCCCGATGGCCGAAGAGAACTCGCCCGGCAAGTTTCACTACAAGTGCTTGCACTACCGGCACTCGGTCAACTCCGAGAAGTACGCGGCGGAGCAGGCCGACCAGGTCCACGCCCGCACCCTGCACATGAGCACTGCGGACGACGGATCGCTCCACCTGAACGGCTACCTCGACCCAGTCGGAGGCGCGGTGTTGCGCAACGCCCTCGAGCCGCTCGCGCGACGTTCTGGCAAGGACGACCACCGGCTTCGCCCACAGCGCCTCGGGGACGCCATCGTTGAGCTCGCCGAGCACAGGCAGAACATCCAGATGCAAGTGACGAGCTCGCTCGAAACCCTTCTCGACTTGACCGGTGCGCCGGGAGCGGAGGCTGAGTTCTCGCTGCCGATTTCGGCCAAGACGGCGCAGCGCTGGGCCTGCGATTGCAGCGTGACCCGGGTCCTGATGAAGGATTCCGTTGTGATCGACGTCGGCCAGGCCGAGCGCACTATCCGTGGTCCCAAGCGCAGGGCGCTGATCGCCCGCGACCAGCACTGTCAGTGGCCGGGATGCGAGCGGCCGGCATCGTGGTGCGACGGGCATCACATCGTCTTCTGGATGCACGGCGGCGGCGATGATCTCGGTAACCTCGTCTTGCTCTGCGCGCGGCCCCACTGGAAAGTCCATGAGGGTGGCTGGAAGCTGATCCGCACGGAAGAGGGCAAGATCCTCACGCTCGCGCCGCGAACGGTGTTCGGCCAGCCGAGAGGGCCAGACTAGGGATCGGTGGCGGTCGAGCGGAGGTCACGTCGGTTCTCATCGGAACGGATGGAGCGTGTCGCGCGTCGACTGATGGACGCCTCTCCCCTGTGCGCCTTGGCGACGGTGTCGCCGGGCGGGCGCGCGCACATCAACCACATGTACTTCGCGCGGACCGACCGCTTCGAGGTGATCTGGATCTCGGACGCCGACTCCCTCCACTCGAGAAACCTCGCGCGCAACTCCTCGGCGGCGGTCACGATCTACGCCTCGAACCAGGTCTGGGGCAAGCCCGATCGCGGCATCCAACTCTTCGGCACCGCCCGTTCGACCAACAGCAGAGATGCGATAAGCGCTTACGGACGGCGCTTCAAGGACTTCGACGCCGACGCCAACGAGCTGCCCGTCTATCGATTCCGGGCGCGCACGGTGAAGCTCTTCGACGAGCGCTCCCTCGCAGCCGGCGCCATCGTCAGCGCCCGCGTGACCAGGGGTGGGCTTGCCTGGATGAAGACCGAGGTCTGGACCTAACCCCTCACTGGCGGACGATCGCCGCGGCGCCCTTCCTCAGCACGTACTTCTGGATCTTGCCGGTGGCGGTCTTCGGCAGCTCGCCGACGAACGTCACGCCATGCGGTGCTTTGAAGTGCGCCAGCCGGTCGCGCGTGAACGCGATCAACTCGGCCTCGGTCGCGGAGGCGCCCGGCTTCAGCACGACGTACGCGTAAGGCGCCTCTCCCCACTTCTCATGCGGCAGGCCGACGATCGCCGCTTCCTGGACGGCGGGGTGGCGCAGGAGCACGCCCTCGACCTCGATCGACGAGATGTTCTCGCCGCCGCTGATGATCACGTCCTTGATGCGGTCTCGGATCTCGACGTAGCCATCGGGGTGGAGGACCGCTGCGTCGCCGGTGTGGAACCAGCCGTCGCCCATCACCTTCTGGGTCGCCTCCTTGTCGTTGTAGTACCCGTGCAGGATCACGTTGCCGCGAAAGACGATCTCGCCCATGGTCTGAGCGTCGGCCGGCACGTCCTTGCCGGCATCGTCGACGACGCGCAGCTCGCCCGCGCCGATCATCTCGACCCCGGTCCGGGCCTTGATCACCGCTCGGTCGGCGTCCGACAGCGAGCGGTGCTCGGGTCGCGGCTCGCAGATGGTCAGGAAGGGCGAGGTCTCGGTCAGGCCGTAGACCTGCGTCACCTCCCAGCCAAGCTCGCCCTCCAACCGCTCGATGGTGGCCGCCGCGGGCGGTGCGCCCGCGGTCACCACGCTCACGCCTTTCGGGACCTCGCCGCGCACGTCGCGCGGCGCGTTGGCGAGGGAGATCAAGACCGTGGGCGCTGCGCACAGCCACCCGACCTTCTCCTCGCGGATCAGCTCGAACACCCGCGCCGGCTCGACCTTCGGCAGGCAGATGTGGCGCCCGCCGACGGCGGTGATGATCCACACGAAGGTCCAACCGTTGGCATGGAACATCGGAAGGGTCCACAGGTACGTGTCGTCGACTGTCAGGTGGAAGTGGACGAGCGTGTCCATCACGTTGATCCACGCGTTGCGGT
The DNA here is from genome assembly GCA_036395015.1 of Candidatus Dormiibacterota bacterium. GTDB lineage: Bacteria > Chloroflexota > Dormibacteria > Dormibacterales > Dormibacteraceae > 40CM-4-65-16. The sequence goes on along the minus strand of DASWDZ010000031.1, from coordinate 923 downwards.
GCGTGATCATCACGCCCTTGGGCTTGGCCGTCGTGCCGCTCGTGTAGTTCAGCGCGAGCAGGTCGGTCTCCGCGATCTCGACCGGTTTGAAGGCCGGCCTGGCCCGGCTGATCTCGTCGTCGTAGTCCCGCCACCCCTGACGCCCATCCGCGTTGCGGCCGAGGACGACGAAGTGCTCGACGGTCTTCAGCTGGTCGCGCACGCCGTCCACCGCCGCCACGTAGTCCGGGTGCACGCACAGCACCTTCGAGCCCGAGTGCGAGGTGATGTAGACGAAATCTTCCGCGGTGAGCCGGTAATTGATGGGCACGAGCACGGCGCCGATCTGCGGCACTGCGTAGAAAGACTCCAGCTGCTCGTGCGTGTTGGGAGCGATGTAGGCGACCCGGTCGCCCTGCGCCACGCCCATCGCCTGCAGCGCCGACGACCACCGGTCGCATCGGTCGAAGAACTGCGCGTAGGTCATGCGCAGCCCGCCATCGACCACGCCATCGCGGTCGCCGTACAGCTTGCGCGTCCGCCGCGCGAACTCCAGCGGTGTGAGCGGCGTCTCCATGTGCGCTCCTCCTAGGGATTGAGCATCAAGGCGAAATCAGCGGTCTTGATGCCACCGACGAACGCGCTGTGGGCTTTGGGCTCGAGCTCGACCGAGCGCTCGTAGACGAACGCGTAGACGTTGTCGAGCGTCCAATCGCCGTAGCCCTGGATGCGAAGCCCGTAGCGAAGGTCGCCGTCTTTCTGGCCACGCTGAAAGAGGTCGGCCGCGCGTGCGTAGATCGCCTTCAGGATCTCCAGCTGCATCGAGAGCTCGGCAATCGTTTTGGCGTCGCCTTCGGCCTCCACCAGCTGCTCGACCTGGGCTTCGAGGTCGGCGATCTCCTTCTGGTAGTCGTCCACCCCAAAGCACGAGTTTAAGGCGCTAG
>DASWDZ010000030.1:0-16702 GCA_036395015.1 Candidatus Dormiibacterota bacterium | reverse complement strand
AGGTAGCCGAGGCGCTGGCGCGCGCGCGACTCAGGAGTCGCCAATCTCCCCTTTGCGCTTCGCGATGAATTCCTTCAGCTGCTCGTCGACGCCGGGCTCGATTCCAGGGTCGGGATACTCCGCAAGCAGCTGTTTCCATCTCTCCGCGGCGACGACGTCCGCGGTCCGCGAGCCGAAACGCTGCCAGCGGTCGAAGTTCTCGGTGGACGAGATCCAGGGCCGGTAAAAGCCCGTCCGGTAGTGGCGCATGGTGTGCTCCGCGCCGAGGAAATGCCCGCCCGGGCCGACCTCGCGCAGAGCGTCCATGGCGAGCCCCTCGTCGTCCACGGGCATGCCGTGGCCGAGGATCCACTCGAACATGCGAAGCTGCTCCACGTCGATGACGAACTTTTCATATGACGCGAGCAGCGCGCTCTCCAGCCAGCCCGCTGCGTGGAGGACGAAGTTGACGCGGCCGAGGATCGTCGGCCACATGCACATCATCGATTCGTAGGCGGCCTGCGCGTCCGGCACCTTGGATGAGGTCAGGGCACCACCGCCGCGAAACGGGAGGTTGTAGTGGCGCGCCATCTGTGCGCTGGCGAGGATGCCCATCGCCGACTCGGGGGTCCCGAACGCGGGGCTCCCGGACTGCATATCGGTGTTGGTGAGAAACGATCCGTAGACGCTTGGCGTGCCGGGCCGGATCAGCTGCACCAGGGCGATGCCGGCCAGCGCTTCCGCGGTCTGCTGGGCCACGGTGCCCGCCAGCCCCATGGGAGACATCGCGCCGGCCATCAGGAACGGTGTCACGATGACCGGCTGCCTGGCGTCGGAGTACTCGAGCAGGGCCCCCAGCATGCGGTCGTCGTAGCGCAGGGGGCTGTTGACGTTGATCAGGCTGATCACTGCCGGCGTGCGCTCGATGCTCTCCCGGCCGCCGAAGACGATGGCCGCCATCTCGATCGTGTCGCGCGCGTTCTCGGACGAGATGACGCTACCCATGAACGGTTTGTCGGTCCACCGGATGTGGGAATAGACCATGTCCAGGTGCCGCGTCCCCAGCGGCAGGTCCTCCGGCTCCACCGTGGTGCCGCCCGCGCAGTGGATCTGCTCCACCGCCTGCGACATCTTGTCGAAGTTCGTGAAGTCTTCGATGGTGGCGCCGCGGCGCCCCCGCTCCAGGTCGGTGACGAACGGAGGCCCGTAGACCGGCGCCGTGACCACGTTGTCGCCGCCCAGCACCACCGAGCGCCTGGAGTTGCGCGCCTGGAGCTCGAATGTGGCGGGCGTCTTGGCGACCTGCTCCAGGACGAACTCACGCTCGAAGCGAACCCGGTTCTCCTCGACCTTCATCCCCGCCTTGCGGAACAACTCTCGCGCTCGCTCGTGCAGGAAGTCGACCCCGATCTCCTCGAGGATCGTCATCGCCTGCTCGTGGATGACCTCGACCTCCTCCGCCGTCAGCTGGTCGTACGGCCGAAGGGGGTTTTTCCACACAGCGGGTCAATCTTGACCCAACTCAAAGGTGTGGTAACGTAGGCCGTGCCCGTTGGGGCGCTAGGTCCTCGCCGGAGGACCTCACCTAACCTGACTTGACCCCAATCACACGTTTCATCCGCACCACTCCCTGGCCTCGCCTGGCATGAGCACGCCCATACCCGGGGACGTGCTGCCGCTGTGGAACCCGGACATCCCGGGCGAGGAGATCCAGGCCGGACGCCTCGGCATCCGCGTCCGTCCAGGCACGCCCGCCGCGGCCAAGGTCACCGCCCTGGAGGCGGCCGGCGGGGCCGAGCTGCTGAGGCAGGTGCTCGAGGAGCAGAAGGTGATCGACGGCACCTACAACGTCATCAAGCCCGAAAAACCCCTCGAGTTCATCGGCCAGGTGAGCAGCACCCTGCTCACGGGCAAGCTGGGCCGAACGCCCATGGGACTGGCGCTCGAGATCACCGACTGGCAGGAGCTCGAGGGCGCCTATGAGATGGAGAAAAACCGCCTTCGCCTCCGCTTCCAGGAGCTCCACATCGTCAAGGAGTGGGATGGTGAGCTGGAGGGCTTCACAGCCATCGTCCTGCGCGAGAAGGCGAAGGCCCACCCGCTCCTGGACTCGACGATGCGCTTCATCGAGCACCTGCGGGACTACCGGGAGAAGCTTGCGGAGGCCGCCGTCCGTCGCTACGAGGCGACCGAGCAGTGGATCGAGTGCCCGAAGTGCGAGACAGAGGTCCCGACCTCCAATGGCATCCACTGCCCTAACTGCGGCGAGGACATGCGGGGAGGCGAGTACGTGCGCGCGATCCTCCACCTCGTCGACGACGCCGACGGACGCATCTACCGCGGCATCGACTCGCTGACCGTACGTTCGGCCGGCTTCCCGGAGTACCGCGGCATGTCGCTCGACCGCATCCAGGGCTCCAACCTGTGGGTGAGCTTCCGTCGCTACGACCCGCTGCCGGACGAGGGTATCGTGCTCCCGACGGCAAGCGTGGAGATGTTCGAGGCGCAACGCTCGGTCATCCGCCAGCTTCAGATCGGAAGCCCGCGCACCGGGGCGCTTGCCGCCGAGCTCGCCGACAACGGGTGGCTGGGCAGCCCGCCACGGGTGCCCCTGGACGGCAAGCGGGCTCACCACCTGCCCGACCCGAACGAGGAACAGGCCGAGGCCGTCGCCCGCGTCATGGGCTTGCGTCCCGGCCAGCTGTACCTGATCCAGGGCCCACCCGGGACCGGCAAGACGACCGCGATCGTGGAATCGATTCGCCGCATCCTCGGCCGCAACCCAAGCTCATCGATCCTGCTCTCTTCGCACTCGAACGATGCGGTCGACACCGGCCAGGAGCGTCTGCTCGGCTTCTCGCACGTGAGGCAGGCGCGGATCGCCGAGCCTGGCAAGGTGCCGCGCAGGTTGCGGCCGACGCTCGTGGAGGGCGACGACCTGGAACCCTTCAACCTGGTCGCCGGCACGTGCAACCGGCTGACCATCGACTCCCGGCTTCGCTTCAAGGTCTTCGACTGGCTGATCCTCGACGAGGCCAACAAGGTGCGGGCCAACGAGGCGCTCGCGCTCATGCCGCTGGCCAAGCGCTGGGTGATGATCGGCGACCTCAACCAGCTGCCGCCGGTCATGGAGGAGGCGGCCTCCACATTCAAGATCTCAGAGCCGCTCGACGAGGTCGTGCGCGACGACAGCTTCTACGGCTGGGTCTGGGACAAGGTGCCGTCGAGTTCGCGGATCATGCTGCCGCGGCAGTACCGCATGCGCGAGCCTATCGGTCGCGTCGTCTCCGACCTCTTCTATGAAGGCAAGCTCATCCACGAGGCTCCGCATCCGCGGATGCCGTTGCCGTGGCCGTTCGACCGCGAGCTGGTATGGGTCGACACGGGGGCGCAGGACGAGTACCGCGACGCGCAGCGTTCGGTCGCCAACGAGTTCGAGGTCGCGCTGTGCAAGGACATCACCTCGATCATTCGCCGCCGCGTGCGCAAGGCCAAGCTCGCCGTGATCGCGATGTACAACTCACAGGTCAACCGCCTGCAGGGAGCGTTGAAGGGCATCGTGCCGCCGGACGACATCGAGTCGGTCGACGCGTTCGAGGGTCGCGAGTCGGACGGCGTGATCCTTTCCCTCGTCCGCTCCAACGATCGCGCCGCGATCGGCTTCCTGAACGACCCCAACCGGGTCAACGTCGCCATCTCGCGCGCCAAGAAGCTGCTCGTCATCGTGGGCGACTCGAAGACGGTCATCGGCGGTGCGCCCGAGCTGTTCGGCCCCTTGTTCGAGCACTGCAAGGAGGAGGGCCTGGTCGCGGGGGTGGGCGCGGTGGTCACCGCCTGCCAGCGCGTGGGTATCCGCTCCCAGGTCCAGCGCCTGTCGCGGCCGCATCGTGGCGACCGCCGCGCGCGCCGGCGTCGCCGGGGGCAGCGGCCCGTGGAGGCGATCGTCATCGGCGAGGCCGTGATCTCACCGAACGGAGCCGAGCCAATGGCGGCCGTGCCGCAGCCGGAGCCGAACGGGGCGCCCGAGCCGGCCCCCGAGCCCACTCCGGTCGAGTCCCCTAAACAGACCGAATAACCGGACCCGTTCTATATCCTCTTGGGCGGCATGGCCGACCAGTGCGTCTTCTGCGAGATCATCCGCGGCACCTCGCCCGTGAGCTGGGTGTACCAGGACGACACGGTGGTCGCCTTCATGGACGTCCAGCCCATCACCCAGGGCCACATGCTCGTCATGCCGCGTGAGCACGCCGTCTTGATCACAGACATCAACGAAACCGCGGCGATGCGAACGTTTCGCATTGCGCGCAGGCTGGCGGCCGTGGCGCGCCACACGCTGGGCGCCAGTGGCGTGAACATCCTCGTCATGGACGGAGAGGCCGCCTACCAGGACGTCCCGCATTTCCACGTCCACGTCATCCCTCGCTACCCGCGGGACGGATTCGGGCTCACGTTCCCGCCGTCCTACGAGAACAAGCCCGCCCGGGCGCAGCTGGACGCGATCGCCGCCGCGCTGAGAGCGTCCGCAACCCCCGCTACTGCGTAACGGTCACCTTCAGCGAGTAGAGCGCGATGAACATCGGGCACGCCTGCCCTGGCGTGCACATCGGTGATGCGGTTGCGGTGACCTCGGCCTGACCGACCTTGCGGGCTTCGAATGCGGCGAGCGTGACGCCGCGTGCGGACGTGGCCGCGGGGTCGACGATCGGAGCCAGGACCGAGGAATCACTCGATTCTGGATGCGTCCAGCTGTTCAGGCCGCGGCCGGCGTGGAGGACGACCTCCAACCTTTGGCCGGCGCGCATCGTGACTGCATGGTCGTTCTCCGTCGCGGTGACGTCGAAGCGGAGGCCGGAGCTCGGCGTCGGGGTGGGGTTGGTCCCGGTGCCAATCCCATACGCGCCGCACGCCGTCAGCAGGAGAGCGATCAAGGCCGCCGGCACGATCCTGGTCATCTCAGTAGCTGAAACGACCCCGCCAGCGTTGGGTAACAACGTGCCGGTACGATCCCTGCTTCGAATGCGTTCGATCACGGCCGTATTCCTCACTCTTCTGGTCGCCGCCTGCAGTGGCAGTCCCGGGGCATCGCCGACCGCTTCGCCGTCGCCGGTCTCGAGCGGCCTGCCGCAGGGCTTGATCGCGTATGTGACCGACCGCGGGGTTGGCGTGCTGGATCCGGCAACCGGCAAGGCAACGATCGTGGCTCCGCTGCCTCCGGGCGCCTTTCGTGTGGCGGGGCCTGTGTGGGCGCCGGCGCCGGGCGTCGGCCATCCCGCCATCTACTTCACCGTCCACGACGTCCGCTCTCCGGAGGGGCGCACGACACCGGGCGTCGTGCCCTACGACTGGCTCTTCCGGCTCGATCCGTTCGCGGGCAGCATCGAGCCTCTCGCGGCGTCGATGGATTCGCAGAGCAATGGACCCTTCGGCCTCGTCGCCAACTCGCGCTACCTCGCGCTCACGGTCGGATGCTGCGCCACCTATGAGGTGGACGCGCTGGACCTGACCCGGGCGGCGGGGGCACTCAAGGTCCTCTCCAAGCCTCCTGAGCAGGCGGCCTTCTTCACCCAGGGTGCGGCGCCTGGCAACTCCGGGCTCCTGGCGGTGCGCGCCTTCGGCACCGGCGCCTGGTACTGGCTGAACGCGGACGCCCGAGTGGTCAACCCGTTTCCACTCAAGCTCGGCCCGGACGATGGGCCGATCGCGATCACCGCCGACGGCACGCTGGTCGCGGTGGCAAACCTTGATCACGGCGCCGTGATCCAGCCGATCAACAGCGCCCTGCCGGTCGCCTCGCCGAGTGCGACCACGGCTGTCGTCTCCAACCCAACACCCACCCCCTCGCCGGTGAGTGCGACACCCAAGCGCGTCAACTCGACGCTGCACCATCCGGACGGAATTGCCTGGAGCCCTGACGGCAAACAGCTCGCCCTTGCCGTGAACGGTGAGATCGAGCTCTACAACCCGGCGGCGCCCGACGGCCCCCCCGCGAAGCGATACCTCACGGGTGGCAACGTCGTCGGGATCTCGTGGTCTGGGCCGATCACCGATCGGTCCGAGCCGGCGCTCAAGCCCACAGGCGGCCCCCAGGCCGTGGTGGACGCGCTTCTGGCTGCGACCAAACTGCCGGCGGCCGCAGACACGGCCGCGAACCGCCCGCTGACCCGCGTCTATGTGTGGCAGTTCGACTCCTCGAAGACGTCGCCCATCCAGTCCATCAACGACGCGACGCCGGCCATCCTGGAGAAGTACCCGCCGCTGAACGCCAGCGTCGTGTTTCATCACTGGGCGACCGTCGACAGCTGGGCTTTGCTTGGCGGCTGCTACCGCTATCGGGTCGTCATCACCGGCAGCGTGGCGCCGGTCGCATCCACCTTTGGCCTGGCGAGCAGCACGCCCTGCTCGGCCATGCCTTCGCCGAGCGCCTCGCCTACCTAGGATTCGAGGCGTGGACCTCGACTTCCTCGCGAGCCACGCCGCGTCGCTGCCCGACAAACCCGCGGTCATCTGCGGTGAGCGCGTCCTCGACTTCGCGACGCTGAGCAGGAGGGCGAGCCGGGTCGCGAACCTCTTCACCACGCTTGGTTGCGATGAAGGCGACCGGGTGGCGTGGATGTCCTTCAACTCGATTGAAGGAGCGGAGATCGCGAACGGCCTGCGCCGAGCGGGCCTCGTCGTCGTCCCGGTCAACTACCGGCTGCGGGGCGCCGACATCGCGTACGTGCTGAACGACTCAGGAGCGAAGGTCGCGGCCGCCGGTCCTGACCACGTGGAGGCGATGGACGGCGCGCGTGGGGACGTCAAAGGCGACATGCGTTTTGTCGCCGCAGCCGGACAGGTCCCTCCAGGATGGCTTTCCTATCCAGGGCTGATGCGGGAGGCGGCGGAGGATTTCGCCTCGAGGAGCAGCGGTCTCGGCGCCTCGATGATCTACACGTCGGGCACGACCGGCAATCCGAAAGGAGCCTGGCGTCCCCACGGGGTCGACATTGCGAACGTGCTGCAGGTCATCACTGTCTTCGAGCTCACGCAGTCCGACGTCCACCTCATGTGCGGTCCGGGCTACCACAGCGGCGTCGCCTTCTTCTCCGCGCTGCACCAGGTCCTCGGCTCGACGGTGGTCCTGCAGCCAAGATTCGACGCCGATGATGCGCTGGACCTCATCGCCAGCCATCGAGTGACGACCACCTTCATGGCGCCGACCCTCCTCCAGCGCCTGGTCGACGCGCAGGAGAAGCGACCGCGAGACGCGTCCTCGCTTCGGGCTGTCATCCTCGGCGCAGCGCCCTGCCCGTACGCGCTGAAGGTGCGCGCGGAAGCGGTGCTCGGCCGTGTGTTGTGGGAGTTCTACGGCGCCACCGAGACTGGGGTCAACACGGTGCTCCGTCCGGAGGACCAGCTCCGCAAGCCGGGCTCGTGCGGCACCGCGCTACCAGGCCAGGAGATCCGGCTCGTATGCGAAGACGGGACCGAGGCCGAGGTCGGCGAACCGGGCGAGCTCATGGTGCGGAGCAGCTGGATCGCCGAGTACTACAACCGTCCTGACGCGACGAGCAAAAGCCTCCGCGACGGATTCTTCTCGGTCGGCGACGTCGCGTATCGAGACGACGAGGACTACTACTACATCTGCGATCGCCGCGTCGACATGATCATCTCGGGCGGCGTCAACATCTATCCGGCCGAGGTCGAGGCAGCTCTCCACGCGCATCCAGCGGTCATGGACGTCGCTGTGATCGGCGTGCCCGATGAAGAGTGGGGCGAGTCGGTGAAGGCGGTCGTCCAGCTGCGAGGGGGGATGACGGCGACCTCGGATGAGCTGACCGAGTTCTGCGCCTCACGCCTCGCGGGCTACAAGAAACCGCGTTCCTACGATTTCGTCGACGAGCTGCCGCGCGACGCGGCCGGCAAGCTCCTGAAGCGACAGATTCGCGAGCCGTACTGGGCAGGCGCGGGCCGGACGATCTAGCTCAAATCCATTCTGATTCCGCACGTTTTCGCCATCTCGTGCGAAATCGACAATTCAATTCCGCACGTTTTCGCCTTCTCGTGCGGAAAGGGGCGATGTCGATCTAGGACAAGAGGGGGAGGACGTACTCCAGGGAGCGGCTGATCCGACCCAGAGGCCGGTCGTCCGCCGTGACGAGGCGGGTCTCCTGCTCCAGCGTGTACCAGCCTCGGTATTTCGCCGCCCTCAGGGATTCGGTGACCCGGCTGACGTTCGCCGCGCCCTCGCCGATCGGCTTGTAGAGGCCCCGGCTGACCGCCTCCTTGTAACCGAGTGAGCCCTCGCGCACGCGGCGCGCCATCTCTCCATCGACGTCGTTCAGATGCACGTGCTGGATCCGGCCCGCGGCCAGCTCGATCACCTCGACCGGGTCCGCGCCGGCGATCACCAGGTGTGCGATGTCGAGGCAGACGCCCGTCTCCGAGCCCACCAGGAGGCGCTCGATCTCCTCCGGCCCCTGGATCGTGCTTCCGAAGCGCGGCTGCACGGCGAGCTTGAGTCGGTGTCGTGCGCACACATGCTCGACCGAGCCGACCAGGTGGAGCAGGTGTGCCCACTCCGCCTTGGAGAGGGCGGCCGCGCGGGCCGGGCTGAAGCTGCGCTCCGGGATCGCGGACAGGACAAGAGTGCCCGCGCCGATCACGGAAAGCCAGTGCGCGTGGCCGTCGATGTGGGCGAGCTCGGGGCCGCGTGTCTCGTGGTGATGCAAGATCGCGTGCACCTGGCCGGCGACGACCTGGATCTTGAGCCTGCGGACCAGCGCCCTGGCGTGGTCGCTGCGGTCGGGCAGGAATCCGGGAGGCCCCGCCGTGATCGCGCCCTCGCCGACCGCCGCCGCCTCCGACAGGACGCGCGCGGTCGCGATCTGGTGCCCCCAGTCTTTCTCCTCGCTGATCCCCCAGCACGCCGGGGAGAGCGCGAGCCGATGCCGGGCGCGAGCGCCACGCCCACGGAGACGGCCAATCCCACGCACCTGCCGGACCACCATCGCTCAGAGATTAACCTTTGACTCAACAGATGCCCGAAACCGACTGTCAGCTTCGCCTGCGTGAATGCACGTACGACGATGCCGAGATCGTGTCCGACCTCGAGACGTCGCTCGACCCTGACGTCCCCGGGGCCGATCCCGTCCGGCGGCTCCACTGGTGGCGGATGTCGGACGAGCTCGAGAACGCGATGCGCCGGGTGGCGGTCGACGACGGGACGGCCGTCGCGTACACGAGCGCCTCGCACGAGCTCTGGGAGCCAGAGGACAGGCGGTTCGGCGTGATCCGCCCGATGCTCCGACGCGACGTGTGGAACGACGCGACGTATGGGGAGCTCGTGAAGGTCGCCGAACAGTGGCTCCAGAGCGAGGGCGCCCGCACCTCGGTGGCCCGAATTCGGGGCAACTTCGAGCGAGAGCTCAAGGCGCTGGAGGGGCTCGGCTATCGCGAAGACCGGAGGATGCGAGAGTCGGAGCTCGACCTGGTCGCGAATCGCGACAAGATCCTCGAGGCGCGACGCGAGTGCCGGCGCCGCATGCATGAGCAAGGTGTCGACATGCACTTCGTGAGCGAAGACGCCGACCCCGAGAAGTACAGGAAGCTCTACGAGATGGTGATCGAGTCCGAGAAGGACATCCCGACCACCGTGCCGTGGCGCGTCTTGACTTTCGACGAGTGGAAGACCTTCTGGTTCACCAATCCTGCGATCCGCGAGGACTGGTTCTGGATTGCGCGCGAGGGCGACGCGATCGTCGGCACGTCGGTCCTCGAGGTACCTGTCGTCCGCGGCCTGCCCTGGACCGCGTACACGGGCACCTCGCGCGCCGTGCGCGGCCGTGGCATCGCGCGAGCGTTGAAATACGAATCGATCGGGCAGGCGATCGAGGCCGGTTTCTCCCGCGTCCGCACCAGCAACGACGCGGACAACCCGGCGATCCTCCACATCAATGAGGAGATGGGCTACCGGCAGGTCGTGCCCCTCATCGAGCTGCACCGGCCGCTCGACTCTTGAGCGACCACTATGGGGTCAAGGCTCTGCCCGAGCTCTACAAGGAGTGGTCGGCGACCGGCATGGTGGCCAACATCGGGACCAGGATCGTCGAGGTCGCGTTCGGCACGCTCGTGCTCGAGAGCACGATGACCGCAGAGGCGCACGGCTTTCCGTCCTCCCGCGGTCCGATCGTCCACGGCGGTGCGATCGCCACCATCGCGGACGAAGCGCTCGCCTCGGTGGCGTTCACCGCGGCGGAGGAGGGCGAGACGACAGTCACCGCCGACCTCAAGGTCGACTTCCTCCGCCCCGCCACGCCTGGGCGGTTGTTGGCGCGGGCGAGCATCCGCCACCGCACGCGGCGCCTGGCCTTCTGCGAGGCCACCGTCGAGGGCGCGGGCGGCGTGGTCGTCGCCGAGGCCCGCGCCGTGATCGCCTACGTCAAGGGGTGAGGTCGATCGGAGGCAGCTCCACCACCCGCCAGTGACGGCCGGCGTCGCTTGTGGCCTCGAGCACTGGCTTGTTGCCTGAGGCCGCGAACCAGGCGTGGGCGCTGTCGAGGACCTGAAGCGAACCCGGCAGAGGTTCGACGACGCCGACGGTTCGCGGATCGGTCCAGGTCACGCCCCCGTCGGCACTCGTGGACCACGAGCCCGACCCGATCCACCACCAGTTGGCGGCGTCGGAGTAGCCGATGGCCCCGCTCGGCGGAGGCTTGCTGATCGCGGTCCAGCTGACGCCGTTGTCGAGCGTGCTCAGCACGGTCTCGTTGGGGGGCTGGGGTCCAGTCCGGCCGCCGACGACCAGCCGGTCGAGAGTGGTCGTGTAGAGGTAGGTGTTCAGCCTTCCGCCGTCGTAGGCGCGCACGGTGAGCGGCGGAAATCCCCGGATCGAGCCTCCGACACCCGATCTCCCCTTGATCGGCGAGAAAAACACCACGGAGGCGATGGCGCCGGCTCCGAGGGTCGGCTGCACGCCGACGAAGAACTGCCCCGGTCCGGGCCAGGCTCCGCGGGGCGAAGGCAGCGGAACGCGGGTCCACGTGACCCCGAAATCACTCGATCTGTACGCGTTCGGCGTCGGGCCCGAGGTGGCGAGCCAACCCGTCGTGAGGCGCGAGAAGTGAACCTGGTACGCCTGCTCGGGGACGGCCACCGGCTGGCCGAGACTGGTCCATGTCCCGCCACCGTCCTGGGTTCGATACAGGCGCGGCGCAGCCGTCGGCGTCTCGCCCGCATCCCGAGCCAGCATCCAGCCATGGTCGGCATCCACAAATGACCACGAGAGCACCGAGGTCCATGGTGTCAGCGCCCGCAGAGTGGTCCATGTGGCCCCGCCGTCCGACGTGCGGTACAGGACCGGTGGACCGCCGAGAAGTGCCAGGACGCCATGCCGGCGATCGAAGAAGTCGAGGTACGGGAGGTGCCCGTCGGCTTCGGCGAGCAGCTGACGCGCCCAGGTCCTCGCGCCGTCGGTCGTGCGCAGCACCGCCACGTCCCCGGTGCTCAGCAGGGCGACGACCCAGCCGGTCCGAGGATCGATAAAGTCGATGGCGCCGACTCGGTATGCGGTCTGCGGCGGTGCGACACCGGCGACGGACGAGCTCCCGAAAGCCAGCAAGGCGGGATGCAGGTACCACATGCAGGTGGCGGCGATCGCGACCAGCGAGACGGCCATCAGGGCCAGGGCACGCGGCGCGCGAGCGTGCGAAGAAGTCGAATCGAAGTCCGCTTCCATGGCGACCCCTCCGTGAGCTTACTCGGGCTGGGGCGGGTTGACCATTTTCCAGTGCGCGCCTCCGTCCGAGGTCATGGCCAGGGCGCTCACGGTCGAACGCGCCGACGAGATCATCGGCCACCACGCGTGTCTCGCGTCAATTGCGCGCGCAGCCTGGTAGTTCCAGTCTTCAGGCAGTCCCTGAGGGACGACGGGCCGCCAGCTCAGCCCGGCGTCGGAGGTCGTGTAAAGGGCGCCGGCGTGCAGGGCCCACCAGCGCCGGGCGTCCGCGATCGACACATCCTCGACCGACTTCACGGTGGAAGGAAGGGTCAGCTCGTGCCATGAAGCGCCGCGGTCGGTCGAGGCGAACGCCCTCAGCAGGCGGGCCCTGTCACTCACGAATGCAAGCACCCCGCCCCCGGGGACGAGTCTGACGGCGGTCAGGTACCGCCCGCCGCCCTGGGGCGACGGCACGTCTACGGTCGACCAGCTGGCACCTCCGTCGGTCGTGCGGTAGACGACAGGAGATTCCAGATAGCCGGCGCCAAGCCAGCCCTCGCCCGACGCCGTGAAGACTGGAAACGATGTTGCGTCAAGCGGCTCCAGGACCGCCGCCCCCGGTAAGTCCGCGGGCAAACGACTCCACGTCTGGCCGCCGTCGCGGGTCGAGTACATCCGCCCCTCGCCGGCTTCAAATGCGAGCGCCCAACCAAGCGTCGGGCTGGCGAAGGTGACGAACGGTCCGTCCACCACGGTGGGCACGGAGTGCCAGCTGCCCCCGCCGTCAACCGTGCGGTAAAGGCTCCCCGCATAAGCGAGCCCCTGAAGGCCGTCAAAAAAGTGGATGTAGATATGGCCGCCCTCGGCCTTGCCCTCGTACTGCCGTCGCCAGTGGCCTGCACCGTCGGTGGTTTTCAAGATCCAGAAGTAGGTGGAGAACCACTTGTAGTCGAGGACGAGCGCCCACCCCACCGACGGGGAGATGAAGTCGTACGTGACCGAGTACGGCCCGGACATTGTCGGGATCGGTTGGGAAGTCGGGCTCCCGATCAGCTCTGGACCGACGGTCCGCACATACAGCAGTCCCACGACGACGACAGCCGCCAGGGCCAAGGCGATGAGGGGAATTGCCCGCCGCGACCGCTTGCTCGACGGGAGATCCTCGTCCACGTCCCAGTCGCGTAGATTCTGATCGATGGTCAGCCTGGTCAGGCCGGCTGAGCTCGGTGACGCGGCGGCGATCGCACGGGTGCACGTCGCCACGTGGCGCAGCGCATATCGCGGACTGCTTCCCGACGCATTCCTGGACACCCTGAGCGAGGCTCGGTACGAGGAGCGATGGCAACGGAGCCTGGCCGACGACGGCGCACGGGTCTACGTCGCCGAAGACCAACGGGAGATCGTCGCGTTCGCGTCAGGCGGCCGCGAGCGCGCGGGCGAGCAGGGCTACAAGGGCGAGCTCTACGCGATCTACGTGCTGGAGGAGGCGCAGGGCCGAGGCCACGGACGCGGTCTCGTGCGCGCGATTGCGGGCGGCCTGCGCGAGCTAGGCCTCGCCGACATGATCGTGTGGGTGCTGCGTGACAACGCTCGGGCGCGACGGTTCTACGAGCGGCTGGGGGGCGTGTACGTGCGCTCGCAGCCGATCACGATCGGGACGAGCGTCCTGGAGGAGGTCTCCTACGGATGGCGCTCCCTCGACGACGTCAAGAGCTGAGGGCTCAGACGCACCGTCCCTCCCGGTTCGACCATTCGAGCTGCACGGCGTAGCCACCGAGCTCCTTGGTCTGCCACGCGCAGATGTCCGCGATCTCGCCGTTGTGGTCGTCGTACCAGCTTTGTCCCGCGATCGGGTCCGTGATCGCCTCGCAAAGCTCGTGCGAGCTCGTCACGGTCAACGCATCCAGCACAGGCATGTCCGCGCTGCAGCCCTCGCATTCGGGATACGGCATCACCGCGTAGAAGATCTCGCCGTCGATGGCGTCGTGATAGCCGCAGAAGTTCACGCAGGACGAGGCGCCGTCGAGATCGACGGTAACGCCGGGCGGCAAAAAGACGAAGTACAGCGAGTTCGCCGTCGGCGGGGCGACAGCGGGGTCGGAGGCGATCTCCTCTCGGATGAATCGCTGGATCTCGAGGTCGGCGACCTGCGGCGGCGGTGACGTGCTGAGAGCGATCGCACCGGTGCGCGAGCCGTACCCGATGGCGTCGTCCTGCACGCCATACTCCGAGAGCTGGTCGATCAGCGGGCTGCTGACGATGTAGTCGAAGAAGGCGCTGAGCTTCTCCATCACCTCCGCCTGCCGGGTCCACGCCTCGCCCCAGAAGAAAAGGAACGCTTCGACCGAAGTCAGCAAGGGTCCGCCGCGGTACGTGAGCCGCGGGAGCGCGACCGGAGCGACCGCTTCCGTGCGCAGGGGGACGATCCGAATCGGGGCGGCGATCATCTCTCCCTGGTTCTACGACGTCTCGCCGACGGGCTTTGGGATCGCTGCGCGCCGGGGGACCAGCCCGCTCACCGCGCCGAGCAGGCAGACGGCCGTGATGGACAGGAACGCGTACGTGGGTGACAGTGTGAACAGGGCGCCGGCGGCGAGCGCGCCCACGATCTGGACTCCGGTCTGCGCGGTCTGGAACACGGCCTGGGTACGTGCGTACTGGCCCGGCTCGGCCTGCCGGCTCACCTCGCCCATGGTGCTTGGCATTCCGGAGATCGTGAAGATGCCCTCGACCAGGCCGAGGCCGATCAGCCACGGCACCGAGGCGATGAACGGGTACAGCCCGGCGAAGAACGCTGTGCAGGCCAGGGCGAGGACGATGAAGCGCCTCGCTCCGAAACGGTCGCCCAGCGCGCCCGCGTAGCCGCTCAGCAACGTGGCGGGCAGCGCGAACGCGACGAAGGAAAGCCCCACCGCAAACGTCGTGGCGCCGCGTGAGGTCAGGTAGAGCGACCAGATCGTGTCGAAGGCGCCGATCATGTACGAGGTTCCAGCGCCCAACACGAGCAGCGGCAGCAACCTGCGCGCGATGTGCATCGCACGCGCCGGGACTTCAAGGGATGCCTGCGCGCGCACGTTGGGCAGGGTCGCCAGCGCGATCACCGTAATCGCCGAGAACGCGGCCGCGACCGCGAAGGTCACTCCGAGGTTGACCAGCGCGATGAAACCACCGACCGCCGGTCCAATCAACATGCCCGCCATGTTGGTCGCCTGCATGTAGCCGAATGCGCGCCCTCTTTGCTCGGGCGGAGTGATCTCCGCCAGAAGGCCGTTGGCCGCCGGAAAGTACGCGCCTTGCGCGGCTCCGTGCAGAAGGCGCACGACGACGAACAAGGCCACCGGCATCGGGAGCAGGTATGCGAGGAAGAGGGCCGCGGTGGCGAGCATGGCGACCACGAGCACAGCCCGAGTGCCGTACCGGTCGGCGGCCCAACCCGCGGGGTAGCGGACCAGCGCGTTGGAGGCCAGGCCGGCCGCGAACACGACTCCGACCAGCGCCGCAGAGCCTCCCTGCCTGCCCAGGAAGATGGGAAGCAAGGGCAGGAAAAACCACATCCCGGTCGAGTTCAGGAAGTTGATCGCGTAAAGGGTCCACAGCGTGCGCCGGTGTTCCATGGAACCAGTGGAGCGCGCCGGGGCCCGCGGCTCCGTCTCATCGGTTCCGGACGTCGGTGCCGCGTCCCCGTCGCGCTCCACTTAGGAATACTGGCAGAGCCATGGCCACCGACAGGCTTCAGAACGCGCGATGGGACGTGATCCCCTACTCCGCCCATCCCGCGCACACGCACATGGCGATCGACGAAGTGCTGCTCGACGAGGTCATCGCCGGCCGGCGCGGGCCGACGATGCGACTGTGGCGGTGGATCGACAGCGCGCTGGTCATCGGGTCGCACCAATCGGTCGCCAATGAGGTCGACCTCGGCGCCGTGAACCGATACGGGTTCGTGGTCACGCGCCGGATGAGCGGCGGCGGCACCATGCTCTGCGAGCCGGCGGGCACGATCACGTACTCCCTTTACGTTCCGGAAGCGATGGTCTCCGGCATCAGCTTTCGCAAGTCCTACGCGGTGCTCGACGCGTGGGCGGTGGAGGCGTTCAGGGAGCTCGGAGTGCCGGCGTCATACCGGGAGATCAACGACATCGTGTCGCCGCGGGGCAAGATCGCAGGGGCCGCGCAGGCCCGTCGGAGGGGATTCGTCCTCCACCACACCACGATCGCCCACACCATGGACGTCGAGCTGTTGCCTCGCCTCATCCGGATCGGTCGGGCCAGCGTCGCCGGGCGTGGCGTGCGCAGCGCCGAGAAAGAGGTGTCACCGCTGTCCTGGTTCACACAGCGGTCGTGCGATGACGTGGCCGTGCACATGCAGGCGTATTTCTTGCGTTCGTTCGCAGCCTCGACCGGCTCTCTGAGCTCGCGAGAGATCGCAGCCGCGCGCAAGCTCGTCGCGGCCAAGTACGCGACACCGGGGTGGATCAACCGGCTCCCCTAGACGCCCTCCACTCTTCGATCAGGTCCGCGCTCTGCGCGACGTGCTCCCGGTAGTGATCCCGAAGCCAGCCGAGGACGTCCTCCGGACTGGTTGGAAATGGCTCCTCGCCCGGGCCGTAGATCACCGGGCACTGGCGCCGCCAGTCACCCTCCGGCAAATCCTCGATCGCCGCCCGAACCCTGCGGTGCAGATCAGCCATCGCATCGAGGGACTCCTCGCGTTGGGCGGGCGGCATGCCGCGCCTGGCATCGCGCAGCGCACGAGCCTCAGCGCCGGGCGGATCCTGGGCGCGGATCTCGGCGAATCCAGCCGCGAGGATCGCCTGGAGCACGAGCAGATAGTGCGTGAGCACCCAGTTCACATGAACCTGCAGGCCGCCCAAAGCGTAGTCGTCGCCTGGCTTCAGGAAATCGAGCGCCTCGTCGGGCACGCGCGCGAAAGCCTCTCCCCACTCCGAGCGGGCACGGTCGAAATCTGCGAGAGCCTCGTCTCGCTCCACCGGACGACGAAAGGCTAGCTGAAGTAGTTGTGCT
>DASWDZ010000029.1:0-8156 GCA_036395015.1 Candidatus Dormiibacterota bacterium | reverse complement strand
GACGCGCTGAAGCACGCGGAGAAACCGGAAGACCTGGACATGCTGGCGGTGGCGGCGCTGCTCGTCGGCCGCGAGGAGGACGCCGGCAACGCTCTTCAACGGGCACACAACGCTTATCTCAAGCGCGGCGAGGTCGTGCGCGCCGCCCGCAGCGCCGGCTACCTGGTCATGAACCTGATGCTCCGTGGCGAGCACGCGCAGGCGGCAGGCTGGCTGGCGCGATGCCGGCGCCTCATCGGGCAGCGCGACTGCGTCGAGGTCGGATACCTCACATACCCAGCCGCATTGCAGACGCTCATGCGGGGCGATGTCGAGCGTTCGAGCGAGATGTTCGAGCATGTGCTCGAGATTGCTGATCGCTTCGGTGACGCCGACCTGCAGGCCATGGGACGCCTGGGGCGGGGCTCGTCGCTGATCGGCATGGGCGAGGTCGAAGCAGGTGTCGCGTACTTCGATGAAAACATGGTGGCGATAACCTCAGGTGAGGTCTCACCAGTAGTCGCCGGCATTGTCTACTGCGCGATCATCGACAGCTGCCGCGAGATCTACGACCTCAAGCGGGCGCGCGAGTGGACATCCGCGCTCGATCGGTGGTGCGAATCCCAACCCGGCATGGTGGCGTTTCGAGGCAACTGCCTCGTCTATCGCTCGGAGATCCTTCAGCTGCAAGGCGATTGGTCTCAGGCGATGGCCGAAGCCGACAAGGCCCTGATCCGCCTCTCGACTCCTCACCGGCAGCCCGCCGCAGGTGAGGCCCTCTACCAGCTGGCCGAGATGCACCGCCTCCGTGGGGACCTCGCCCGAGCTGAGGCTGCCTACCGCCAGGCGAACGACGCCGGCCGTTCGCCGCAGCCCGGCCTGGCTCTCGTCCGGCTTGCGACGGGCCAGACCGAGGCAGCGGCCACCGCTCTGCGGCGAGCACTGGACGAGGCCCCAGACCCGGCATCCAGGTGGAGGTTGCTGCCCGCGTTTGTCGAGGTGATGATCGCCGTGGGTGATCTCGCGGCTGGTCGCGACGCGGTCACCGAGCTCAACGCTGTGGCCGAAAAATTCGCCACGCCTTACCTGCGCGCCCGAGCCGCTTATGCCGATGCGTCCGCGCTGCTTGCAGAAGGCAACGCTCCTGATGCCCTCCGAGCCATGCGTGCCGCGATCGCCTTGTGGAGAGAGCTGGACGCCCCCTACGAAGTCGCGAAGACGCGAGTGCTGATCGCGGAGGCGTGCGAGGCGCTCGGCAACCGCGACGCAGCCGCGATGGAACGGGTCGCGGCGCGCAAGGCGCTCGCACGACTGGGCGCGGCGGGCGCTCCTTCCATGGCTGGCGGACTGTCTGCGCGCGAGCTCGAGGTGATCCGCCTGCTCGCGGCGGGCAAGTCGAACCGCGCTATCGCCGCCTCGCTGTTCATCAGCGAGGGGACGGTCGCCCGCCACGTGAGCAACATCTTCACCAAGCTTGGAGTTTCGACCCGAGCCGCCGCGACGGCCTACGCATACGAGCACGGGCTGCAGCCGGGACGTACATAGAAGTACACATTCGGCCGTCGCCTGCAATTGTGCATTTCGGTCGATGCCGGCCCACGTCCGGCACCCATACGTTCATCGCCAGATCCAGTCTAGGAGAGGGCCATGAACACGAGATTCGACACGGTCGTCGTTGGAGGCGGACAGTCGGGCCTGGCGACGGGCTACTTCCTGGCCAGGCAGAGACAGTCATTTCTTATCCTCGACAGACATCCCAAGATCGGCGACGCGTGGCGGACGCGCTGGGACTCGCTGCGCATCTTCACGCCGGCCAAGTACGCGGGCCTGCCGGGAATGCGTTTCCCAGCGCCCCGACTCTCGTTTCCGACCAAGGACGAGGTCGGCGACTACCTGGCAGCGTATGCGCAGCGGTTCGACCTTCCGGTGCGGACGGTCGTCTCGGTCGAGCACATGAGTCGTGTGGCCGACCGCTTCGTCCTGTCCACGAGCGCCGGCACATTCGAAGCCGACAACGTGGTCGTCGCCACCGGCGCTGCCCAGGCGCCGAAAGTGCCCGCCTTTGCCTCGGGCTGTCACGGAACATCGTCCAGATGCACTCGGGGGCGTACAAGAATCCCTCCCAGCTGCGTGATGGCCCGGTGCTCGTCGTCGGCCTCGGCAACTCGGGCGCGGAGATCTCCTACGACCTGCATCGTACACATCGCGTGTTCCTGTCGGGGACGCCAGCGGGCGAGATCCCATCACCCGACAGTGCCATAGCGGCTGCGTTCGCGCTGCCGATCCTCATGTTCCTGGCCAGGCATGTCCTGACGCTCGATACGCCGATCGGTCGCAGGGTGCTGCCGCAGCTGCATGGCCAGGCAGCGCCACTGGCCCGCACCCATGTCAAGGACCTGGAGGCAGCCGGCATCGAGCGCGTCGCGCGGGTGACCGGCGTCAGTAACGGCATGGCCCTGCTCGCGAACGGTCGCACTCTCGAGGTGGCGAACGTCATCTGGTGCACGGGCTTCCGCACAGATTTCTCGTGGGTTGACATTCCGGAGGCGTTCGGGCCGTCCGGCGAGCCCGTTCAGGAACGGGGCGTTTTCACTGCGGCGCCGGGCCTTTACTGCGTCGGCCAGGAGTTCCAGTACTCGTTTGCCTCCGACATCCTCCCCGGTATCGGCCGCGACGCGGCCTACGTCGTCCGCCAGATCGCGAGGCGGGCGGGGTTGAGGCGCGTCGATTCGGAAGACACGGTGCTCAGGCGCGATGCGGCAGAACTTGGAGTGGGATAGTCCTTCGAGAGCGAATTACGATAGCTGGCGTTGACCTATTCGATTGTCGCCCGCGACAAGGGAACCGGCGAGTTCGGCGTCGCCGTACAGTCGCATTACTTCCAGGTCGGTCCCACTGTCCCGTGGGCGATCGCTGGTGTCGGCGCCGTGGCCACGCAGTCGATGGTCAACGTCAGCTTCGGACCGCTCGGCCTCAATTACCTGGGCGCCGGCTACACCGCCGAGCAAGCGCTGAAGGCGCTGCTCGCGGGCGACGCCGAGCCGCAGTCGCGCCAGGTCTCGATCGTCGACGCACGCGGCGGAGTGGCGGTCCACACAGGGTCGAGATGCATCCCCGCGGCCGGGCACAGGACCGGCGACGGATTCAGCGTCCAGGCCAACCTCATGTATACGGACACGGTGTGGGTCGCGATGTACGAGGCGTACACCGCCTCCGATGAGCCGCTGGCCGAGCGGATGCTCGCGGCGCTGGACGCCGCCGAGGCGGAGGGCGGAGACATCCGGGGCAAGCAGTCGGCGGCGATGCTCGTGGTCACGGGCAAGCCGACCGGGCGGTCCTGGGAAGACCGCATCATCGAGCTCCGTGTCGAAGACGCGCCCGATCCGAACAAGGAGCTGCGGCGTCTGCTGCGCGTCAAGCGCGCCTATATGGCGCTGAACGAGGCCGACCGCGCCGCTGACAGCGGCGACCAGGCGACCGCGGCGACGAAGCTGCAGGAAGCGTTGCAGCTGGCACCGGAGATGGTCGAGATCTCTTTCTGGGGCGGACTCGGCATGGCGCAAAGCGGCATGGTCGACGCCGGCTGCGACCTGATGATGGCCGCGGTGCGCAAAGACAGGCGCTGGATCGAGACCATCAACAGGCTGGTCATCGCCGAGCGCCTGCCGGCGGAGGTGGCGCGCGACATCGAAGCGCGGCTCACGGCCGGCGCACGACAACCTTAGACTTCACGCGTCTTGGGCAAAAACAAAGGCCGCCGAGCTCCGCGACGTCCGGAGAAGGCACGCAAGCCGGACCGGGAGGATGGCGACAACAAAGAGCCGGCTGTGGTCATGGACGCCGTCGTCTCGCAGGCGCTGCCGAACGCCATGTTCGAGGTCCAGGTGGAAGGCGGTCACAAGCTGATCGCCTACGCGGCCGGCCGCATGCGGCGCTACTTCATCCGCATCACGCCCGGTGACCGTATCCGCGTCGAGCTGTCGCCGT
This sequence comes from Candidatus Dormiibacterota bacterium, assembly GCA_036395015.1. Taxonomy (GTDB): domain Bacteria; phylum Chloroflexota; class Dormibacteria; order Dormibacterales; family Dormibacteraceae; genus 40CM-4-65-16. The sequence goes on along the minus strand of DASWDZ010000029.1, from coordinate 4,190 downwards.
ACGACCTCACCCGAGGCCGCATCGTCTACCGCTACAGGGATTGATCTCCGGGCTCCTCGAGTCAATCCGTTCAGCGCGCGTCTTCGACCTCGAGCAGCCTCGCTACGCGGGCGCGCCGATGCATCCCGCGCATCAGCCTGGCTTTCAGTACTTCCTGCACCGCCACCACGCGCGCGGCGCGCCTGAGGCACGCACCGGCGCCTCGGGCATCGTGGTCATGCCGGAGCACTCGGGCACGCACATCGACGCCCTCGCCCACCAGGCCGAGAACCTGACCCTGCACGGTGGGATCCATGTCGACGAGGGCGTCCAGACCTCGGTCGGGTTCAAGAAGCTGGGCATCGAGACGATGGCGCCGTTCGTCTCACGCGGGGTGCTGCTCGATGTCGCCCGCGACCGCCGGCTCGAGGCTGGGCACGCCATCACGCCCGAGGAGCTGGAGCGTGCGGCGGCCGTCGAGGTCCGCGAGGGCGACGTCGTCCTGGTCCGGACGGGCTTCGGGGCGCTGTGGTCGGACCCGGAGGAGTACCTGCGCGCGGCCGGCGTCAGCGCCGCGGGGTCGCGGTGGCTGATCGATAAGAAGGTGGCCGCGGTCGGGGCCGACAACATGGCCTTCGACGTGATGGGCGCGGCGGACCCCGAGCTCAAGGTCACGCTGCCGGGGCACGTCCTGCTGCTCGTGCGCGCTGGGATCCCGATCATCGAGAACCTGAACCTGGAGGAGCTGGCGGCCGCCGGCGTGAGCGAGTTCGTCTTCGTGTGCCTGCCGCTCAAGATGCGCGGCGCGACGGGCTCGCCGGTCAGGCCGATCGCGCTCGCTTAAGGGAAGTTCAACTCCTCCCCATTCACGAAGTTCAACTCCTCCCCATTCATGGGGAGGTGGCGCGAAGCGCCGGAGGGGACGCCGCCGGAGGGGCTGCCCTAGCGTCTACCTACCGTCTGGAAGCAGTCCAGGCAGTACACCGGCCGCGCCCCCGTCGGCACGAACGGCACCTGGGTCGGCTTGCCGCAGTTCGAGCAGATCACGTCGTGCATGACCCGCGTGCGCCCGTTGCCGTCGGCTGCGCGCCGCGCTGCTCTGCACTCCGGGCACCGGCGCGGCTCGTTCTGCAGCCCGCGCGATTGGTAGAACTCCTGCTCGCCGGCCGTGAAGAGGAACTCCCGACCGCAGTCACGACACGTCAGCGTCCGATCCACGAAACCAACCGTCACCGAACTGGCCTCCCCTTGAAGTTCGCGCTGAGGCCGGACGAAGTGGCGGCCGGACTACCCTCGGCGTGCGGTGGCGATTCTAACTCGCTTGCCGAACATTTGGAGGCATGTCCTTACAAGCGTTTACCCGGCCGCGACCGCCCGCTCCTCCTCCTCGAGCTCGACCGGCGCCGCTTCCAATCCCGTCCCGACGCGGCCCGCCTTGAGGGGCACTTCCTTCATGAACACGGTGGCGACCAGGGCCACGACCAGGATCAGCCCGGCAAAGATGTAGATGTCGTGCAGCGAGTCGGAGAGGGCGAAACGAATCGCGGTCACGATGGCCGGCGGCAGCTTCGAGATCAGGGTTGGGTCCAGGATCGCGTTCGCGTTGCCCGTGTTCGGGATGTTCTGAAGCACCTGGGGCGGAATACCCAGCGCCGACACCCGATGGGTCAGGTATTCGGGCAGCCGGTTGGTGAGCACCGCGCCCAGGATCGCGCTGCCCACCGTGCCGCCGAGGTTGCGCCAGAACTGGATCTGGCTGGAGGCGACGCCGAGGTACTGGCGCGGCAGCGCTGTCTGCACCGCCGTCAGGTAGAGCGGGAACGTGACGCCGATGCCCAGACCGACCACGATCAGGGCGGCGACCACGCGCCACTCCGGGAACGAAGGCGTGATCTGGGACAGCAGCCACATCCCGAAGATCATCACGGCCACCCCGAGCGTGCCCAGGAATCGGTAGTACTTGACCCGGCGCATGACGAAGCCGGTGAGGGTGCTGGCGGCGAGCAGGCCGAACATCATCGGCGTGATCAGGGCGCCCGAGTTGGTGGCGCTGATCCCCAGCACGCCCTGGAAGACGAGCGGCGTGAAGAGGATCGATCCGAACATGCCGAAGGCGGTGACGAACCCCACGAACATGCTCACCGAGAAGACCGAGTTCTTGAACAGGTGCAGGGGTACGATCGGCTGCTTGACTCGGGACTCGATGTAGATGAACGCGGCCAGCATCGCCGCCGCGATGGTGAGCAGGCCGGTGACCTGCGGTGACGTCCATGCGTGGTCGCGCGTGATCGACAGAGCGATCAGCAGCGGAACGATGCCCGCGGCAAGGGTTAGCGCGCCCAGAAAGTCGATGTCACGCCACGATGCCTTGGAGCGTACGTAGGGAAGACCGGCGACCACCACCAGGACGGCGATGATGCCGACCGGGATGTTCACCTCGAACACCCAGCGCCAGCTCCAGTGGTCGGTGATGAAGCCACCGGTCGTGGGGCCGACGATCGAGCTCAGGCCGAAGACGCCGCCGAACACGCCGGCCAGCCGGCCGCGCTGCTCGGGCGGGAAGAGGTCGCCGATGACGGTGAACACGGTGGCGAACAGGACGCCGCCGAAGATGCCCTGGATGCTCCGGAAGACGATCAGCTGGGTCATGTCCTGGGAGAGGCCGCACAGCGCTGACGCGGCGACGAACCCGATCATCCCCACGAGCAGGAAGGGCTTGCGGCCGAACAGGTCGCCGAGCTTGCCTGCGATCGGGGTCATGGTGGTCGAGGTCACGAGGTAGGCGGTCGTCACCCACGCGAGCCGGTCGAGGCCGTTGAGGTCGGCCACGATCCGCGGGATCGCAGTGCCCACGATCGTCTGGTCGAGCGCGGCCAGGAGCAGCGCCAGCATCGTCCCGGCGGTGGCGAGGATGATCCGCCCCCGCGACAGGCCGTGCGTGATGTGCTTGGTCTCCTCGGTCACTTCCCCAGCTCCTTCCTGGCGTTCTCCACCAGCAACAGGCACAGGTGTCGAAGCTGCGCCAGATCCTCATTCGTCAGACCGCCCGCCAGCGCGTACTGGTTGGCCATGCCCTCCTTCCAGATCCCGCTGATCGTCGTCCGGCCCTTCTCGGTGAGCCGCGCGCGCACCGAGCGGCGGTCCTCCGGGTCGGGAACCCTCTCGACGAGGCCGTCTCGCTCGAGATGGTCGACCAGCCCGGTGATGTTCCGCGGCGTGGAGTCAAGGCCTTCGGCCAGGTCGCCGAGCGCCGTGTCGCCGCACCGCATCAGCCGGAACATCACGCCCAGGCGTCCCGAGCTCAGGCTGTGCTGCTCCGCCCAGCGCTCCTGGAGGAGCATCAGGGAGCGGCCGGCCATCCGCAGGGCGGTCAGGGCCTCGATGGCGGTTGTGTCGACGTTCAAGGGGCCCATCAGGGCCCGGAACGTGCGGTCGTACAGCTTGCCGTCCTCGCCTCGCGCCAACTCCGACGCGCCGAGCTTGAGCTGTTTCATTTCGGAGTCATTCATAGTGAATCGCTTCATTATTACCAAGTACAGCTTTTCGCTGCAAGTTATTCTCCGGGCGGAGTGTCACGCGCCCGTGGGCCGACGCAGCTACGCGAGGATGAATGGCCGGAGCCAAGGAAAGGGTGGCGCCCGGAGGAGCGCAATACCTGCTGGGGTCCCCGCGCCGTGGTCGCGGGGGCGGCGACGCGGCGCCGGGCCCCCTGACGCCGGCTTCAGCGCCGCAGGCGACCGGCCATTCAGGCCGCGCAGATGCGAGGACCATCGGGGGCGCGACACTCCAGTGATCGTCGACGCCCACCTCGACATCGGCTGGAACGCGATCGCTCACGGCAGGGGGTTTCTCGCTCCGCCGGCCCCGGGCTACGTGGTCAGCCGGCCGTCCCTGGTCGCCGCCGGGGTGGGGCTGGTCTTCGCCACCCTGTACACGGCACCGGCCCGCGCCAGGCGGTCGATGCGGACCCGGTTCGTGTACGAGAACGCGCATGAGGCACACCTCATGGCGACAGCGCAGGTCAACTACTACCGGGCCTGCGGCCTCGATCTGATCCGCGACCAGGCCGGGCTCGCCGCCTACGCTCGAGGCTGGCGCAAGGGCAGGCTGGCCGCCGTGCTCTTGATGGAAGGCGCCGACCCCATCGAGACACCGGCCCAGCTGGGCGCGTGGACGGACCGCGGGGTGCGGATCATCGGGCCGGCGTGGGG
>DASWDZ010000028.1:0-9498 GCA_036395015.1 Candidatus Dormiibacterota bacterium | reverse complement strand
TTGCACGCGACAAGAAGGCGGCCACGGCGTGGGACAAGCTCTCCTTCACCAACAGGAAAGAGATCGCGCGCAGCCTGGAGGAGTCCAAGAAGCCGGAGACCCGTGAGCGCCGGCTGGCGGCCGCGGTGGAGAGATTACGGGCTTAAGCCCACTCCCTGACCCTCTCCCCTTTCAGGGAGAGGGAACGCTGATCGGGCCTGCGCCGAGATAGCCCGCGATGAGCAGTGTCGTCGGGTAGATCCCCAGCGCGAGCGACGCAACCGCGCTCAGGATCACGGCCGCGCGGCTGCTGATGGAAGCCGGCACACGCTCGAGTCGCCCTGACGGCGACCAGACAGGAACCAAAACTCGTACGTAGTAGAAGACGGAGACGACGCTCATCAACACCGCGAGCACCACGAGCCAGGTGTAGCCCGCGCCCACGCCGGCGGTGAAGAGGAACAGCTTGCCGAAGAATCCGACGGTCGGCGGAAACCCGGCGAGCGAGAGCATGAAGATGGTCATCGCCACCGCGAGCACAGGGTTGCGCCTTCCCAGCCCTTCGAGGTCGGCGAAGCTGTCGCGGTCGCCGTCGGGTGCGCTGAGCAGCGTGACCACGGCGAAGGCGCCGAAGTTCATGAACATGTAGACGAAGAGGTAATACAGGACCGCCGCCAGTCCGTTCTGGCCGCCGGCGATCACGCCGATCAGGATGTAGCCGGCCTGCGCGACACCCGAATAGGCAAGCAGCCGCTTGAGACTGGTCTGGACGATCGCCATCAGGTTGCCGACGACCATGCTCGTGGCGGCCACGAAGGCGAGCAGGGTCTGCCACTCGGGGGCGAGGTCGGGCAGGCCGCCCGCGAAAACGCGGACGATCATCGCGAAAGCCGCCGCTTTGGTTCCCACCGACATGAAAGCGGTGACCGGGATCGGCGCGCCCTGGTACACGTCCGGCGTCCACATGTGGAACGGTGCCGCGGAGACTTTGAAGGCAAACCCGACGCCCATCAGGAGGATGCCGAGCAGCATCAACGGGTTGGTGCCGGCCTGGGAGGTGAGACGCTGGGCGATGTCGGGGATCACAGTCGTGCCTGCGCCTCCATAGACCAGCGCCATGCCGTAGAGCACGAAGGCGCTTGCAAAGCCACCGACGAGGAGATACTTCGCGGCCGCCTCCTGGGAGCGAAAGTCGGACCGCGCGAACCCGCACACGATGTAGAGCGCGATCGACAGCAGCTCGAGGCCGAGAAAGACAGTCACGAGCGAGGTGGCTGAGCCCAACACCATCATGCCGATCACCGCGGCCATGATCAGGATGTGGAACTCGGACTCGTTGAGACCCCGCCGCCGCAGGTAGGAGTGCGAGAGCGAGACGGTCAGGATGCCCAGGCTCGCGAACAGGATCTCGAAGAACAGCGCGAACTGATCGCCGGTGGCGAACTTGTGGTACGCGTAGCCGCCCTCGGCGTAGCGCCATCGGAAGATCGCGGTCCCCAGCGAGTAGGCCAAGCCGACCACGGCGACCATCGCCACGACGCCGCCGCGTCGCGGGCGAGGCAGGACGATGTCGACGATGACCGCGAGCAGGAAAAAGAGCGTCAGGGAGACGATGGGCGCGATCTGTCCCAGGTCGCCCAGGGCTTGCGACCAGGAGTAGGTCAGATCCGTGCCGGGAGGGATCACGGGCGGTCCCCGCGACGAGAGATTCGGTGACCAGGCGGCTGAGATCCTAGGCGCGGCCGAGCACCGCAGCGGGCGCCTACCTCACGGGGTCCCCGCGCCGTGGTTGCGCGGGGGTGACGAGGAGCGGAGGCCGCAACACCGGAGATCGGCTGCATGAGCGCCGAAGATCCGTCGGGGGCGGCCGACCGGGATCCCCACATGTCAGCGGGCCAGCCCGGCCTGGCCGAGCGAGGTCATGAGGCTGGTCAGCAGCGCGGGGTCGAGCCCGAGGATGAACATGAGGATGATGAGCGGCGCCAGCAGCGAGACCTGGCCCGCGTAGAGGTCGGACCGAGGCACGGGTCCGACCGGCCTCCCCTGCATGACCCCCTGGAACAGTCGCAGCATGTAGACGGGCGTCAGGACAAGGCCGATCGCGGCAAACACCGCCAGCACCGGCGCTCGCTGCCAGGCGCCGAGCAGCGTCATGAACTCGCCGACGAAGCTGTTCAGCCCTGGCAGGCCGAGGGCGGCGAAGGTCACCACGGCAAAGACGCCCGCCATGACCGGCATGCGACGGGCGAGACCGGCCAGCGCATTCCGGTCGCGAATGCCAGTGAGGTCGGTGATCCAGCCGACGATCAAAAAGAGCGCGGCGATGATGATCCCGTGGTTCACCATCTGCAGCACCGCACCCTGCTGGCCCTGGACGTTGAAAGCGAAGATGCCCAGCACGATGAAGCCCATGTGGCTGATGCTCGAGTACGACACCAGCAGCTTCATGTCGCTCTGCACGATCGCCATGAGCGCGCCCCAGATGATGGCCGCGACTGCGAGCACCGGGATGACCCAGCGCCAGTCCCACCAGTCGACCGGCTGCGGGAACAGCGGCACCGCGATGCGCAGGAAGCCGTAGGCGCCGGCCTTGCCCATGACACCGGCGAACGTGACCAGCATCGGCACCGGCGCGGCGTTGTATGCGTCGGGCAGCCAGCTGTGGAATGGGAACAGGGGCGTTTTGATGGCGAAGGCGAGCGCGAACACGAAGAACAGCGCGAACTGCACCGAGGGCGAGGGAGCCAGCTTCGCCAGCTCGGCGAGATCGAACGTCTGGTGGCCGGTCGAGATGTACTCGCCAATGACGCCGACTAGCATCAGCAGGGATCCGACCAGGGTGTACAGCACGAACTTCAACGCCGCCCAGCCCGGCCGAGGACCCTCGCCGTAGAGCCACAGCAGGAAGTAGGCGGGGATGAGCATCGCCTCCCAGAAGACATAGAAGAGGACGAGGTCGGTGGCCATGAAGACCCCGGCCAGGCCGGCCGACATGGCCAGCATCAGGCCCACGAATCCACCTGTGCGCGCGGTGACCGGCGTCGCGAGGATCGCGATGAGCGTCAGGAACGCGTTGAGGACGAGCAGCCAGAGGCTGATGCCGTCGACGCCGAGACGGTAGAAGATGCTGAACTGCGGGATCCAGGCGACCTTCTCGGTGAACTGAAAGCCGTTGTAGTCGGGCGCAAAGTCGACCGCCACGAAGCCGGCGACGACGAGCGCGACCACTGCCACCAACGCGCCGAACCACTTGGCGAGGCGGGATGGAAGGAAGGCGACCAGGCCGCCGCCGACCAGCGGTATCAGCCACAACGTGGTCAACGTCACGAGTTCGCCCTCACGATCAGGATCACCGCGGCGACCACGGCGCCTCCCACGAACACGAGCACGTAGTTGCGGAAGTAGCCGTTCTGGGTGAGGCTCAGGCCGCCGGCACCCGCGCGGGCGACGATCCCGGTGTCCACCACCGCGGCGTCGATGACAGGTTGCTCGATGTCGCGAAGCGCAAAGCCCGCGACCCAGTCGGTGGGACGCACGAAGGCCCAGTGGTAGGCCTCGTCGAAGTAGTACTTGCGCTCGAGCAGGCGCTGCGCCCACGGGACGACCGCCGACCAGGGGCGGCTGTAGAGCGCCCAGACGAACAGCGCCGCGGCGAGGATCATGGTCAGGAAGGTCACCGCGATCTCGGCGCCGCCGCCTTCCCACGCCGGATTTCCCACCACCGAGGACAGGAAATCGTCGACGGTGGCCGGTCCGAAGCCGAGAGCCCGGGTCTGGATGAAGCCGCCGATCGTGGCGAGGATCGCCAGGATCGCAACCGGGATCATCATCACCGGGGGTGGAGCGTGCGGATGTTCGACCCGACGCTGCGGCGAGGGCTTGCCCCAGAACGACAGCCACCACATGCGGCCGGTGTAGAAGCCGGTGATCAGGGCGGTGGCGAAACCGACGGCCCAGAGGACCTGGACCATCGCGTCGTCTGGTTTGGAGAAGGCGAGGCCGAGGACCTGCTCCTTGGAGAAGAAGCCGACGAACGGGATGACGCCGACGAGTGAGAGCGAGCCGACCAGGAAGGTGATCGCGGTCGGTCGCATCTGACCCCACAGGCCGCCGTACTTGCGCATGTCCTGCTCGTCCTTCATGGCGTGGATCACGTTGCCCGCAGCCATGAAGAGCAGCGCCTTGAAGAACGCGTGCGAGAGGAGGTGGAAGAAGCCCGCGGCGTAGGCTCCGATGCCGACCGCCAGGAACATGTAGCCGATCTGGCTCATCGTCGAGTAGGCGAGCACGCGCTTGATGTCGACCTGGACGATGGCGATCGTGGCCGCGAACAGCGCGGTGACCGCGCCGACGATCGCGACCGCGGCGTGCGCGTACGTGGCGACGTCGTAGATGGGGTGCATGCGCCCCACCAGGTAGACGCCGGCGGTGACCATGGTCGCGGCATGGATCAGGGCGCTGACCGGCGTCGGGCCCTCCATGGCGTCGGGGAGCCAGGTGTGGAGTGGCAGCTGCGCCGACTTGGCGATCGCCCCGACGAGGAGTAGGAACGCAGCCAGCTCGAGGTTGCCGTTGTCACCATGCGAAAGGGCATTGAACACATCCGAGTACGTCACCGAATGAAGGTTCATGAAGAGGACGAAGGTGCCCAGGATCATGCCGACATCGCCGATCACGTTCATCACGAACGCTTTGCGCGCCGCGACCACGGCGGAGTGGCGCTGGTACCAGAAGCCGATCAAGAGATACGAGCTGAGACCGACCATCGCCCAGCCGACGATCAGGAAGATGAAGTTGTCGGCCAGGACGAGCAGCAGCATCGAGAAGACGAAGACGTCCATGTAGCAGAAGAACCGGGCGTAGCTCGGGTCGTCCTCGCGCTCCATGTAGCCGACCGCGTAGGTGATGATCAGCCCGCCGACACCGGTGATCACGAAGCACATGAAGATCGACAGGTTGTCGATCAGGATCCCGAACGGCACGTCGAACGAGCCGCTCTTGATCCACGTGTAGTACGTGAAGTCGCCGTTCGTCTTGCCGAACCAGAGCGCGACCGTGCACAGGAAAGACGCCCACACGGCGCCCGGCCCAACGATGACTGTGAAGATCCGGGGCAGCCGCCAGCCGCGGCCGGCCAGCAGGATCGCGCCGAAGGCGGGGAAGAGCAGCAGCAGGAGAATCAGGAGGCCGGTGCTCATCCCCGAAGCTCGCTGAGGTCGTCGATGTCTTCGGCGTCGCGTACGCGGAAGATGTCCACCAGGATCGCCAGCCCCACCACAGCCTCAGCCGCGGCGACGGTCATCGACATCAAGGCGAAGAGCTGACCCTCCATGTTCAGCAGCTGGCGCGAGAACGCGACCAGGGCCAGGTTGGCGGAGTTGAGCATCAGCTCGATCGAGATCAGGATCACCAGCGGGTTCCGCCGAACCAGCACGCCGATCGAGCCGAGCACGAACAGGACCGCGCTGAGGAGCAAGAACCAGGACGTGTCGAGCTGCGAGCCGCCGATGTTGAGGGCGCTCACAAATCGTCGATGCGCTTGCGACTGAGGTAGATGGCGCCGATCGCGGCGACCAGGAGCAGGATCGAGGTCAGCTCGAAGGGATAGAGATAGGTCGTGAACAGCCCAGCCCCCACCGACTGCACGGTGCCGAAGAAGGACAGGTCGGCCTTGTCGGGCTGTCGGTACTGGATGCCCTGGAGCAGGCTCCACATGAGGCCGAGCAGCACGAGCAGGAAGAGGGCCGACAGCCAGGTCTGGAAGCGGAGCCGTCCTCGACCCAGCTCACGCGCAGGACCCAGCAGCGCGATCACGAACAGGAACAGGACCATGACCGCCCCGGCGTAGACGATGATCTGGACCGCGAAGACGAACTGCGCGCTGAGCAGGAGGAAGATAACCGACAGCGCGAGCATCACGACCACCAGGCTGAGGACCGAGCGGATCGGCTGGTGAAACGCGACGACGCCGATACCGCCCAGCACCGCAAGCGCAGCAGCGACGAAGAAGACGGCGAGCGCCACTAAGTTTTTTCCCTCCCCACTTGCTGGGGAGGGTCAGGATGGGGACCCTTTGCGTCCAGGCGAGCCTGTACGTCCGGAGGAAGGGGCTCGAGCAGCGTCTCCTTCGTGTAGATGAACTTCTCCCGGCTGGTGTCCGAGAGCTCGTACTCCGGCCCGAGCACGATCGCCTGCACCGGGCAGGCCTCCTCGCAGTAGCCGCAGAAGATGCACCGCAGCATGTTGATCTCGTAGGTCTTGGCGTAGCGCTCCCCAGGAGAGACCCGGTTCTCGTCCGTGTTCTCGGCGGCGATGACCAGGATGCAGCCCACCGGGCAAGCGGCCGCGCACAGCTCGCAGCCGATGCATCGCTCCAGTCCGTTTTCATATCGGCGCAGATAGTGCCGGCCCCGGTACCGCTCCGACCGAGGCTTCTTGTCCTCGGGGTACATCGTCGTGACCACGGGCTTGAAAGCCTGGGACAGCGTCGTCTTGAGTCCCGTCAGCAAGGCGCCGACGTCACCCGCGACGCTCGGCTGCTGCGGCTTGCCTTCTCCCTCCCCGCTCGCCGGGGAGGGTCGGGGTGGGGCGGTGCGGTCTCGCGCTTTCTCGTCCGACATCTAACTCACCGCCACAAGGATGACCGCGGTCACAACCACGTTGAGCATCGCCAGCGGCAGCAGCACCTTCCAGCCAAGCCGCATGAGCATGTCGTACCGCAGCCGCGGGAACGTGCCGCGGACCCAGATGTAGAGGAAGAGGAACAGGATGACCTTGAGGAGGAAGGCCAGCACCGGCGGCACCTCCCACAGGTACCACCCACCGAAAAAGAGCAGAGCCGCGAGCGCGGAGACTGTGATCATGTTCACGTACTCGGCCAGGTAGTACATGACGAACTTGAGGCCCGAGTACTCGGTCAGGAACCCACCGATCAGCTCCTGCTCGGCCTCAGGCAGGTCGAACGGTGCGCGGTTGGTCTCGGCGACCGCCGAGATCAGGTAGATGACGAAGCCGATGGGCGTGAGGATGATCAGCGGGATCGGGCCGGCGTAGGGGCCCCAGTGCACGGTGTACTCGACGATTTCGCGCAGCCGCAGCGAGCCGACGATCATGAACGTCGGCACGAGCGAAAGGCCGAGCGCCATCTCGTAGCTGATCAGCTGCGCAGCCGACCGCAGCCCGCCCAACAACGAGTACTTGTTGTTCGACGCATAGCCGCCGATCACGATCGCGTAGACGTTCAACGCGCTGACCGCGAAGACGACGAGGATGCCGACGTTGACGTCGGCGATCCAGTACTGGACGCCGTACCAGAGCCCGATCGGGATCACGACCCAGGCGAGGAACGCAGCCGCCACCGCGATGGTCGGCGCGATCACGTACAGCACCTTGTCGGTCGCTGCTGGAACGAAACTCTCCTTGAACGCGAGCTTCACGCCGTCCGCGGCGAGCTGCATGAGCCCCCAAGGACCGACGCGGTTCGGCCCCGGCCGGCGCTGGATGCGGCCCAGCGCCACGCGCTCGAACCACACGGTGTAGGCGGTCGCCGTGAGCACGACGAACAGCAGGAGCGCCATGGCCACGACGACGACCACCCAGTGCCCGATCGGGTCGTTGTAGATCTGGTTCACGGGTGGGCGGGACCGATGAGAACCGGCGGTGGCGGCGGGCTCGGGTCCGGCGCCTGGATCGCGATCTCGCGCTGGATGGGGGAGATGCCCGCGTAGTCGAGGCGCAGGCCCAGCGCCGCCGCCAGCCCGGACAGAACCTCCCAGCCCTCCATGAGCGGCGCCTGGACCGGGATCGGCGGGCGCAGGAACTGCACCGTGCCTTCCACATTCGTGTAGCTGCCCTGGCGCTCGGCAAACGTGGTCGCAGGCAGCACGACCGCCTGCTCGTAACCGGGGCGCGGGAGGTGGTCCCACGCGGCAATGAATTTGACGGATCGCGGGACGCCGGCCGTGGGAGGCGGACCCCAGCTAAGGAGCGCCTCGACCCTGTCGAGGTTGTCCCATCCGGCGACCCCCGCGGCCAGCGCGCCGCGCTCGTTGGTCCCCCGATAGAGGGGCAGCTCCTTGCCGCCGACCTTCTCCGCAAGGTCGCCGCACGCAGTCACCAGCTCTTTGATGTCCTCGCTGCCGTGGCCGTCGCCGAACAGGATGGCGACCGGGCCGCCCGGGTCCTTGAGCAGCTCGTGCGAGGCAAGCTTGCGCACCTCGGCCGCCGCCTTGCCCTTCGCGTTGCGGATGTGGACCGTGTGCGGGTGGCGGTCCAGGTCCACGCCCTCGGGATGGACCACGATGAGCTTCGCACCCCGTTTGCTGACCGCCTTCTTGACCCGGAGGTCGATGATCGGGACGTCGTTCTCGAGGTCGGAGGCGACGACCACGATCACGCGCGCGTCATCTATCTGTTTGATGCGCATCGTTGGGCCGGCGGGCGCCGGGATGGCGGTCCGGCCGTGCATCTTCACCCTGGCTCCCTTGAGCGGGCCGTCGAGCAGCTTGCGGAAGAGGAAAGCCTCCTCGTTGGTGATGTCCTGCGCCAGCGAGATGCCCAGCTTGGCGCCCTTGCCCTTGATGCCCTCGGCGGCGGCGGCAATCGCGTCCGACCAGGTTGTCCTGGCACCTCTGATGCTCGGTGTCCGCAGTCGGGACGGTTCGTTGACGTCGGTGTAGTCGAACCGGCCGCGGTCGCAGATCCAGCCCTCGTCGATGTCGTCGTTCTCATGCGAGGTGACGCGGACGAGCTGGCCGCGGCGCTGCCACTGGGTCACGCTGCACCCGACCGAGCACTTCGAGCAGACCGTCGCGGTGTGGGTCATGTCCCAGGGCCGGGATTCGAACCGCCAGACGCGTGAAGTGAGAGCCCCGACCGGACAGAGGTCGATGATGTTGCCGCTGAAGATCGACTTGAGCGGCTGGTCGAACTGGCTGGTGATGAACGACTGGACACCGCGCTCGTCGGTCGTGAGCTCCTGCTCCCACGCGATCTCATCGTAGTAGCGAGTGCACCGATAGCAGAGGACGCACCGCTCGCGGTCGAGGGCGATCTTGTCCGAGAGCGGGATTGGCTTCTTGAAATGCAGGCGCGGGCCGTCGATTCGGCTCGTCGGGTAGCCGTGGCGGAACGTGAAGTCCTGGAGCGGACACTCGCCGCCCTTGTCGCACACGGGACAATCGAGCGGATGGTTGACGAGGAGGAATTCGAAGATGCCGGCGCGCGCCGCCACGACCTCCGGATCGCGCGTGCTCACGACCATTCCGTCGGTGCACGCCATCGAGCACGATGTCTGGAGCTTCGGCATCTTTTCGATTTTGACAACGCAGACGCGACAGGACCCGTCGACGGAGATGCCAGGGTGATAGCAGTAGTACGGAACCGAAATGCCGGCCTCGATGCTGGCCTGCAGAACCGTTTTCCCTTTCTCGACGGTGACTTGCCGCCCATCGATCGTCAGCCTGACCGAATCCATATCTGCGCGATCATATCCTAGGAGTGTTGAGCTTGACGGCACCG
>DASWDZ010000027.1:0-4051 GCA_036395015.1 Candidatus Dormiibacterota bacterium | reverse complement strand
CCAGCAGCAGCGAGTCGCCGTGGCGCGGGCTCTCGTCGTGGAGCCGGAGATTCTCCTGCTCGACGAGCCTCTCAGCAACCTCGATGCAAATCTCCGCGAAGAAATGCGATTCGAGATCAGGCGACTTCACGAATCGTTCGGTATCACGACCCTCTACGTCACCCACGACCAGGCGGAAGCGATGGTCATCTCCGATCGCGTCGCGGTCTTGCATCGAGGACGCGTCGTGCAGGTCGGAACGGCGGAGGATCTCTTTCGACGTCCGCGCACCCGCTTCGTGGCCGAGTTCATCGGCAGGACCAACCTCCTTGACGCTGTGGCGGCCGAGCCGGGAATCGCCACGCGAGGCGCCCTCCGGCTCCGTCTCGCTTCGCACGGCATGGCCCCCGGCGCTCCACTGATCATCTCCATCCGTCCCCACGAGATCGAGCCAGTCGTCCCGTCGCGCGCCGCGCCAGCCGGAGCGAACATCCTCGCGGCTACGGTCCAGCGGACGAGCTACCTGGGGGACGCCGTCGACTATCAGATGCAGGTGAACGGAAGCGACGTGGTCCTGCGTGTGACGGCGCCGCCGCCGGCTCGCTTCGGCGCCGGCGACGCCGTGACGCTGGCGGTGGCCCCCGAGGCGTGCGTTCCCCTGACCGGCTCCGACGACGATGGGCCAACAGGACTTACGGGGTAGAGCGATGCCGAACAGGCGTCGGCGACCGCGCTTGACGATATGCACTGTTGTGCATACACTTGGCCGTTGGAGTTCGTATGGGATCCTCGCAAGGCTGCCGCCAATCTGCGCAAGCATCGCGTCGACTTTGCGGACGCAGGGACGGTGTTTCAAGACGAGCAGGCCATCACCATCTCCGATGAAGGCTCGGATGAGGAGGATCGGTTCGTCACGCTCGGCATGGACGCGCTCGGCCGCGTTCTCGTGGTCGTCTACACGTGGCGCGAGGATTCCCCACGATTGATCTCCGCGAGAAAGGCGACGGCACGTGAGCGCCGTCAGTACGAAGGTGCAAGATGAAGAAAGAGTACAACTTCAGGCATGGGCGGCGTGGTGCCGTTCTGCGCACTGCGTCCGGCAAGACGCGGATCACCATCAGGATCGACGATGACATCCTCCAGTGGTTCCGGGACCAGGTTCACAAAGCCGGAGGCGGTAGCTATCAGACGCGCATGAATGATGCCTTGCGTAGCTTTGCAGAATCGGCCGAACAGAACCTCGAAGGCACGCTACGTCGTGTGCTGCGAGAGGAGTTGCCCCGGTATGCGACCTCGCGGAAGGCCGGTCTAACTCGCCGATGAAGCCGGCAGCCGCTTGGGGCCCTTCGAGGCCTCTCAGCTAAAGACAATGAACGAGTTCCTGCGAGCCGCGGTAGAGGAAGCCGAGCGCGGTCTGGCCGAGGGGGGCATCCCCATCGGCTCCGTCCTGGTGCGCGATGGTCGTATTCTCGGGCGCGGTCGCAATCGACGAGTACAACGCGGGAGTGTCGTGCTTCACGGCGAGATGGACGCGCTGGAAAATGCCGGCCGCCGATCGGCGCAGGTCTATCGCGAGTGCACGCTGTACACCACACTATCGCCCTGCGCCATGTGCAGTGGCACCATTCTCCTCTACGGCATCCCCAGGGTTGTCGTTGGTGAAAACCGAACCTTCCTCGGGGAGGAAGATCTGCTGCGCTCCCGGGGGGTGGCGGTAGAGGTTGTTCAGGATGCACGATGCCAGGCGTTGATGGCACAATTCATTCAGGCGCAACCGACCCTGTGGGCGGAGGACATCGGTCATGGTGACGATCGAATCAACTCCTGAAATGGCCGCGAAGGTGTACGAAACCATGGAGCGCAATCTCGCGATCGTCCGCCGCCGACTGGGCAGGCCCCTGACCCTGGCCGACAAGGTCCTGCTGGGGCACCTCGACGACCCGGAGCACCAGGAGATGAAGCCCGGCAAGAGCTATCTCCTGCTCCGTCCCGACCGCGTCGTCTTGCAGGACGTGCTCGGACAGACCGCCATGCTCCAGTTCATGCAAACCCGGCGACTCAGAGTCGCGGTGCCGACCACGATCCATTGCGACCACCTCATCCAGGCGCGAGTCGAGGGCCAGGTCGATCTGCGTGAGTCCCTCGCCGAGAACCAGGAAGTCTACGACTTTCTGCGCTCGGCGGCGGCCAAGTACGGTGCGGGCTTCTGGGGGCCGGGCGCCGGGATCATTCACCAGGTGGTGCTGGAGCAGTACGCCTTCCCGGGTGAATTGATCATCGGGACCGACTCCCACACTCCCAACGCCGGCGGCCTCGGGGCGTGCGCCGTGGGCGTCGGCGGGGCCGACGCCGTCGAGGTCATGGCGGGGCTGCCCTGGGAAGTCCTCTATCCCCGGCACATCGCGGTCTACCTGACCGGCAAGCTGAGCGGATGGACAGCCCCCAAGGACGTGATCCTCTACGTGGCGGGCCAGCTCACCGTGGCCGGCGGCACCAACGCAATCGTGGAATACATCGGCCCGGGCGCCAGGACCATCAGCGCGACCGGCAAGGCCACGATCACCAACATGGGCGCGGAGCTCGGCGCCACCACCTCCATGTTCCCGTCCGATGATCGGATGGCGATGTATCTGAGAGCGACCGGCCGAGGCGATCTGGTGCCGCTGGCCGAGCGCTATCCGCACCTCCTGGCGCCGGACAAGGAGGTCGAGGCCAACCCCGAGAAGTACTACGAGCGTGTGGTGAAGCTCGACCTGTCAACGCTGGAGCCGTACGTGGTCGGGCCCCACTCCCCCGACCGGGCGCGCCCCATCGGCAAGCTCGCCGCCGAGGTCGCTGACTCGAAGAACGCATTCCTCGATAAGATCTCCACGACCCTCATCGGCAGCTGCACCAACTCCTCGTACGAGGACATGAGCCGTGCGGCGGACGTCGCCGAGCAGGCGAAGGCGCACGGCCTCAAGTCCTCGATGCCCTTCCTGGTCACACCGGGCTCGGAGCAGGTGCGCGCCACGATCGAGCGCGACGGGCAGATGCAGTCTCTCAAGGACATCAACGGTGTCGTCCTGGCGAACGCCTGCGGCCCGTGCATCGGTCAGTGGCGGAGAGCCAACGAAGAGGCGGCGGTGCCGAATACCATCGTGACCTCGTACAACCGCAACTTCCCGCGCCGCAACGACGGCCAGCCCACGACCATGAACTTCATCGGCAGTCCCGAGATCGTGACCGCCTTTGCCCTGGCGGGGAGCCTGTCGTTCAACCCGCTCACCGACTCGCTCACCGGCGCGGACGGCAAGGCGTTCAAGCTGACGCCGCCGAAGTCGGCGCCCGAGGTGCCGGCGAAGAACTTCGACCGCGGCCGCCCCGTCTATGTCGCGCCTCCCCAAGACGGCAGCTCCATCGCGCTGCAGGTCGATCCTCGCAGCGAGCGGCTGCAACTGATGGAGCCGTGGCCTCCCTGGGACGGTCAGGACTTCAGGGACATGCCGGTGCTGCTGAAGGCCAAGGGTAAGACCACGACCGACCACATCTCGCCGGCCGGCTCCTGGCTACGCTATCGCGGACACCTCGACAAGTTCAGCGACAACATGTTCATGGGCGCGACCAACGCGTATACGGGCGAGGCGGGCAAGGGCAAGAATGTCCTCACGGGAGAGACGGGACAGGTCATCTCCAAGATCGCCCGGTACTACAAGTCCAAGGGTGTCAAATGGGTCGTCATCGGCGACGCGAACTACGGGGAAGGCTCGAGCCGCGAGCACGCCGCCCTCTCTCCCCGCCTGCTGGGCAGCGCGGCCGTGATCGTGCGCAGCTTCGCGCGGATCCACGAGTCCAACTTGAAGAAGCAGGGGCTCCTGGCATTGACGTTCCAAAACCCCGCGGACTACGACCGCATCCGCGAAGACGACCGGCTGAGTCTCGTCGGTCTCGCGGCCATGGCGCCCGGCAAGCCCGTGGAGTGCCTCGTCAAGCACGCCGACGGGACGACCGAGACGCTACGGCTGTCGCATTCGTTCAGCGCGTCCCAGCTCGAGTGGTTCCGGAAGGGCTCGGCGCTCAACCTGTTCCACGG
>DASWDZ010000026.1:0-25204 GCA_036395015.1 Candidatus Dormiibacterota bacterium | reverse complement strand
CCCGGCGGCCGGGAGATCACGCGGTTCACGTCTGGCGCCGACGGCAGCTTCCGGGTACCCTTGCCTCCTGGGACCTACACGCTGCATGAAGTGGTCGCCAAACCGGGCATCCCGCCGTCGCTCAAGCCCATCACTGTCACGGTCACCCCTGGACATTTCGTTCATGTAGTCCTGCTGTTCGACACAGGCATTCGGTAGCGCGCATCTGCGAGGCCGAGTGACGTGAGCGGAAGCTTCGCCACATCGAACAATGTCATCGCGGTTATCAATGAACAGGCGGGAGATCGGTAATGCGAAAAATCATTGTTTACAACGTCATCTCGCTGGATGGCTATCACACAGGTCCAGGCAACGATGTCTCGGTGATGTTCCCAATCATGGGCAAGGTCTTCGACACGTACAATGCCGAACTTCTGCGTGCAGCCGACTTGCATCTCGTGGGCCGTGTTTCCTTCGAGCTGTTCCACGGTTTCTGGCCGAAGGTGGCCGAGAATCCCGACTCTGAAGAGTGGACGCCCGAACAAAAGGAGCTGTCAAGAGCGGGCCGATCTGTCCGCACCGTCGTCATCTCAGATACGTTGACTGGAAACTGGCCCGATGTCCGCATCATCAGGCGTGCAGACGCGTACCAGCAGATTGCCGAACTCAAACACCAAACCGGCAAAGACATCCTGATAACAGGCAGCCGGACACTCTGGAACGACCTGCTGGCACATGGTCTGATCGATGAGATCCATCTGATGATCGGCAACTTGCTCTTAGGTGAAGGAGTTCCTGTCTTCGTGGGCAAACCAGAGGTGACCTTCCGGCTGATCGAAATTCGCAGATGGGAGGACTCGGACAATGCCCTCCTTCGCTACAAGGTCCGCGGCCAGGGAGTCTCGCCGAGCACCCAGTAGTAGCCGGCCGGGCCCTGCCGCCCTACAGCAGGGACTCGATCGCGCCGACCAGACTGGGATCGTTCGGAACGACCTTGGACCGGAATCGCCGCACGGCGCGCCCATCCCGCCCGATCAGGAACTTCTCGAAGTTCCACCTCACGTTGCCGGCCTTGCCCGAGTCGTCCGCGACCTCCGTGAGGATGGCGTAAAGGGGATGTTGGTCTGGTCCCTTGACATCGAGCTTCGCGAACAGCGGAAATGTCACGCCGTAGTTGAGGCTGCAGAACTCCTGGATCTGCTCGGCCGTCCCCGGCTCCTGGCCGAAGAACTGGTTGCAGGGAAAACCCACCACGACCAGTCCGCGGTCGGCGTAGCGGTCCTGCAGCGCCTGCAGGCCGGCGTACTGAGGCGTGAATCCGCACTTCGAGGCGACGTTGACGGCGAGGACCACCTTGCCCGCGTAGCTGGAAAGACTTTCGAGCTTGCCGTCCAGGCGCGGCAGCTCCAGCTTGTAGATCGAGCTGCTCATGGTTTCGGCCACAAGAAGCTCCTCAGCCCGCCGCCTTCTTCACGAGCGTGCTGATCCTCGCCTCTTCGGCGGCGGTCAGCTTCGTCAGAGCGAAGGCCACCGGCCACATGTCGCCGTCGTCAAGGTGCGCCGGGTCGTTAAAGCCGAACGTCGCGTACCTCGTCTTGAACTTCTGCGCGGGTTGAAAGAAGCAGACGACCTTGCCGTCCTTGGCGTACGCGGGCATTCCGTACCAGAGTTTGGGCGAGAGCGTTGGCGCGCTGGCCTTGATGACTGCGTGGATGCGCTCGCCCAGCGCGCGATCCGATTTCGACATCTCGGCGATCTTCGCGAGCACTGTGTCTTCGCCGTCAGCCTTGTCCGATTTCAGCTCCTGGACGCGCTGCTTCATGGCGGCTCGTTCTTCGGGTGTAAATCCCGACTTCTTGATTGCCGCGGTGATCTTGGCAGACCTCTGCTTGCTCTTCATCTGGAGGGTTCCTCCCCTGTGAGCCTTGATTGAGACAACCTTCATGCTACGGGTGCCTGTCGCGGGGCGGCTTCTTGAAATCTGCTCGATCGCGGCTGGCTGCCTGCGTACCATTGATGCCGTTTCCATGCACATCAGCGACCTCGTCAGGCTTCGCAAGGCGAAGGACCGCATGGATCGCGAGTTCGACCGGGCGCTCGACGTGCCGGCCCTGGCGCGGTCGGCCGCGATGTCGACGGGCCACTTCTCCCGCTGCTTCAAGTCTGCGTTCGGCGAGAGCCCATACAGCTACCTCATGACCCGCAGGATCGAGCGGGCCAAAGCCCTGCTCAGGCGCGGCGACATGTCCGTCACGGATGCGTGCTTTGCGGTCGGCTGTACGTCGCTGGGCTCGTTCAGCTCGCGCTTCACCGAACTCGTCGGCGAGTCGCCCAGCGCCTATCGGGCGCGCAGCCACTCGGCGGCCGCGGTCATCCCTCCCTGCGTCATCAAGGTCATGACAAAACCGATCAGAAATGAAGAAGCAGCTGCGGCGCACCGCTCTTAAGGTGATCGCATGAACCTGAAACTTCATAACTGCTTTATCTCCGTCCACGACCACGACGAGGCGCTCGCCTTCTACCGAGATCTCCTCGGGCTCGAGGTGCGCAACGACGTCAAGTACGAGGGCATGCGATGGACCACGGTCGGGCCCAAGGGCCAGCCGGACGTCAACATCGTCCTCGAGCCGCCGCTCGCCGACCCGAACGCATCTCCGGCCGACCGCAAGGTCATGAAGGAGCTGCTCGCCAAGGGTCTGCTACGCGGCGTGAACTTCAGCACCGAGGATTGCGATGGGACCTTCGAGCACATCCGTGCCGGAGGTGGCGACGTGCTCCAGGAGCCGATGGATCAGGCCTACGGCGTGAGGGATTGCGCGTTTCGCGACCCGTCCGGCAACATGATTCGATTCCAGCAGCCCAAGGCCTGACCGCAGCCGCGGTCAGGCCTCGACCGTACGTGGACATGCCTCGCTAGGCGACTTCGAGGTCAACGATCAGTGGCACTCGATGCGCCAGGATGTCTCCGACCGGTGAGGTGTCCTGCACGTAGGTGCACAGAGACTCCAGCTGCTCGCGATCAGCGTTTTTTGCGCGAACCCGCCCACGCACCCGGATCTCTGTGAACCCGGCGCGATCTCCCGGACGCCCGAGACCGAGGAAGGTGTGCAGGTCGATGTCGCCCGCCACCTCGTAGCTCAGCTCTTCGAGCTCGATACCCTTGGCCGCAGCGTTGGCGACGTAGCCGACCGCGTAGCAGAAGCCAAGAGCCGCCAGACAAAGCTCGACCGCGTTCGGACCCAGGTTGTTGCCGAGCAAGACGGGCGGTTCATCTCCCTGTAGCTCGAACTGCCCAGTTCGACGGCTGGTGTCAGTCTTGCCCGCATGCTCGAAGGTACCCACCTTTGCGATCGAGTGGGTGCCCTCATGCCATTCGGTCGTCGCCTTGAAAGTCATCTTGGCCACGTCCGGAGTTGATCTGATGGCGCCGATCGTCGCCATCAACTGCTCGACGTTGATGCCGTTGCGCGTGGTTACTGTCGCCATTTCGCTCGAGACCTCCTGTCCATTGATTTGCCGGCGGCGCTGCGTGCCGGCTCTGATTCCGATGACGTACCCAGGCCGCAGTCGATTGCGCCTTGACGCTGATGCAATAACTTCGGCGTGCACGTCGTCCTTCACCATTAAGAGCTGATGCCAGAGGAAGCCGACGCCACGCAGCCTGACCGCGCGCCGCGCTTTGCCGCGCTGGTCATGCCTTGCCTTCCAAGGCTCTACGCGATGGCTCGCCGGCTCGCGGGGGTTGAGGCCGAGGACCTCGTCCAGGAAACGCTTTTGCGAGGCTACCGCGCTTCGGGTCAGCTTCATGACGAGACTGCGACAGCTCCCTGGCTGCGCGCGATCCTGCTCAACGTGTTCCGGGACCGCCTCCGCAGCGCCCATCGACAGCCAGACGAGGTCTCGATGGATGACGTGGATGGTTTCTCGCTGTATCGGCACATCGCCGCGGAGGATCCATTTCCGTACTCGGACACCCTGCACCTGGATTTCATGGGCCTGTTCGGACGTGAAGACGTGAGGGCCGTCCTTGGCGGCCTGTCACCGATCTACCGCGCAACACTGGTGCTGCGCTACGTCGACGGTTACGCAACCAAAGAAATTGCGAGGCTTCTCGGGCTCCCGCTCGGGACGGTTCTCGCTCGCCTCCATCGGGGGCGAAAGCTGTTCGAGCGTTCGCTGTGGGAGTACGCGGAGTCCGAAGGACTCCTCAAGAAGGAGGCGATGTCCCGTTGATCACCTGTGCCGAAGCCGTGAAGGAGCTCTGGCAGTACCTCGACCAGACACTCGAGCCCGAAGCGCGGGAGAAGGTCGGCGAGCATCTGGTCTTCTGCCGCCAGTGCTGTGGCGAGCTGGAGTTCGCCCGCATATTGCAGGATTTCCTGCGCAACAGCGGGGATGTTGAGGAGCTGCCGGCTGAAGTTCGGGCCCGCCTGGAACGCTTCGTGGCCGAGCTGGCGCCATGATCCCAGTTCGCCACGACCTCATGCAGCAGGTGGAAATCACCAACCTGGTGAAGGAGGCCTATGGCGAGCTCACGACCGGTGGCGGAGTGGAAGCCGTCGAATGGGCATATTCAGCCGAGGAGCTGGCCGAGGTCCCGGGCGGCGCACGCGCCTGGGCGCTCGGCGTTGGTAATCCTGTCCGGCATGCGGAGCTCCGGCCGGGTGAGACGGTCCTCGATGTCGGCTCCGGCGGTGGCATCGACAGCATCCTTGCCGCTCGCCGTGTGTCACCGGGAGGTCATGTCATCGGCCTCGACATCCTCCATGAGATGACCGCGCGAGCAGCCGATCACGCGGCGGAGGCCGGTGTTGCCGATGTTTGCGAGTTTCGAGTTGGCCAGATGGAAGCGATCCCGTTGCCGGATGCCAGTGTCGACGTGGCAATCTCCAACGGGGTGATCAACCTCTCGCCGCGCAAGTCGAGGGTGATGGCAGAGCTCTTCCGGGTGATCCGCCCAGGGGGTCGCTTCTGCGTATCCGACCTCGTGGTCGAAAACGAACTGCCGCCGGAGGTGTTGACGAACGGCGCCGCCTGGGCCGGTTGAATTGCCGGGGCGGTGGCGGAGCGTGTCTTCGCCGGAAAGCTCGCGAAGGTCGGATTCATCGATGTCGAGGTCTTCGGCCACCGGCCGATGAGCATCGACGACGTAGCTCGCTTCCCGCTGTACCCGCCAGAGTTGATCGAGCTCATGCGGCGGCTGATGGCGCCCAGTCAGCAGGCAGAGGTGGCGACCTCCGTGATAGTCAGGGCCAAGCGGCCGTAGAGACGCGCTACCGCACCTCGTCTAGGGCATTCGTCTCCGCCGGCGGACTTCCCTTCTTCCAAGAAGGTGATTTGCGAGCCTCGATCATTGCGGAGTCATAGCGAAGATCCCCGACATCGACGTATGGTCGACTAGGCAGGTCGGAGGGAGATGATTCGGACCGCGCTCTGCGCACTCCTGGGGATCGAGCACCCGATCATCCAGGCGGGAATGGGACCCTTCGCGCCGGCGAGCCTGGCGGCCGCGGTCTCGAACGCTGGTGGCCTGGGTAGCCTGGGGACTTTCGGGCTTGATCCGATCCAGCTCGTTCGACCGGCGGACGACCTGGAACGGCAATTCGCATCGATCAGGACCCTGACCGACCGGCCTTTCGCGATCAACTTCGTGGTGCCGTATCTCGACGAGCGTGCCGACGAGCGGGTTGCGCTCTTCGATCTTGGACTCAGCATCCAGCCAAAGGTTGTGTCATTGGCACTGGGCGATCCGGGCGACTGGGTCGAGCGTGCGCATGGCGCCGGCGCACTGGTCATGCACCAGGTCACAACCGTGGATCAGGCGAAACGAGCTGCGGAGCGTGGTGTGGATCTCATCGTTGCCCAGGGAAGCGAAGCTGGAGGCTACGGAGGCAGTGTGGCCACGATCGTGCTCGTCCCTCAGGTGGTCGATGCGGTACGACCGATTCCCGTGGTCGCTGCGGGTGGCATTTTTGACGGCCGTGGCCTGGCTGCCGCCCTCGTATTGGGGGCAGCCGGCGTTAATGTCGGAACCAGGTTCCTTGCTTCAAAGGAAGCAACCATCGCTGATGGTTACAAGCACGCGATCATCGCCGCGGCATCGCAGGATGCGGTCAAGTTCGATGCGCTCAACGACCTGCTGCCATCGCCTGGCACCAAAGGCTACGGCACAGTCCTGCGCGCCATCAGGACTCCCTTCATTGATGAGTTGATGGCTCATCGCGAGCTCGGGCGCCGAGAGGGAGACCGGCTCAGGGGAATCCTGAGGGCCGCGATCCTGGCCGGCAAGGTGGACGAAGTCATGCCGACTGCGGGCCAGAGCGCCGGTGGAATAGATGAGGTGCTGCCGGCCGCTGAGATCGTCCATCGCATGGTTTCTGAGGCGGAGATGGCTCTTGCTGCCCCAGCTTCATATCTCGCGCCCGGCCGATCGAAATGAGCCAGGCCACGTGGAGAACGTGGTTTTCACGGACGTCTGAGTCAGGCTAGAGGGGAGGGTCGCGACGCGCGACCTCCGGAGTCCTTCTCGCCGACCACGAGCACACATCCCTCAGGAAGCCCGATGAGCCAATGTCGAAAACGCTGTATTCCATTCGATGCCTGGGTGAGGCGGGAAGCGTCCAGGAGCCTTCGAAATCAGATCCAATAGAAAGGAGATAGTCATGCGTGTGCTGGTGCTGGCAAAGGAAGACCATCAGGGCAGGGCGGCGACGCCCCCAACCCCAGAGGAGCTGGCGGAGTTCCAGGCGTTCAACGAAGAGCTGATCAAGGCCGGGGTGGTGCTCGGCGACGGCCGCCTTTACCCAAGCTCGCAGGGCAAGCGCCTTCGGTTCGACGGCAAGAAGCGCACGGTCATCGATGGGCCCTTCGCGGAGACCAAGGAGCTCGTGGCCGGATACTGGCTGTGGCAGGTGCGCTCGATCGACGAGGCCCTGGAGTGGCTCAAGCGATCACCGTTCGACGCCGGGACCTATGAGATTCGTCAGATCGTCGAGACAGAGGGCATGTGACAGTCGCCATAGATTCGCGTGAGGCAGACGCCCACAAGGGTCCGGGTCGCGGCGAGACCCGGGCCACCGAGGCGCACCGCGCGATCGAGGCCGTCTGGCGGATCGAGTCGGCCCGGCTCATCGGCGGGCTTGCTCGCATCGTCGGCGATCTCGCGACTGCCGAGGAGCTCGCGCAGGATGCCCTCGTTGCCGCGCTCGAGCAATGGCCGACGTCAGGCGTGCCTGAAAGGCCTGGTGCGTGGCTGATGGGGACCGCCAAGCATCACGCGGTGGACCTGACCCGCCGCCGCCAGACACTCGAGCGGAAGTACGACGAGATCGGACACGAAGCCGAGCGGTCGAGGGAGATCGGGGAGCCGGACGCGGCGATCGACGAGGACGTCGGCGACGACATTCTCGGGCTCATCTTCATGGCCTGCCACCCTATCCTCCCGATGGATGCACGCGTCGCGCTGACGCTTCGCGTACTCGGCGGTTTGACCACCGAGGAGATCGCACGTGCGTTCCTCGTCCCCGTTTCCACCATCGCCCAGCGCATCGTCCGCGCGAAACGCACGTTGAAGGAGATGCACGTCAGGTTCGAGGTCCCAGGCGGCATCGAGCGTGTGGCGCGCCTCGCCTCCGTGCTGGAGGTCATTTACTTGATCTTCAACGAGGGCTACTCTGCGACCTCAGGCGAGGATTGGGTCCGACCGGCGCTGTGCGAGGAGGCGCTTCGGCTGGGGCGCATCCTGGCGGAGCTCGCCCCGACCGAGCCGGAAGTCCACGGGCTCGTCGCGCTTATGGAGATACAGGCGTCACGTCTGCGTGCTCGCGCCGGACCGAGCGGCGAGCCAGTCGTCCTGCTTGATCAGGACCGGGCGCGCTGGGATCGCCTGCTCATTCGGCGCGGGCTGGCGGCGCTTGCGCGGGCCGAGTCCCAGGCGGGCGCGATTGGTCCCTATGTCCTCCAGGCGGCGATCGCCGCATGTCACGCAAGAGCGACTTCAGCGGAGGAGACCGATTGGCCGCGCATGGTCGCGCTCTACGACGCGTTGGCGCAGATCGTGTCGTCGCCGGTTGTCGAGCTCAACCGGGCGGTTGCCGTGGGCATGGCTTTCGGTCCCGTATCCGGACTGGAGCTCGTGGATGCACTCCTTCAGGAGCCAACGCTCAAGGCGTATCACCTGCTGCCGGCGGTCCGCGGCGACCTGTTGCGAAAGCTCGGCCGGTTCGAGGAAGCGCGCGCCGAGTTCGAGCGCGCTGCGTCGCTGACCGGGAACCGCGTGGAGCGCAAGCTCCTGCTGGGACGCGCGGCTGAGTGCGCCGCCGAAGGAATGGCTGCGCCAGACCCGCTCACGCGCTGACTTAGCGGGCTAGCCGTCCCCGGGCATCCTGATCCAGACTATGGCGCCGGAAATCGCGGTCAAGACAGCAACCGCGGCGATGGAAGCCGGGAATCCGGCCGCGTCGGCAAGCGATCCGGCCACGATTGCGCCGACCGCGTACCCGAGATCACGCCACGTCCGATACACGCCCACCGCAGTGGCCCGGTCCGGGGGCAGAGCCGCGTCGCCGACCGCCGCCAGCAGCGTGGGGTAGACCATCGCCGTGCCGGCACCAAGTGCGACGCTGCAAGCAAGCCACCAGCCAAACCCATGGAGCACGATGAAGCCCGCGATCGCGGTCGCTTGGAGCAGCATGCCGGCGACGATCAAGCTCTTGCGACCGACGTGGTCGCTGATCCAGCCGGTGCCCAACTGCCCAAGGCCCCACACGGCCGGATAAGCCCCGGCCAGCAACCCAATCTCAGTGAGCCCCAACCCACCAGCCGCGAAAAACAGCGGCAGCAGCGCCCAGGCCATCCCATCGTTGAGGTTGTTGACCATGCCGGCCTGGGAGGCGCTGGACATGCTCCGATCGCGAAAGCTGACCGCCAGCACGATCAGCCGCAGTGGCGTCCTCTGTTGATTACTTGGCGATTCGAGCCTGACATGGCCGGCCGTTTCGCGCGCCAGCAGTGACAGGAGGAGGCCGGCCACGGCCAGACCCTCGGCCAGAATGTACGGCCCCGGCCGGAGGCCGAAGCTCGCCGCCAGAAACCCTGCCCCGGCCGCGGCGACCGATACGGCGACGTAACCAGAGGCTTCATTCAGCCCAAGTGCGAGACCGCGACGGCTCGGTCCGACCAGGTCGATCTTCATGTTGACGGTCATCGACCACGCCAAGCCTTGATTGACGCCAAGAAAGACGTTCGCGATGACGATCCAGGCCCATGAAGGCGCGAACACGATCAGCGGGGCGACAGGGAGCGCGGCGATCCAGCCGACAAGTAGAACTGAGCGCCGGCCGATTCGGTCGGACAGCCATCCGGCACCCAGGTTGCTCGCCGCCTTGACGAGGCCGAAGCTGATAAGGAACGAGAGGATGGCGGTACGGCTGGCGATATGGAAGTCCTGTTCGGCGAGCGGCGCAAGAGTCGACCTCTCGACGCCGACCACTCCGCCGACAAATGCGTTGATGACCACCAGCAAGACGAACTGGCGCCAGTTCGCGCGCAGCCCTAGGCGGATGGCAGCCGGCGCGATCACTGGTCGCGCGGGTTCAGCCGATAGCGCAGCGATTCGCCGCGAGGGCAAGTGACCTGTTCACTCCGCCATCTACGTATCGCCGGAGAGGATCGGAGACGGCTTGAACCCTTTGACGACCAGCCAGACGCCCAGCGAAAACTCCCATAGCGCGATGGGAATTGCGGCGAGCGCCACCGGAGGGGCAGTCCTCGCGACCAGACCGAACAGCACGGCGATGTCGGCAGCGACGAGCAGTGGCGCTCCAATGAATCCGATCAGGGGAAGAACACGCGGCACCGGGCGAGACTGGTACAGCAGGG
This sequence comes from Candidatus Dormiibacterota bacterium, assembly GCA_036395015.1. GTDB lineage: Bacteria > Chloroflexota > Dormibacteria > Dormibacterales > Dormibacteraceae > 40CM-4-65-16. Next base: position 15,346 of record DASWDZ010000026.1, on the reverse strand, counting down.
AGCCCAACAACAGGGCGTTCACGGCCGGAAGGAAGCTTTGTCCGACCAGGAACATCCGGTCATACAGCGCCACCAGCGCATGGCCGGTGACCAACGCATCTGCTCCGGCTCCCGCCTGCCGCAAGGTCACGACCGAGAGGAGGCACGCCACGCCGGCGAAGATGGTGCCGGCTTCCAGAACTCGGGTGCCGACGAAGCCCAGCGCGACCCCTTCGTTCTGCCTCTTGACCACCGGGTACAGGGCGACGGCGGTGCCGATGCAGGCGAGGGCCACGATGATCTCCAGGATGCCGCCGAAGAAGACCCCCGTGTCCGGGCCAGGGCCGACGATGTAGTTCGGATCGTGCACCGGACGGTAGAGAGTGAGGGTCGGGATCGAGACAAAGGTGAGCAGGTAGAGCGCGCCCGCGACACGCGCTGTGTTTCTCCGCGGATTCATGGAACCAGCGGGCGCGTGCCCATCGATCGCCGGTTTCGTCGCCAACGGTTTCGCAGCAAGATGCCTTCCGGACCCTTAACTAAATCAGGGATCAACCGTCTGTGGTTGACGTAGTTGCCCGCGAACAGCTCATCCGCGAGATTTGTAAGCGGATCCTCGCCTCCACGGCCAAGTGGCAGGCGTTACGTGGCGGTAGCGGCGGGCGTCCTTTAGCTGATGACTCGCTTCCTCGTGGCCATGGCGTTGATCCTGGTGACCGGCTGCCAGCTTCCCGGTTCGGCTCAGGGCTGCGGCACGGTCCACATCGACTGGGTCGACTTCATCCAGATTGGATCGACGCAGTACGTCGCCGGCCCTGGAGCATCGGAGGCGCTCCACGAGAACGACCTTGGTGCCGTCGTTAGTCATGTGAAGTTCAAGGTCGACGGCAACATCTGCGATCCGAACTACCGACCCAAGGATGGCGACGCGGCTTTTCTCGATCCGGGCACGCCCGTCTACCAGGTAAAAGGACGTCCGGCGAGCGAGGTGGTGGCCGCCCGCCGAAGCGGACAGATCCTCAGCTACCGTGCGGTGATGCCCGCCGGCTGAGCGTCGGCAGCCGTCAGCATGTGACAGCACAGATGTGTCATCGATGACAATGCCAGGTCATGGCATCAGCCGTCATCGAGGTGGACGACCTCGTCAAGGTCTATTCGGGCGGCACTCGCGCGGTCGACGGCATCACGTTCCGAATCGAGCCCGGCGAGCTGTTCGGTTTTTTGGGCCCTAACGGCGCCGGCAAAACGACAACGATCCGGATCCTCGCCACCCTGCTGAGAGCGACCAGCGGGAGAGCCCGCCTGGCCGGGTTCGACGTCGAGACCCAGGCCGCGGATGTGCGGCGCAGCCTCGGCCTGGCGATGCAGACGCCGACGCTCGATGCCTTTGCGACAGGCCGCGAGAACATCGAGTTGATCGGCCGTCTGCATCGCGTCAGAGGCGCCGAGCTTAAGCGAAGAGCAGACGAGCTGCTTGAGCTGATGGGCTTGACCGATGTGGCGCGCAAGCTGGCCGGCACCTATTCGGGGGGAATGCGCCGGCGCCTTGATCTCGCCTGCGCGCTGGTCCATCGACCGCAGGTGCTCATCCTCGATGAGCCGACCGAAGGGCTCGACCCTCAGAGCCGCCTCGCGCTGTGGGAAGAGCTGGAGCGGATCAGCCGCGACGGCACGACCATGCTGCTGACGACTCATTACATGGAGGAGGCGGATCGACTCTGCAGACGGCTCGCGATCATCGACAACGGGCGGATCGTGATCGAGGGAAGCCCGGCCGAGCTCAAAGCGGGCGTCGGAGCCGACACCTTGATTCTCCAACTTGACGCCCGGGACCCAGAAGACCTCGCACGTCAGCAAGACGACGTGCGTCGAGTGTTGATCGGCTTCGAGTCGATGGAGGCGCTTACGCCGGAAGGGTTTGGTGTCAGCCTGGCTGTCCGTGACGCAGGCCGTGCGATCCCCGAGTTGATGCGCCGGCTGGACCGAAACGGCGCGGGCGTGCACGTGGTCGGACTCAAGATCGGGCAGCCGTCCCTTGACGACGTGTTCTTGAAATACACAGGTCGCCGCATCCGCTCGGAGGCGGCCAACGAACCAATCATCCTCGGTTGGTGAGCGAATGATCAGCGCGTTCTTCTACGAGTCGTTCTACCTTGGACTGCGCACCCTTCGTCGATTCTTCCGGGTGCCGGCGAACTGGATCGGCATCATCCTGTTCCCGCTGATCCAGCTGTTTGTTTTCAGCCAGCTCTTCAAAGACATCATCCAGCTGCCTGGATTTCGCGCGAGCGGGAGCGGGAGCTATCTCGCCTATCTCGCGCCGGGACAGATCGCGTTCACCGCATTTTTCGCGGTCGCCTGGTCAGGTAGCGCGATCCTGGTCGAATACCGCAACGGCTACATGGACAAGCTGCGCGCAACACCCATTCACCGGCTCTCGATTCTTGCCGGCGAGCTGGCGCCGCTCTTTATTGAATCGGCGATCATGGCCGGTGGAATTCTGGTGCTCAGCGTGATCCTGGGCGCCAGCATCAATACCGGCGTGGTCGGCGCCCTGTTGATACTCGTCCTGTCGGGATTGTTCGGAATGGCCTGGGCGGGCACCTCGTTCGTGCCGGCGTTGTTGACGAAAAGCGAGCAGGCCACAGGCACGTTGTCACTTCTGTTCTTTCCCGTCGCATTTATGTCGACTGCCTTCGTGCCGCCGTCCCTGATGCCGGCCTGGCTGCAGACCGTGAACGCGTGGAATCCGATCACATTTCTGATCGAGGCGATCCGTCCCTTGATGGTGAGCGGCTACGACTGGGGCGCCATTGGAAAGGCTTTGCTCGCGATCGGTGTCATGGGGGCAGTGCTACAAACGGCGACGCTCTGGGCATTCCGTCGGCTCACCGCCTGATCAGGCCAGCCCCAGGAGCTCCTCGCCGGCCTGCCGTCCGTCCGCGCCCCACGCGGCCAGGACGAGGCCCAGCCTCAGGCACCGCCCCGAGCTGTGGCCAAACCGATCGAGCGGCCCTGGGTCCCCGAGCTCGAGAAAGACGTGGGCGGGTTCGGGCAGCTCGCCTCGCGACGCATGGTCGAGCAGGGTGGCGGAAAGCCGCGTGGTCATGGGACCTGCGGTGCGCGCGATCGCGCCCGCCTCATCGAGCCGGCCATGAAACAGCGCCAGGCCGGCGGCGTAGCCGGCCAGGATATCGTCGCCCGCCGGGGTCAACCCATCGCCCCGGCCGGCCAGGGCCTCTGGGATCGGGCGGAGATGCGGCCCGTCCTTGGGCACGCAACGGACCACGGGCACCGGGTCCCACGCCGGTCCCGGCTCGAGGATCTCGCCGTCGAGCCGCAGCACGCCGTCGCCCAGCCACGCCCGGCGGCCACGCGAGGCGGACACCGACGCTTCGACTCCGTTCGGCATCCGCGGCGCGCCGGGACGCGTGACCGCGAGGACGAACCCACCGAAGTCGATGTAGCCCTGGCCCAGATCGACGCCGGACACCGCCGGCCGCGAGAAATGCGGCAGGACCGCCCTGCTGACCGAAACCGCCCTCACGCCTGCGCGGCGTGCAGCGAGTCCATGTACGCCCGCCAGTCCCCGAACTCCGAGATGTCCCGATGCCGGCCCTCGGCCAGCTCGCGTGGATACAGGATCCCGTCTACCCGCCGGCCGTCGGACAGCGTGACCCGGCCGCGATACAGGCGCGGCGGTTCGCCGGCCTCGACGCGCGCCCATACCTCGGTCGGCATCCTGTACAGCTCCCCCACCACCGAAACTCCGGCCGTCTCCACCTCGAACATGCCCGGGTGCACGTCCGCGATCGAGTACAGGCGGTAGCGAGGGGCGGTGCGGAACTCGCCCAGGAATTCCGCACCGTCCAGGTTCGCGTGCAGCTTCTGGCCGCGCATCAGCGTCCCGTTGACGAACAGGACGATCGATTCCACGAAAGACTCAGCTCACGGCCGGCGTGGGCTCCGGCTTGGCCACCGTCTTCGGCGCGTCGATCTCCGCGACCGGCTCCTCAAGCTCGTGCGGCTCGGGCTTGATCTTCCACACGTAGACGAACGCGAGGCAGATCACGCCACCGATCACGTACGCGAGCGCGACGTCCCAGGTGTGCGAGAAGTCCCACGTCGAGCCGTTGTAGGCGAGCGCGCCCGCGTGTATGAAGCCGAAGAATGCGACGACAGCCCCGGCGAAGGAGTAGATGGCCGCCTTCATGAACTCCCTGTCGATGATGAACACCGCGATCGCGCCCAGGATCAGACCGGCAAGCACGGCGCCGCCACCCACCTTCACCAGCCCGTCGTAGACCACGCCGTTCTGGATCAGGGTCGCGATGGGGACGTGGCCGGCGCCGGTGCCGCCGGCGACCAGCCCGGCCGACGCGAGCGTGTTGTCGATCTGGTTCTGCCCCCAGTTCGCGATGTTGGGGATGAGGGCCAGTACCACGCCCGCCGCGTGCGCGCGTGGAGTGGCCTGGAAAGCCTGCGCGCCGATGACAAGGCCGATGAACAGGAGGATCGGGACGAGCGCCTGGATCGGGAAGATCGCGAGCAGCAGTCCCACGAGCCCTCCGAAGCAGATGACGGCCACGAACGCTCCGGTCGCCAGTGAGTAGCCGATCCGGCCGCCGGCCGCCTTCCAGCCTGGGTGCCCGATGTAGACGGCGGGAGGGAACGGGGAGCCGAGCCCCGCACCCACGACGGCGCCGATGCCGTCCGCTGCCAGGATGTAGCGCAGGTTGTAGGAGTCGCCCGCCGCTGAGGCGCTCTCCACGTTGTTCATACCCTCGGTGAAGTTGTAGACGCCGAGCGGGATGGCGGTGACCAGCAGCGGCCCGATGTCGCTCAGGCCGTTGAACAGGTGGCCGAAGTTGCCGAAGTTGGGCACGTGCAAGCCGATCGATGCGGTCGCCTCGCTTAATGAGCCCATCCACAGCTGCTGCTGCGTGGTCCAGCCCGCCGCCAGCGCGAGCCAGCCGATGACCGTCGCCAGCACCACCGCCACCAGGCCTGCGGGCATGTTGCCCGGCAGGCGGACGTTGGCGGTCCAGCCGACCAGGATGATCACAAACGCGGCGAACGCCACGTACGGGACCACGAACATCTGGGCCGCCGGGCGCATGGAGATGAAGGTGATCGAGATCCCGGCCAGGGTGCCGAGCATCGCCGCCCGCGGCGTGTATTTGCGAATCGTCGGGCCGATGAAGGCGCCGATCAGGACGATGACGCCGATGATGAACGCCCACGCGAGACCGCTCTCCCACGCGAGCACGGCCGCCGCGCCGGCGCCGCCGGCGTCGTCCTTGTGGCGGAGGAACGTCGGCAGCATGATCACGAACGTGACGAGGAACATGTGCGGCACGCTCGGTCCGTACGGCATCGCCGCCACCGAGGTCCGGTTCTCCTTCCTCGAGAGCCGGTAGGCGAGGTACGCGTACCAGAAGTTGCCGATGATGAGGGCGATGCCCAGCGCGGGCAGGATGCTTCCGTAAACATTGTCGGGGCTGATCTGGACCACGCCGAGACACAGGCCGCTCAGCACGATGACGTTGAGCATCACGTTGGTGCCGAGGCCGAAGAACGCGTTCAGGTCGCCTCGGACCCACAGAGGGATCTTCATCGGCGACATCTGACGTCCTGCTGCTTCAGCTGTGCTCATACCCTTCCTCCTACTGACTGGCCCGCCTCCAGTGCGGCGAGCAACTTTTCCGAGCTGGTCACCCAGCCGAAGATGCCTCCCTGCGCTTTGATCATCCGCAGCGCATAGTCCTGGAACTCCGGGAAGTAAGAGCCGACGCAGTCTTCGAGCACGAGGCACTCGTAGCCACGGTCGTTGGCTTCGCGCACCGTGGTGTTGACGCAAACCTCGGTGGTCACGCCCGTCACGACGAGCGACTCGATGCCCCGGTTGTGAAGGATGAAGTCGAGGTCCGTCGCGAAGAACGCGCCCTTGCCCGGCTTGTCGACCACGGTCTCGTCGCCGACCGGCTTCAGCTCGTCGATGATGTCGTGGCCGTAGGAGCCGCGGACCAGGATCCGTCCCATCGGCCCGACGTCGCCGATTCCCGAGCTCAGCCGCCCGCGGGCGATCTTGGTGGGCGGGCAGTCGGAGAGATCGGGCAGGTGGCCCTCCCGGGTGTGAATCACCATGTAGCGGCCGTCGCGCATGGTGGCCAGCACCTGCTGCAGGGGCTTGATCACGCGACGCAGCTGGCTCACGTCGTTGCCGAGCTGCTCCCCGAACCCGCCTCCCTCCACGAAGTCGCGCTGCATGTCGATCACCAACAGCGCCGTCCGTTTGGGATCGAACTCGAACTCGTAGGGCTCGGCTTCGACCTTCAGCTTCGAATCCGCCATCAGCTCCTTTCTCCTTTGCCTGCGCGGACGGTGCCGACCAATCGGGTCCCGGTCTCGCCCTCGAGCGCAGCCGCGAGCCGGTCGGTCGACGTGATCAGCACTTCGCCGCCGCCCGCTCGCAGGTAGTCGAGGGCGGCCTCGATCTTCGGTCCCATGCTTCCCGGCGGGAACTGGCCTTCTTTCAGGTGCCGCTCCGCCTCCTCGAGCGTCATCCGGTCGAGGAAGCGCTGATCCGGCTTGCCGAAGTTCACCGCGACCTGCGGCACGCCTGTCGTGATCACGAAGAGGTCGGCGCCGATGCCCGCGGCGAGCAGCGCGGAGGCGAAGTCCTTGTCGATCACCGCCTCCACGCCCCGGAAGCCGCCGCCGGGCTGCTCCACCACCGGGATGCCCCCGCCGCCGGCGGCGATGACGATGAAGCCTTGGCGCACCAGCGCGGCCACCGCCTCCAGCTCGACGATTCGCTTTGGTCGGGGCGACGCGACCACGCGCCGCCAGCCGCGACCGGAGTCTTCGACCATCGCCCAGCCCTCGCGCGCCTGCAGGTCCTTGGCCTCCTCGGGGTTGAACCACGAGCCGATCGGCTTGGTCGGGTGTCTGAACGCGGGATCATCCTCGTCGACGACGGTGTGCGTGATGACCGCGACCACCGCTCGCTCGACGCCCGCGGCGCGCAGCTCGTTGGTGAGGGCCCCGCTCACGATGTAGCCGATTCCTCCCTGCGAATCGGCGACAGCGACGTCGAGCCCGATGCGGGGGATGTTGGTGTCTATGCGCGCCACGATGTCGGAGCGGCGCAGGATGAAGCCGGCCTGCGGTCCGTTGCCGTGGGTCACCACCACCGTCCAGCCGTGGCCCACCATGGCGGCGATCTCGCGCGAGATCCTGCCCGCGGCGACGAACTGGTCGGCGATGCTGCCGTGCTTGTTGTCCGGCACGAGCGCGTTGCCGCCGATGGCGACCACCGCGGTGCGGCTGCTCACAGCGACTCCTCGACCGCGGCGAGCGCCTCGACGAAGCACTCCATCGGGGCGCGCGTTATCCCCGCGCCGATCTGGCCGATGCCTGGCCGGCGGTGGGCGATGCCGGTATCGATCACGGGCGCGGAGCCCGTGTCGAGGACCTTGCGCAGGTCGATCCCGGTCGGGCTGCCGACGAAACCGAGTGGCGGCAGCTGGAAGTCGCGGCTGCGGGCGAGCGTGATGTCGGCCATCTCGATGCTGTAGGCCATGGCGTCCGCCGGCGTGCCGCCGACGAAACCGACCACCGCCGGCGCCGCGGCCATGGCGAAACCCCCGATGCCGGCCGTCTCCGTGATCGCGCTGTCGCCCAGGTCCGGGTTGGCGTCCTGGGGGCCGTAGCCCGGGAAGTAGAGACCGTCAGGCACCGGCGCCGCGGTGACGAACCAGCGCTCACCGCAGCCGCTGATGCGGATGCCGAAGTCGACGCCGTTGCGGGCCATCGTGGTGACGAGCGTGGAGTGGGGGACACCCTCGCCCGCCGCGGTCATGAGCTTGCAGGCGGCCATGTTGGCGTTGAGCGAGAAGTGATTGTTCTCGCGCATGAACTCGAGCACGCGCACTCCCGCCTCGCCCTGGCGGGCCAGCGCGGGCGCGAGCTGCCGGCTCCACAGCGAGGTCGAGCCGACGTTGCGGTTGTGGCACTCGTCGCCCATCTGCAGGGCCTGGGCGATGATCGACTTGATGTTGACCGGCTCCTTAAGCGAGCGGAGCGCCGCCGCCAGCGTCGGCCCGACCTCGGCGTTCATCCACCGCAGCTTGTCCAGCACCTCGCCGTCGTTGGCGCCGAAACGCAGCGCCTTGCCGATGCCCTCGTTGAGGTTGGAGTAGGCGCGCCGGCCGGTCGTCGGGTCCTCGAGCACGTAGACGGGCATCGAAGGCGAGATCACCCCCGCCATCGGTCCGACCGCGTCGTGGTGATGGCAGGGCGCGAACTTCACCTCGCCCGACGCGGCGAGCTTCTCTGCGCGTTCCAGGTCCGGCGCCCAGCCCTCGAGCACGATCGCGCCGGCCAGCGCGCCGCGCATCGGGCCGCACATGCGCTCCCACTCGATCGGCGGCCCCGCGTGCAGGAGCAGCCTCGACTCGCCAAGCGCGGGGATCGCGTCGCGCGCGGGCACCACGTCGACCATCACAGCCTGCGCGGCAAGGACGCGCTCGATCGCGGTCGCGTTGCCCTTCTCGATCCGCTCGTCGTTCATCATCCGGGCCAGCCGCATCGCGGCTTCGGCGTCGCCCAGCGCGGGCGGCCTCCAGTCGAGCGTGACGACCGAGACGCCGGCCGCGGCCAGCGGCTCCGCGAAACTTGCGAGCCCGACGTTGACCGCCTTTAGCTCACCGGCCATCAGCTCGTTGAGCGCGTTCACACGCGGGCTCCCACCAGGTCCGCGGCAAGCTGCACCGCCGCAGTGCTGTTCGGGGCTAGGACCGCGCCGGCCCCGCTGAGCTTGCGCTGCTGCTCGGCCAGGCCCTGCCGGTCGCCGGCTGTGCCGCATATGAAGGCGACCACGACCGGCCCGCCCTCGGCCTCGCCGATCACGGGCGCCAGCGCCCCGGCGGGGTCGTCCGCCGAGCCTGTGCCCAGCACGACGTCGAGCAGCACGACCGCGGTATCCGGCGCATGGACCGCCGCGCGCACGAACTCCACGCGCAGCGTCGGGTCGATCATCGGGTGCGGCCGGCCGACGGTGAACTCGTCGCCGCCGAGGTCGAGCACGAGGTGGCCCGCCGGGAACACGATCGGCTGGCCGCTCACCCAGTGGCCGATCGAGGTCTTCACCTCGCCCAGGAGAAGGCCCGCCTCGTAGGCGAACGTGCCGCCGGAGAACAGGGCCCGGATCGACGTCCGTCCGGGGCCGAGGCTCGTGGCGACGCTTGGCGCCGCCGCGGCGTGCATCGCCCGGCCGAGGCTGAGGCTGGCCGCGATCTCGGCCGCCTCGGCGAGCGTCGCAGCGGGGTGGACGTTAGGCGCGCTGGCCTCGAGCCTGGAGCCGATGAAGTTGACGACCACCTGTTTTTCCGAGCGCGCGGCGCGCTCCATCACGCTCCTGGCCACCGACGGTGCGGGCGGCTTCGAGACCAGCACCATGACTCTCGTCGACGGGTCCGCTTCGAGCGCATCGAAGGCGAACAGCATCGAGCGCGCGCCGACTTTCTCCGACAGGTCGTGGCTGCCCACGCCGATCAGCTGGCTGATGCCCGCGCCTGCGGCGTCGATCAGGCACGAGATCTCCTGGCTCCCGGTGCCCGAGGCGCCGATCAGCCCGATGTCCCCCCGGCGAACGACGTTCGCGAAGCCGAGCGGGATGCCGTTGATGATGGCGGTGCCGCAGTCGGGGCCCATGACCAGCAGCCCGCGCCGCTGAGCCTCCTGCTTGAGCGTCAGCTCCTCATCGAGCGAGACGTTGTCGCTGAAAAGGAAGACGTGCATACCTAGCTTGAGCGCCTTGAGGGCCTCGGCCGCGGCGTAGGCGCCAGGTGTCGAGATGAGGGCGATGTTGGCCCCGCTTGTTTGAGCGAGAGCGCGAGGCGGGCGCTCGCCCGCCGCCGACGCGGGCTGGGGCCTGGTGTCGAGTCCCGCTTCGGCTTTGGCGAGAAGATCGTCGAGGAGGTTCTCATCCGCGCGCACCGCGATCACCAGGTCGTTCGGCCCTGCGGCGTCACCCGCGTCGTCGAGCAGCCCGGCCTCGCGCAGGATGTCCATGTTGGCGGGCGTGCCCATCATCAGCGAGGCGTCCTCGACCTCCGACCGCGCCGTCAGCGAGGCGGCGATGCGCATCAGCACCACCGAGTCGAAGTATGCGTTGCGCTTGACCCGCGTCCGGGCGACCCCCGTCATCCAGCCGCAACTTTAGGCGCGCCAGTCCAGGCCGTCGATGGCGCCTCCTGCCGGAAATTGGGGCGGCGCACTGGCAAGGATCGCCATATAGTGCGAGGGTGCACCGGGTGGGGATCTCGGTCCGGGAGGCACTGCGCCTACCCTCGCTGGCCCGGGGCCGCCTGGTGGCAGGCGTGCGCGGCCTCGACCGCCGCATCACCTCCGTGAACATGATGGAGGTGCCCGATATCGGCGCCTACGTGCGCGCCGGCGAGCTGCTGGTCACGACCGCCTACCCGCTGCGCGACGACGCCGCCGCGCTCGACGAGCTGGTCGGCATGCTGGCCTCCCGAGACCTCGCCGGCCTGGCCCTCAAGCCCCGCCGCTACATCGACGCCCTGCCCCCGGCCATGCTGGGCGCCGCCGAGCGACTGGACTTCCCGCTCATCGAGCTGCCGGACGACGCGTCCTTCAACGACGTCCTGGCCGACGTGCTGGGGTCGATCCTCAACCGCCACGCGCTGCAGCTGGAGCGGGCGCGCGCCATTCACGACCGGCTGAACGCGGTCGCGCTGGCGGGCGGCTCGCTGCACGAGCTGATCGACGCGCTCTCGTCCCTGGTCGGCCACGCCGGCGCGGTGTTTGACACCCACGGCGAGGTGGTGGCGTCGGTGGGCGTGCAGCCCGAGTCGCGCGCTCCATGCACGTCGCGGCCGATCCAGGCCGGCAGCCAGCGGCATGGCGAGATGGTCCTGTGGGCGGACGAGGCGGAGCTCGGCGCGGACGGAGTCATCGCGCTGGAGCACGCGGCCACCATCGCGGCGTTGGAGATCGCACAGGCCCGCCTCCTCCTGTCACGTGAGCAGCGCCATCGCGTCCTGCTCCTGGAGGAGCTGGTCTCAGGCCGGCCGCGCAACCCTGGCGAGATTGCCGAGCGGGTGGCCGCATACGGCTGGAACCTGGCCACGCCGCGCGCAGCGATCGTGGTCGTGCTTCGCGACGAATCGGGTGATTCGCCGGAGGTAGGCGGCAGGCCGCTCGAGGATCAACTGCTGGGGGTCGCGCGCTCTGTGCTCGGCCGGGAGGCGATCGGGTGGGGCCTGCGCACCGGCATCGCCATCCTTGCGGACGCGGACCGCGAGGCGGCCGGCCGGCTGGCGGCGGCGATCCGGCGCGAGCATCCGCAACTGCACAGCGCGGTCGGGATCGGGCGGCGCTGCGCCGGCCTTGATGGCCTGCATCACAGCTACCGCGAGGCGACGGAGGCGGCCTCCCTGGGCCACGAGCTCAGGGGCTCCGATTTCGTTCTTACCTACGACGAGCTCGGCGTGTACCGATTGCTACAGTCGCTCGTCGCCGACGGCTTGCTGCGCCGCTACTGCGAGGAAACGCTGCGCCCGCTTCTCGAGTACGACCACAAGCACCGTGGATCGCTTGTGCGCACGCTGGAGGTGTACCTCCGGCACGAGCGAAACATGGCCGCCGCCGCGCGCGAACTGTTCGTGCACTACAACACCTTGCGATACCGCCTGCAGCAGATCTCGGCGCTCACAGGTGGCCTCGACCGTCACCCCACGAGCCGGCTGGGGCTGGAGGTCGCGGTCCACGGTTTGAAGCTGCTGCGCTGAAAGTTGCGATGGCGTCCGTTGGCCGGACCGAGTTTCAGTGCGGCGAGCGACGAGTCCTGGCCGGTATGCGGCCAGTCACCAGACCAGCGATCATTCTGATCATCGTGTGGCTGCCTTTGGTGGGCCGGGCACTGCTGGGTGGCTGAAGCGGAAGTGAACATCTATCTCCAGATCGGGTCGATCCTGTTCGTGATAGGGGGGTTGTTCGACGCCCTCATCGGAGCCGCGACGCCGATCGTTACGCGGGCGACGAGGCCCAACGTCTTCATGCTTTCAGCGCAGTCCGACCTCTTGCTGTTCGGCAGAAACCGGGCAGACCTCGTACACGACAGCACCTCTTTGGCGCTGGTCTATCGGTTGACCTTCGACCTGATCGGCACGCTTCTTCTCGTCTTTGGGCTCTTGGTGACGGCGCTCGCGTGGTTCGGGCTTCGCCACGGCGAGTGGTGGGCGCTCTGGACTCTGGTTGGTGTCGAAGTCATATTCGTCGCCGGATGGATGGTCGTGTTGAGTCTTTACGTCCAGCGCGGTATACCGATTCAGTGGGCGGCATTGCCGCCCAACCTGTTGGTGCCGGCGATACTGCTCATCCCGGCGGGCGTGCTCAGCGCCATCGGTCTCTCGCAGCACTGATACACGTGTCAGGCGGCGGCTTTCACGCCGAATTGAAAGGCCCGGCGCGAATCTCGTCACCGCAGCGATGAATTCCAGGCAGCGCCGGAGTCTCTATCTTCGGCATTAGATCCCCGACGCACCCAAGGAGCACGACCATGACCACCGATAGGACCACCCAGGCGAAGGGCACCGGTCAGTACGCCGAGGTCAACGGCATCAACCTCTACTACGAGACGCACGGTAGGGGGCGTCCGCTGATCCTCCTGCACGGCGGACTCGGCTCGAGCGAGATGTTCGGTCCTGTCCTACCCCTCCTCGCGGAGCGCCACCAGGTCGTCGCCGTCGATCTGCAAGGACACGGCCGGACCGCTGACATCGATCGACCAATCGACGTCCGGCTGATGGCCGACGACATCGCCGCGCTCAGCGACCACCTCGGACTCGACAGGCCCGACCTGGTCGGCTATTCACTCGGCGGCGGGGTGGCGCTCCACACCGCAGCGAAGTACCCGAACAAGGTCCGGCGGCTGGTCGTGGTCTCGGCAAACGTCCGGCGCGATGCGATTCCTCCCGAGATGCTGGCCCAGCAGGGCCAGGTGAACGCGGCCGCGGCCGAGTTCATGAAAGACACGCCGATGTACCAGCTGTACCAACGGGTCGCTCCCCGCCCCGAGGACTTCCCGCGCCTGCTCGACAAGATCGGCGCGTCGATGGCGAAGGACTTCGACTACAGCGAAGAGGTCCGCGGGCTACGGATGCCCACGCTCATCGTCGCCGCCGACGCCGATATGGCACCGCCGAGCCACTACGTCGAAGTGTTCAAGCTCCTCGACGGCGGGCTCCGCGACGGGGGCTGGATGGGCGAGGGCCGACCCAAGGGCGGCCACGCGTTGGCGATCCTGCCCGGCCTGACCCACTACAACATCGGCAGCTCGCCACTGTTGGCCGCGGTCACGCTGGCGTTCCTCGACGAGCAACGCGCCTGAAGTTCAGCCAGCTCGCCACAAACCTGGACCGGATGGAGGCGACGAGGAGCCGAAACGAGCTCGTCCGCATCCTGGCCGATGTGTACCAGGCCTGCTCGACTGACGAGCTGGGCCCGGTCACCTACCTCATCCAGGGCCGGCTCGCGCCGTTCTTCGAGCCGGTTGAGATCGGCCTGGGGGAGAGGCTGCTCATGACCGCGATCGCGGCCGCCTATGGAGTCCCGAAGGACGAGGTCTTGAAGCTGAATCGCCAGACCGGCGACCTCGGACTCACCGCGCAGCGCCTTGCGCCTACGGCGCTTCGCAAGACGCCCGAGGTGGTCGAGGTGCACCGGCGCCTGTCGGAGATCGCGGCGTCGAGCGGCGCCGGCAGCCAGCAAAAGAAGCTCGACCTCTTCACCGGGTTGCTCGGCGGCCTCGACCCGGCCTCGGCCAAGCACCTCGTGCGGATCACGCTCGGCAAGATGCGGCTGGGGATCGGCGACCCGACGGTGCTCGACGCGCTCTCGTTCGCGAAGAGGGGAGACCGCTCGCTCCGACCGGTCCTGGAGGCTGCCTACAACCGAACCTCCGACCTGGGTCTCATCGCGCGCACGCTGTGGGAAACCGGCGAGGCGGGGCTCGAAGCGCTGAAGGTCGGGGCCGGCCATCCGCTTCGCCCGCAGCTGGCCGAGCGTCTTCCCAACCCCGAGGCGGTGATCAAGAAGCTTGGGACCGTCGGCGTGCAGCCCAAGTACGACGGCCTTCGCGTCCAGATCCACAAGGACGGCGAACGCGTGAGCCTGTTCTCGAGGAACCTGGAGTCGATGACCGAGATGTTCCCGGAGCTGGTAGCCGCGGCCGCGGGCCTCGGGGCCGAGACCCTCATCCTCGACGCCGAGGCGATCGCCTACAACCCCGATTCGGAGGAGTACGTCCCCTTCCCGGAGACCGCCGCGCGCCGGCGCAAGGAGGGCATTCAAGAGTTTGCAGACCGGGTCCCGATGCGGGCGTTCGTGTTCGACGTCATGTTCCGCGACGGATCGGACCTGACTCCGCTGCCGTACGAGCGGCGTTTCGAGGTCGTCGAGGAGCTGCTCGGCAAGCCTGACACGCTGCAGGTGGCGCCCCTGACGAGGACGGACTCCGCGGAGGAGCTGACCCGGGAGCTCCTCGACAACATCAGCCGTGGGCTGGAGGGGGTGGTGGCCAAGCGGCTCGATTCCCCGTACCAGGCCGGGGCCCGCAACTTCAACTGGGTGAAGCTCAAGCGGAACACCAGCGGCCAGCTGACGGACACCATCGATGTAGTGCTCCTCGGCTACTACCAGGGAAAGGGCAAGCGAGCTGAGTTCGGGGCGGGCGCGCTGCTTGCCGGCGTCTACGACTCGGACAAGGACGAGTTCGTCACCATCACCAAGCTGGGCACCGGTCTCTCCGACCAGGGCTGGCGCGAGATCCACAAGCGTCTGGCCATCATCGAGGTCCCCGAGAAGCCGGCTCGGGTGAATTCCAACTTCGTTCCGGATGTCTGGCTCGAGCCCGCGATCGTGGTCGAGGTGCTTGCCGACGAGATCACGCCCAGCCCGCGCCACACGGCCGGCATGACCGCGGACCGGACGGGGTACGCGCTGCGCTTTCCGCGAATCGTCTCGCTGAGAACGGAAGACAAGAAGCCCGAGGACGCCACGACAGTGCGCGAGATCCGCGAGATGTTCGAGCAACAGCGCCGGGCGCGCGGGTGAAGTAGCGATGCGAAAGGCAGAACTCGTGCAGCTGTTTGGGTACACGGACTTTGTGTGGACGAAGTTCCGAAGGCATGTGCCGGATGCAGAGCTGTCGCGTATCGCCGAGGGGTCAGGATGGCCCACGCTGCGGAATTGCCTCTGGCACATCGTGGTCGCCTATGACCGGTGGGTGCCGGCGATCGTGGACCTCAAGAACGGAACGATGCCGGAGATCGGGGCT
>DASWDZ010000025.1:0-2314 GCA_036395015.1 Candidatus Dormiibacterota bacterium | reverse complement strand
TGACCAGCCGACCGAGATGTACATCACAACGCGCTTGAGCGTCTTGGGCGACGACCGCACGCGCGTCGCCAGGTCGTTCTACTGGCAGAGCCCGGCCGACCCCGAGCTGGCGGAAAGCGTGCGCCAGATGATGGAAGCGACGGTGCGAGCGGGCGAGATCGCGATCAAGGAGGTCTTCGAAGAGGAGGCCGCGGCGGCTAAGGCTCGGGCTGCCTCCCCGGACTGATCGGCGGTCCCAGGACCGCGAATTCGAAGGAACGCAGGCCCCCCGGCAAGGCCATCACAGGGCCTCCCCAGGCCTGGCCTCGGCAGCCCTCCGG
The DNA here is from genome assembly GCA_036395015.1 of Candidatus Dormiibacterota bacterium. GTDB lineage: Bacteria > Chloroflexota > Dormibacteria > Dormibacterales > Dormibacteraceae > 40CM-4-65-16. The sequence continues at coordinate 1,994 of DASWDZ010000025.1, read as the reverse complement.
GCGGGTTCGGGGTAGGCCGCCCGGCGCCTGGTGGCGAGGATCGACCCGACCAGGACCAGCGCAAAGCCAAGGCCCATCCCGAGCGTGAAGCTCTCGTGGAGCACGGCCACACCGAGGATCGCCGCCACCGCCGGGTTGACATACGTGATGACGGTCGCGCGAACCGGACCGACCTCGGCGATCAGCGCGAAGAAGAGCAGGAACGCGATCGCAGTGCAGACGACCGCAAGGACCGCGACCGCGCCGATGACAGAGAGGCTCGGCATCGCGGACGGCCACTGCAGCGCCGCCACCGGCGCGTAGGCGATCGCACACAAGGCGAGCGCAGCTGCGTTGACGGTTACGGCAGGCACGCCGGTCAGGTAGCGCGAGAGGATGACCGGACCGACCGCGTATCCAATCACCACCAATCCGATCTCGACCAAAGCGGTGGCGTCGGCGGCGCGGAGATCGTAGCCGACGATCAGCGCCACGCCGGCAACGCCCAACAAGAAGCCTGTCAGGCTGGCCGCCCCGAGATGCTCGCGGTTGCCGAGGGCGGTCGCGATCACGACCCCGACCAGCGGGACCGCGGAGATGAGAAGCCCGGCGAGCGCGCTCGTGATGTGCTGCTCCGCGCTCGACAGGAAGAACCACGGGCCGCTGATCTCGACAGCTGCGAACGCCAGGAGGGCCGGCCATCGCGCCGCCAGGTCACGCCAGCCGCCACGAACCAGCACGAACGGCAGGAAGATCAATACCGACAACGCTGTGCGCGTGAACACCAGGGTGGCGGGCGTGATCTCGCTCACGGCGACCCGGATCAGGAGGTACGGGATGCCCCAGATCACGGACATGGCGGCAAACAGCAACCAGCCTCGGCGGGTCACAAGGTTTCTAACCGAGCGGGCAGCCGGTGTCTTCCGCCAGGGGGCGCGTTTTCTAAGTGATGTTCATTCGATCCAGGCTCGGGCGCTTGATCATGTGGATGGCACTCGCGGCCGCCGCGATGTACTTCTTCGACCCGGTCAGCGGAGAGCAGCGTCGACGCGACCTGCGCAAGCGATTCGAGAAGGTGCGCGCCGCCGGGGAAGAAGGCATCAGCAGCGCGACCGAGCCGCGGAGGTTCAACACCGGGGTCTGACCAACCCACAGCGGGAAACGAAAATGGGCCCGTGACCCGACGTCCCCCGACCCTCGATCGCCGCGCGCTGAACCGCGCGCTGCTGGCCCGCCAGCTCCTCCTCGAGCGCAAGCGCGCCTCCGCGGCCGCCACCATCGAGCGGCTGGTGGGCATGCAGGCGCAAGCCCCCAACCTTCCCTACGTAGGGCTCTGGACACGGCTTCAAAGCTTTCGCCAGCAGGAGCTCTCGCGCATGGTCGTCAACCGCTCGGCGGTGCGCATCTCGCTGATGCGCAACACGATTCACCTCGTGACCGCGCGCGACGCGTTGGGTATGAAGCCGATGTTCATGCGGCTGGGCGAGCGTGGGTTCCTGCGCGGCAGCCCGTGGGGCAAGGGCATGCGTGAGGCAGACCTCGATTCGATCATCCAGGCCGGCCGCGAGATCATGGCCGGGAAACCGCGCACCATCGCCGACCTGGCGAAGGAGCTCGCGAAGCGATTCCCAGGACGCGATGGCGTCGCGATGGCGTACGGGATCCGGTACATGGTGCCGCTCGTGTTCACGCCGCCTCGCGGCGTGTGGGAAGGTCGAGGCCAGGTCACGCTCACCACGTTCGAGGCCTGGCTCGGCCGGCGGCCGGGTCCGGCGTTCAGCGACGAGCTTCTCGTGACGCGCTACCTGGCCGCCTTTGGCCCCGCGTCTGCCGCCGACATGCGCGCGTGGTCAGGCCTGGCGATGCGTCCGGTGTTCGAGCGCCTGCGGCCGAAGCTAAAGGTCTTTCGGGACGAGAGCGGGGTCGAGCTGTTCGACCTTCCGCGAGCGCCACGCCCCAGCGGCGACGCGGATGTGCCGGTGCGCCTGATCCCCGACTTCGACAACATCCTTCTC
>DASWDZ010000024.1:0-37628 GCA_036395015.1 Candidatus Dormiibacterota bacterium | reverse complement strand
GCAGGGCCCTGGACGCGCGAGGTGGCGTCGCACGCCGGCATCGACGTCGACGTCCGCCCGCAGCGCGGACAGCTCGCGGCGCTGGATGCCGGCGCGATGGTGTTGCGGCGCAGCGTCTTCTGGTCGAACGGTTACCTGGTGCCGAAAGGAGACGGCACCGTCATCGCGGGCGGGACCGAAGAGGACAGCGGCTTCGACGACCGGCCCACCGTCGCCGGCATCGAGTCGTTGCTGGCGCTGGCGCGAAAGCTGGTGCCGGGTCTCGCGGACGCAAACGTCCAGCGAGTGTGGGCAGGGCTGCGCCCCATCACGCGAGACGGGAGGCCGATCGTCGGCATCAGCGAGGTCCGCAACCTCATCGTGGCCACCGGCCATCATCGAAAGGGCATCCTGCTGGCGCCGCTGGCTTCTGCGCAGGTGGCAGAGCTGATCAGATAAGACCGTGCCCTCCCATAAAAAGGGCCGGGGCTCCACAGAACCCCGGCGCGTAACGGACTTACGAAACGACTGAAGAGAAGGGTCTTACTTCTTCTTCGAGGACTTCTTGGCGGACTTCTTCGCCGTCTTCTTCGCGGCCTTCTTCTTAGCAGCCATCATTCTGTACCTCCTTCTCCTAAAGATATGGACCCGATAGGTTCCATTGGTTTGGCGGGATCCATGTGGTGGCTAGACGTGATCGGGATCTCTCCTACACGCACCTCCTCTGCAACCCCACGGGTTTCGCCGCGGACCCTCATTGATAAGGACTCCGAGACGTTGGCGGTTTGTCGAAATGGTCGGCTCCCTCGCGTCGGGTCCGTTGCTTCTGTGGAAACAACCACGAGTCGCATCGCCATACAAAGTGTTGTGATACTCGATGAGCCCCACTCACGTCAATCCTTCGTGCAGATTTTTTTCAGTGAGGGTTGTGGAAATTTCTGCGGAGGTCGCGTCGATGATGACGACTGACGACCATCATCGACCTCTGCGAAGACTGCGAGGATAGACATCATGCGAGTCGTCCTCGGTCATGGCGCGTCGGGCAACGCGGCGTCGATGAAACCGTACGTCGTGGGTTTCAAACGTCGAGGAATCGATGCCATCGCAGTCGATCTTCCTCGCGGCAACGCGGAGAAAGCGGTTCCCATCTTCATCAAGACGTCGGGTCGAGGTCATGACGTCATCGGGGGAGGCCAGTCATTCGGTGGAAGGGTCGCGAGCATGGCTTCAATCGAGGCGGACTTCGGCGGATTGGTACTTTTCTCGTATCCCCTCCACCGTCCGGGCCATCCGGACCAGCTGCGGACCGACCACTGGCCGCAGATCCGCTGTCCGACCCTCTTTCTCAGCGGTGACCGCGACCCGTTCGCCAACCTCGACCTGCTGAAAGAGAAGGTCAAGCTCATTCGTGGGGCTCGGCTCGAGGTCTTCAAAGGCCAGGGCCACGGTCTGCTGCAGGTTCTCGACCAGGCGCTCGACGTGGCCGCGGCCTTCATCCAGAAAAGCGTGAAGTGACGGCCAGCCAGCACGTGGTCGAGGCCAACGGCCTGCGGTTCCGGACGATGGCCGACGGCCCAACGACCGGCGAGCTGTTCGTCCTCCTCCATGGTTTCCCGGAAGGCGCCGAGTCGTGGGCGCGACAGGTCGATGCCCTGGCCAGGGCCGGCGCGCTGGCCGTCGCGCCCGACATGCGAGGCTACGGCGCGAGCGATGCACCCGCCGCTGTGGAGAGCTACCGCCTGACCGAGCTCGTCGAAGACGTGGCCGGCATCGTCAAAGCCTTCGGCCACGACGGGGCGCACATCGCTGGACACGACTGGGGCGCCATGGTCGCGTGGTACTTCGCCGCGATCCATCCCGAGATGACAAAGACCCTGACCGTGCTGTCCGTCGGACATCCCGCCGCGCTGGGCGCGGCGGTGGTCGCGGACGACGATCAGAAGAAGCGCTCGGAGTACATCCGCCTCTTCTTGATGGAAGGCAAGGCGGAGTCGGTCCTCTCCGAGCAAGACTTCCGCCGCCTTCGCGCAATGTTTCGGGACGTGCTGCCACGATCAGTTGTCGATCGCTACGTGAGGTCGCTGGCGAGACCGGGTCGGCTCACCGCCGGTCTCAACTACTACCGCGCCAACCTCTCGCCCGACGACTGGTGGGGGGGTCTGCGCACCGACCTCGCGATCACCGCGCCGACCGTGCTGCTGTGGGGCGACCAGGACCCGGCGCTCGGTCGTTTGCAGGCTGAGGACACCGCCAGACACGTGAGTGGTCAGTTTCGGCTCGAGGTCCTGGAGGGTGCCGGCCACTGGCTGCAGTTCGAACGCCCGGACGACGTGGCCCGTTCGCTGGTCCGGGTGCTCTCCAAGTAAGCTTTCACGGATGCTCCAACGCGGGGACCAGGAGCGGCGGTCCGGGCTTCGCCGTCTCGATGACATCCTGGAAAGCCTCGAACAGCTGAACCTGCACGACAAGACGGAGCTGCCCGACCACGTGGCGGAGGCGCTCGTCATGTTGGGCATCGAGCAGCCGTACTCGATAGCGATCCCGCAGCTCATCGAACGCGTGTGGGCGATGCAGCAGCCTTACCTGATCACGATCGTCGTCGAGCGTAGGCGCCGCCGCCGGCGCAAGGTCTCGACCGAAGCAAGCCCGACCGAAGCACCGCGCTGAAGCCAAGCGACTGGCTCGAGGTCTTCGCGCACATCGGCGACGGCGTTCGCCGTGTGGTGCTGCCGCTGTCGGGCACCGAGGCGGGCCGCGTGCAGCTGAGCGTCGGCGCAGGTGGCGACACGACGATGGAGCTCGACCACGCCGCGGAGGTGGTGGTCTTCAACGAGCTGGCCGGGGTTGGTGAGCGGGGAGAGAGGTTCTCGGTCCTCTCCGAGGAGAGCGGCTATCGCAACTTCGGCGCCGACTATCCGCTGATCCTCGTCGACCCCGTCGACGGCAGCCTCAACGCCAAGCATGGCGTGCCGCTGTTCGGCCTGATGCTCGCCATCCTCGACGGACCACTTGTCTCGGATACGTACGCCGGGTTCGTGCTCAACCTGAACACCGGCGAGACATGGACGGCGGTGCGAAAACAGGGCGCATGGCATGCCGGGGAGCCTCTCTCGGCGATGAAGCGCGGGCCCACCAATCGGATCCAGCTTCTCGGTCTCGAGAGCACGCCGCGCAATCTGCAGCTTGCGCGACCGTTGGTGGAGCGTGCCGCGAAGATCCGCGTACTGGGCTCGATGGCGATCTCGATCGCGCTCACGAGCGCCGGCGCGTTCGACGTGTTCTGCGCGCCGGTGCCCGTGCGGGTCTTCGACATGGCGGCGAGCCTGCTGATTCTTTCCGAAACCGGCGGCGTGGCGACGACCCTGGAAGGGGAGCCGATCGGACGCCTCCGTTGCGACCTCGAGACGGATACGACCGTTCTCTGCGCGTCGAGCCCCGAGCTCCATCGCGCGGCGATGCAGATCCTCAAGGCGTCGAGTTGAACCTCGACCCGTCCCGCACCGTCTTCGTCATCCTCAGCTTCGAAGGGCCCGATGTCTTCAGCCAGGCAGGCGGGCTCGGCGTCCGGGTCAAGGGGCTGTCGCGCTCGCTGGCGCGAATGGGCTATCCGACATACCTCTATTTCTGTGGCGATCCCGACCTCCCGGGGGCGGAGGTGCTCGAGGACGGCCGGCTCCAGCTGAGGCGTTGGTGCCAGTGGATCTCCGCGCAGCACCGCGGAGGCGTCTACGACGACGAGGAGGGAAAGATCCGAGACTGGAACTACAGCCTCCCCGCGAGCCTGATCGACTCTGTGATCGCGCCGGCCGTCGAAGCGGGCAAGCACGTGGTCGTCCTGGGCGAGGAGTGGCACACGTCGGCGTCGATGCGGCTGATCTCGGACACGCTCTATTACCGCGGCCTGCGCAACCGCGTCGTCATGCTGTGGAACGCCAACAACACCTACGGCTTCAACCGCATCGAATGGGCGCCGTTGAACCTCGCGACCACGGTGACGACCGTCAGCCGGTACATGAAGTTCCGGATGTGGGAGTGGGGCCAGAACCCGATCGTGATCCCAAACGGAATCCCGGCCGACTCGATTGCAGACCCTGATCCGCAGGCCGTCGGTGAAGTCAGGGCGGCCGCCGGAGCCGGTCATCTCTGGTTCAAGATCGGTCGCTTCAACCCCGACAAACGATGGCTGATGGCGGTCACTGCCGCCGCCGAGCTCAAGCGTCGGGGCGGCCAGGTGAAGCTCGTGATGCGCGGAGGACGTGAGCCGCACGGCAACGAGGTCATCGGCGTGGCAGAGCATCTGGGACTCGCTGTGGGCAGCGTCAAGGCACCCGCCGACGCGCCGAGCCTGGCCGCCCTGCTGCGCGGGTCGAATGGTGTAGACGTCGTCAACGTGACCAGCTTCATCGACGAATCGCTCGTCCGCATCCTTTACGCGGCCTCAGACGCTGTGCTCGCGAACTCCGGCCATGAGCCGTTTGGGCTTGTCGGTCTCGAGGTCATGGCCGCCGGTGGAGTCGCCGTCACGGGCTCGACCGGCGAGGACTACGCCGAGCCTTATCGCAACGCCATCGTCCTGGAGACGGACGATCCGATCGAGCTCGTGACCGAGCTCTCGGTCTTGAAGGAGAGGCCGCGCGTGGCCGCCCATCTCCGCAAGCGTGGTCGCATGACGGCCCGCGACTACGTCTGGGAGAAGGTCATCGAGCACCTCCTGCTGCGGGTGGAGTACGCCGCGGAGCGCCAGGCCGTGAAGCTGCCGGCCCCGCCGCCGCCAAAGCGGGTAAGCCGGACTCGGACGCTGCGATCATTGAGCTGATCGGATGAAACCCCTCCACGTCGCCTTCATATGGCACATGCATCAGCCGTACTACAAGGACGACCTCACCAGCACGTACCTGCTGCCCTGGGTGCGCCTGCGGTCCGCCAAGGACTACTACAAGATGCCGGCGCTGCTCGACGGCTACCCGAAGATCCGGGCCACCTTCAACCTTGTGCCATCGCTGCTCGCGCAGATCGAGGACTACGACAAAGAGGAGTCGGTCGACCTCTTCCTGAACCTGAGCAAGAGGCCGGCGGGCGACCTGTCGGCCGAAGAGCGCGAATTCGTGTTGCGCTGGATGCGAGAGTCGCCGCGGGCGCTGCGCGTCCAGCAGTCGCCGCGCTACCTCGATCTCGCCTCGCGCTCCGCAGACGCGCAGTTCACCAACGAGGACATCCGCGACGTGCAGGTGTGGTTCAACCTCGCCTGGTGCGACCCCGTGTGGGTCGAATCCGACCCGCGGCTCGCCGAGCTGAAGCGCAAGGACCGCGACTTCAGCGAAGAGGACAAAACGATCCTGTTCGCGGCGCAGCTCGAACGCATGCGCAGCGTCATCCCCAAATACCGGGAGCTCGCGGAGCGCGGACAGGTCGAGCTCACCTTCTCGCCCTACTACCACCCGATCCTGCCGCTGATCTGCCACGTCGACTCGGCTCGCAGCGCCAACCCCCAGATCCAGCTGCCCGAGCGCCACTTCTCGCATCGCGAGGACGCGGACCGCCAGATCGAGCTCGGCATGGGCCTGTTCGAGCGGATGCTCGCCCGGCGGCCGAAGGGCATGTGGCCGTCAGAGATGGCGGTGGGGGAGGCCGTGATCGGGCTGGCCGAGAAGGCAAGGCTCGACTGGATGATCAGCGACGAGGAGGTGCTCGCGCGGTCCCTGGAGGGCCAATTCAACCGCGACGAACATCTCTATCAGCCCAAGCGGGTGGGGCGCGAGGGCGGCTCGGTGGCGATGGTCTTCCGGGACTCCCAGCTCTCGAACGTGATCGGCTTCGACTATCAGCGGCTCTCTTCCGACGACGCCGCCCGCGACCTGATGGGAAGGCTGCGCCGCATCGGCGACGCGCAGGGAGATCGCGATTTCCTGGTCGTGATCGCGCTCGACGGCGAGAATGCGTGGGAGTTCTACCCGCGCGACGGCCACGACTTCCTCAACGCCGTCTACACCGAGCTCGAGGCGAGCTCCGACATCGTCACCACGACGGTCTCGGACTTCGTCGCCGAGCACCCGCCGCAGCAGCAGCTGCACCACCTGCATACAGGCAGCTGGATTGGCGCGAGCCTGGATACCTGGATCGGCGACCCCGAGCACAACATCGCGTGGGACCTGCTCGCCGAGACGCGCGACTGGCTCGACGCGCAGTCGCAGCAGCGCCCCAAGGACTCGCAGCAGGCGGCGCTCGCATGGCGCGAGATCCTCATCACAGAGGGCAGCGACTGGTTCTGGTGGTTCAGCCGCAAGCACGACTCGGGCATGGACCCGATCTGGGACAACCAGTTCCGGCTGCACCTGCGCAACGTCTACAAGCTGATGGGCGCTCGCGCACCGGCCCGTCTGTTCCAGCCGATCATCAAGCGTGCGCCCACGCCCGAGCGCGGGATCCCCGCGGCCTCCATCAGCCCGCAGTCGCGGCATGACCCCGCATGGTCACAGGCGGGCTACTTCCTGGTCGGGTCGGGATTCGGCGCCCTGCACCGACCTGCCGGCGTGGTCGAGCGCGTCTTCTACGGCAACGACGACCTGAACATGTACTTCCGAGTCGACTCGCCACGGTCCGGATCCGACCTCGAGGCGCAGAACATGGAGTTCTGGCTCTACTGCGCGGGACCGCCTGCCGCCGACGGCGACGGTGACGTAGACCTGCCGCTGCCTCGGAGCGCGATGGGCGAGCTCGGCTTCGAGCCCGCCTACGTGGTGCGGATCACGCCCCGCGCCGAGGGCGGGACGGTGTCGGTCGCCCGAGTCGTAGAGTCGCAGACCAGAGCCATCGCCGAAAGCCGGTGGGACGTCGACGATCCGTTCGCGGTCGCGATTCCATTCCGCGAGCTGGGGAAAGACGCCGGCGACGCGTTCGAAATTGCTCTGGTCGTCAGCCGGGACGGGAAGGACATCGAGGTGGTGCCGCCGTCGGGCGCGCTTGGGCTTCGCGTCCCGGGGCAGGCACCGGCGATCGAGGTCGAACACGCACTACCTCTCAAGGTTCTGGTCGCCACGGCCGAGCTGGCCCCATACGCGAAGCTCGGCGGCGTCTCCGACGTGGCGGCCGCGCTTTCCAAGGAGCTGCGACACCTGGGGCATGACGTGCGCGTGGTGCTGCCCAGGTACCGGCAGGTCGACATCGGGCGCTACGGACTACGACCTGTCGTCACTAGTCTGGCGGTCCCACTCGGTGGGGAGAAGATGCCGGCCACGATCTTCGAGGGCCGCCTCGGCGAGATCCCCGTCTACTTCGTCGATTGCCCGCAGCTGTACGACCGCGACGGCATGTTCGGCTTCGGCGACGACGACGCACGCTCGGTGTATTTCTGCCGTGCGGTACTCGAGATGCTTCCCGCGCTCGAGTTCTTCCCCGATGTGCTGCACATCCACGACTGGTACGGCGCTCTGATCCCGAACCTCCTCGAGCAGGTCTATCGGGGAGAGGCGTACGCGGACATCGCGACCACGCTGACGATCCACAACCTCTCGGCTCAGGGTGTTTTCGGGTTCGGCGCGCTGACGCTCGCGGGGCTGCAGGAGTGGGGGCTGATCCGGCTCGGCATCCCTGGCCTCGACAACGTGGTCAACGTGCTGGGCCGCGGCATTCACTTCGCGGACGTGATCAACACCGTCAGCGAGCGGTACGCGAAGGAGATCCAGACGCCGGAGTACGGGGAGGGCCTGGACGAGCTGCTGCGCCAAAACACGCACAAGCTGCACGGGATCCTGAACGGCATCGACTACGAGATCTTCGATCCCGCGCGCGACCCCAACATCCCGCATCACTACTCGGCCGACGCGCCGCAGGCGAAGGCGCTGTGTCGCGCCGCTCTGCGGATCGAGCTCGGCCTCGAGGACTCCAACAGGCCGTTGTGCGCGATCGTGTCGCGCTTCTACGACGTGAAGGGTTTCGACCTGATCGAACAGGCGATGCCCGAGCTGCTGCAGCTGGGGCTGCAGGTCGTGGTCATCGGCACGGGCGACAGGCGCTACGAGGACATGTTTCGGCGCTGGGCGTCGGAGCTTCCGCGGCAGGTTGCGGTCGCGATCGGCTTCGATTCCGCGCTGGCGCAGCGGATTTACGCGGGCGCGGACATGCTGTGGATGCCGTCGCGCTTCGAGCCCGGCGGGCTCGCGCAGCTGATCGCGCTGCGGTACGGGACGATCCCGGTCGTCCGAGCCACCGGCGGGTTGGCGGACACGATTCGCGACTACGACCCGGTGGCGCAGAAAGGAAACGGCTTCCGCTTCGGGCCCTACGACCCGTGGCAGTTCTTCGCCGCGGTGGTCAGGGCCGCCGAGACGTTCCGGCACCCGAACGTGTGGGCGTGGCTGGTGCAGCACGACATGCAGGAGGACGTGTCCTGGTCCCGTTCGGCCTTAAAGTACGTGCAGCTCTACCTGGCGGCGATCGCCGCTCATCGGGAGCGGACCGGAGCTGTAGAAGCCCCGGAGCCCGGCAAAACGCCGTCACCCACCCCAGTCGGGCAGTAGCCGCAGCTGTTCCACCCGGCGCGCGCCGGGCCCGTACGCGCTGTTGAAGTAGTCGATCACCATCCGGCGTGCCGAGAACTGCGTGACGACGTTGCGCATCGACGCCTTCATCATCTCGACCCAGCGCCGAGGGATGCCTGACTCGTCGCGCGTGTAGTAGAGGGGCACGACCTCTCGCTCCAGCAGCCGGTAGAGACCTTCCGCTTCGGCGATGTCGTCGATGTCCTGCCGGTCCAGGGTCGCCCCGGACGGGATCGCCCAACCGAACTCCGGCCGGTACGCCTCGTCCCACCATCCGTCGAGCACGCTGACGTTGAGCGCGCCGTTGGCGCCTGCTTTCATCCCGCTCGTCCCGCTCGCCTCGAGAAACCGGCGCGGGTTGTTGAGCCACACGTCCGCACCCTGGACGAGGTGGCGCGCGAGCGCGATGTCGTAATCCTTCAGGAAGATGACGCGAGGCTCCTCGCGCGCCAGCGCGACGATGCCGGCGACGATGTCCTTGCCGGGCTGGTCCGCCGGATGCGACTTGCCCGCAAACAGGATCTGCACCGGCCGCCTCGTGTTCCGAAGCAGCTTGGTCAGGCGCGGCCGGTCCCTGAGCAGCAGGTTGGCGCGCTTGTAGGGCGCAAAGCGCCGGCCGAAGCCGATGGTCAGCGCGTTCATGTCGATCTCGTGCGGAGTCTCGGCGCGCTCCTTGACGAGCTCCAGCAAGCGGCGCTTCAGCTCCCCATGGATCGCCCACAGCTCGGCCGCGGCGATCTCGTAGACCGCGTGCCACCGGCCGTCGGCGGGATCCAGGTCCCACCAGTCCGGGCCGACGTAGCGGCTGAGCAGGCCGGCGATGTCGGGAGCGACCCACGTTGGCATGTGGACACCGTTGGTCACCGACCCGATCGGGACCTGGCGGTCGGGAAGTCCTTTCCACGCGTCCTTCCAGAGCCGGCGCGAGACCGCGCCGTGGAGGCGGCTGACGCCGACAGACTGATCGGCCAGCCGCAGCGCGGCGTACGTGGTGCACAACCGCTCGCGCGGGTCGCCTGGCCGCTGGCGGCCGAGGTCCATGAAGCGGTCGAAGGAGATGCCGACCTGCGTGAGGTACGGACCGAGCAGGTCCCACACCAGGCCGGCGTCGAAGTAGTCGCTGCCCGCCGCGATCGGTGTGTGGGTCGTGAACACGATGCCCGCGCGCGCGACGAGGCGCGCTTCCTCGAGGGTCATCTGGCGCGAGGCGCGAAGCTCGCGGATGCGCTCGATCGCGCACAGGAAGCTGTGTCCCTCGTTTAGGTGGAACACGCCGGCATCGAGACCCAGCGCTCGCAGCACACGGACACCGCCGATGCCGAGCACGATCTCCTGACGCAGCCGGCGGTCCGGCTCGGGCACGTAGAGGCGGTCGGTGATGCTGCGGAGGTCGTTGGGGTTCGACTCCAGGTCGGTGTCGAGAAGGAACAGCGGCACTCGCCCGACCTGGGCGCGCCAGACTGCGATGCGCACGTTGCGCGTGCCTATCGGCGCCTCGACCTCGACTCCCTCGAGCTTGCGCACCGGGAGGTCCGAGCCGCGGTTCTCGAAGTAGACCTCGACCTGGCGGCCGCTTGCGTCGATCTCCTGCCTGCCGAAACCCTGCTTGTAAAGAAGTCCGACCGCGACGAGGGGAAGCCCGAGGTCGCTGGTCGCCTTCAGGTGGTCGCCAGCCAGGACCCCAAGGCCGCCCGAGTAGATCGGCAGGCACTCGGTGAGCCCGAACTCGAGCGAGAAATACGCGATGGCCAGCGGCGCCTGCGCGTCCATGAACCTTGGATTGCGGTCGTAGTACTCGCGGTAGGCCGCCCTTGCGCCGTCGAAGGCCTGGCGCACCTCTTCGCGTTCGCAGGCTTTCTGGATTCCTTCTTCGCCGAGCTGCTGGAGCAGGAGCACCGGGTTTTCGCGCGTCGATGTCCACAGTTCGGGGTCGAGTGCGCGAAACAGAGCCTCGATTCGCGGCTGCCAGGTCCACAGCAGGTCGTAAGCGAATTGATTTAGTTCGTCCAACACGCGCATAAGATCCTAGTTAGAGAGGAAGGATGGGATGAAGGCGGTCGTCATGGCGGGCGGTGAGGGCTCTCGGCTGCGCCCCTTGACCAGCAGCCTGCCCAAGCCGCTGGTGCCGGTCGCGGGCCGGCCGATCATGGAGCACATCCTTCTCCACCTTCGCCGCCATCAGCTGCGCGACGTGGTGGCGACGGTGCAGTACATGGGCGCGTCGATCCGCAACTACTTCGGCGACGGCTCGGAGCAGGGCGTAGCACTGACCTATTCGGTCGAGGATTCGCCGCTGGGCACGGCAGGTTCGGTGATGCTCGCCCGCCAGCAGCTCAACGAAACGTTCGTCGTGATCTCGGGCGACTCACTGACGGACATCGACCTCGGCGCTGCTGCTCGGTTCCACCGCGAGCGCAAGGCGATCGCGACCATCGTTCTGAAGCCCGTGCCCAATCCATTGGAGTACGGCGTGGTGGTGGTCGACGAAGGCGGGGCGGTGCAGCGCTTCATCGAGAAGCCGAGCTGGGGCGAGGTGATCTCGGACCTCGCGAACACGGGCATCTACATTCTCGACCCGGCTGTCTTTGACTTCTTCCGGCCGAACGAGGTCACCGACTGGTCGGGCGAGGTCTTCCCCAAGCTGCTGAAGGAGGGCGAGCCCGTCTTCGGATGGATCGCCGACGGCTACTGGGAGGACGTCGGCAGCCACGCCGCGTACATGAAGGCGAACTTCGACTGTCTCGAAGGCAAGGTCAAGGTCCAGCTGCCGGGCGACCGGGTCGGCGACGCGACGTGGATCCATCCCGAGGCCGAGGTGTTTCCCGGCGCGCGGATCGATGGCCCGGCGCTGATCGGCGCCGGCGCGAAAGTCCGGGGAGACGCATGGGTCAACGGGCCGACCGTGATCGGCGCCTACACGACGATCGACTCGGGAGTGAAGATCTCGAACTCGATCGTCTGGGACCACAGCTACGTCGGCCTGAACTCGCGCTTGCGTGGTTCGGTCGTCTGCCGCTCGGTGACGGTGAAGAACGGGTGCTTGCTCGAGGAGGGCACCGTCATCGGCAGCGAAGTGACGATCGGCGCAGGCTCGACTGTCAACGCGAACGTGCGCATCTGGCCGAACAAAGAGGTGGAGCCCGGTGCGGTCGTGCACCAGTCGATCATCTGGGCTGGCTCGTGGAAGCGCGGCCTGTTCTCTTCGTACGGACTGAACGGGTTGATCAACATCGAGATCACCCCCGAGTTCGCCTCGCGCCTGGGCGCGGCGATCGGTGCTCTGACCCCGAAGGGGACGGAGATCGCGTTCTCACGCGACTACACGCGGTCGGCGCGGATGATCGGGCGCGCGCTGATGTCCGGGATCATCTCCGCCGGCAGTGGCGTCATCGACCTTTCGGTGCTGCCGGCCCCGGTCTCGCGCTACTGGTCGCGGCGGAACCATGTGTCGGCGGTCCACGTACAGACGTCACCGGTCGATCCCCGCTCAGCGGACATCCGGATCTTCGACGATCACGGCCTCGACATCGACAAGCGAAGCGAGCGCAAGCTCGAGGGACTTTTCTTCCGCGAGGACATCCGGCGCGTGTCGCACTACGAGATGGGGCGGATCACGCGGCGCGACCAGCAGACCGAGCGCTACATGGAGGACATGCTGGCCAAGATCGACCTCGAGGTCGTGCGCGGGGCGGCGTTCAAGATCGTGATCGACTACAACAACGGCGGGGCGGCGATGGTGCTGCCGCAGATCCTGCGTGAGCTGAACTGCGCGGTGATCCCGCTGAATGCGGCTCCGGCCGAGGTGGTGGTGGAGCAGGACGACGCGACGTTCCAGGCGCACCTGCAGGAGATGGGGGTGATCACCTCGGCGGTGAAGGCGAAGCTGGGCGTGTTCATCGACACGCCAGGAGAGCGGTGCTTCATCGTCGACGAGACCGGGACGCTGCTGTCGCACGACCAGGCATTCGCGGTGCTGGCGCAGCTGGCGTTGACGGGTAAGTCGGGGATGGTACTCGGGCCGGCGTCGTCGTCTCTGGCGTTCTCGATGATCGCCGACCAGCTCCAGAGCAGGTTCGTGCCGACCAAGCTGACGCCGGGCGCGGTCCTGCGCGCGGCGCAGCACGCGGAGGCGGTGCTGGCGTCGGATGGAGGCGGGGGGTTCTGCTGGCCCGACTTCGCGTTCTCGTTCGACGCCATCTTCACGATCGCCAGGGTTCTGGAAATGCTGGCCAAGACGGGGACCTCCTTGGGGGCTTTGCGGGGGCGGATCCCTGCGGTCACGCATCGCACGGCGGTCGAGTTCTGCCCCTGGGAGGTGAAGGGGCGGGTGATGCGGACGATGATGGAGCGGCACATGCGAGATCGGGTCGATCTGACGGACGGGGTAAAGGTGTTCGTCGACGATGGGTGGGTGCTGGTGGCGCCGGACCCGGACCGCCCGGAGTACTACGTCATCGCGTCGACCACGGACCCGGGGCACGCGGACAGGTTGGTCGAGGAGTATTCGGCGTTGGTGCGGTCGGTGGTGGCCGAGGCGGCGCCGCAGGCGGAGGCGGTTGTAGAAACCTAAACTGGGTTGTCGGCCGAGCGGGAGTAGCTCACCTGGCAGAGCGCGACCTTCCCAAGGTTGAGGTAGCGGGTTCGAGTCCCGTCTCCCGCTCCAGTACCAACCTCGCGAAGAAAGGCCTCCACGCCTCACGCGGAACTGCCACGACGCGGAGCGTGCCCTCGGGCAAGGCCTCTGCCTCGAGGTGTTCGAAGATCCCTGCGACCAGCCGTGATCGCTGGCCTTGATCCGCCGCTTCCCAAGCAGACGTGAGGTCGAGGAGTTGCGATTCACACCACTCCAAATCAATTGGCTCGGGCGTGGCCGCGGCTTCGCATATCTGGCGCTTCTGGTTGGTGATTTCGTCACGTCGCGTGCTGAAGGTGTCCCACTCGTACTCGCCGTACTCGAAGAGGCGCCGGGCCCGATCCAGCTGGTCGTCGAGGCGCTTGATTGCGGTGGCCGAGGCCTTGCGAGGTGCAGAGGTGTGGTTATCGTTGCGAAGGCGATTTCGCAGAGCCGCGTGCATCGGACTTGTCGGCACGAATCGCGATAGCTCGTGGTGGATGGCCTCTTCCAAGACTTCGCTCCGGAACATCCGGGCGTCGCATTTAGGACCAGAAGGGTGTACGGCTGACCGGTTTCGGCGAGCCACGTGGCATCCGTAATAACGCAGCGTCCGCCCCTTCTGAGCGTGAGCCTCGCCATGCATCGGGGCTCCGCAGCGGCCGCACAGCAGGATCGGAGTCAGCGGATAGGTGTGCTTGGTCCAGGACTTGCTGGTTCGCCTGACGTTGCGCTTCTTGACTTCCTGGCAAGCTCGCAAGGTTTGTTCATCGACCAGCGCGGGGTGGAGGCCCTCGACGAGCTCGCCATCGACCATGACCTTGCCGGCGTAGGACGGATTACCGATTACGTCCTTGAGAACGTCGCCAGTAAAGATGACCGCCTTCACACGGTTGTGGTTGGCTTTGCCCTCACCGCGCGAAGGCCTGATGCCACTGCGATTCAAGTGCTCAGCCAGGGAGCGGAGGCTGAAACAACCGGTAGCGTAGAGATCAAAGATCTTCTTGATTGTTAGAGCCGCCTCAGGGTCCTCAACGATCCGCCCGTCGACGCGGCGGTAACCCTGCGGGATGGTGCCGAGCAGCTGCCCATTTCGGCGCAGATAACGGAGGTTGTCGCGGACGCGTCGCGAGACTTTCTCACGCTCCTCCTGGGCGACGATTGCCTTGATCTTCCAGGAGAGCCGATCCACGTTGCTGATCAGGCCGTTGCCGTCAAGGACAAGGATTCGGCGCTCTGTCATCTCGGCCATGAAGCGGAAGAACTCGAGGTCGTTGCGGTGAAGGCGATCGGCGTCGTAGAAGGCGACGGCTCCGACGTGGCCCGCCGCCGCGGTCCGGACGCGCTCCATCAATGCGAGGTAACCGAGTCGCTTGGATGTCTCTTTGCCCGAGCGGTCGGCGTCCTCGAAGTGCTCGAAGGCGAGCCCTTGCAGTTCCGGGCGCCGGGTCACTGTGTCGAGCTGCTGGTTGAGTGAGGGACCCCGCGGCCGGCCGTCGGCATCGAAGTCGCTGACCGATTGCCGCGTGTAGATGAGCACGACCGGACTCTCCCGGCCAGCGCCTGCTGCCGCGCGCAGCCGCGCCAATGCCTCAGCCTCACTCTCCCGTGTCCACTCGTCCTGCCGGTTCACCTTCTCACCTTCATACCCGCGTCACTGTCATTCGATGGGCAAGTTTCACGGCGCCGAAATGGCGCAGATCAACGGTGATGAGCTCTTCGATCCGATGTCGGTCCGCGATCGCCAATAGCAAAGCATCGACATAGGAGAGGCGCAACTGGCCGTAACGCTCGAGGATGGCCGCTGCCCGTTGATGATCGCTCTCTTCCGTTGGTAGCAGCTCGATTCCGCTCTCCTTTGCCCAGCGCAGAACAACCAAAGCAGCTTCGGCCGAGCGCGCCCGTGCGATGCGCATACGAAACAATGTGTAGGCCTCGCCAACCACCTCCCAGGTCGTGCAGAGCTTCCGTCCCTTGCGCCCACTCGCTCCGATGGCCGCCACCGACGCGGCGTGGTGCTCATCGTCATCTGAGAGCAGTCCAACGATCGGTCCGGTGTCGAGAATAACTGCCTGCACGCGTCAGCGGTAGACGACCTCATCGACTTCTTCGGAGAGCTTTCGCGGCGCCCCCTTGATCGCGCCTGCAAAGGCGAGGACGTGGTCGACCTGGCTCGACGAGTCGGGAAGGGCCTCAACCGCTTCAACAATCAGAGCGCTCTGGGAAATCCCCTTCTTGCGGGCGAGTCGCCTGATTCTCTTGTCAGTTTCAGACGGAACGATGATCTGCTTGCGTACCAACATGAGTCGCATTGTACACCGAGCAGTGTGTAACAGCATCACGCCGCCTCTGGACTGGAATTGCCTTCAACTGGCTGTCGCCGGCGCTGGGCGAGCATGATCTGCGCAACTACCGCGATTACCTGAACGATCTCTGGCGCCAGCTCCTCGGCATCGGCTTTCGCCTCCGACCTGACCGCGCGTCTGCGACAGCGCATGACCTTCATCCTTCCTGCGCTCCGCCGGGTCGACGCTCCCACCACGACGGCTTGCCGACGCAGTCCGAGATGACCCCCTCGTTCGCATTCATCGGCTCCATCTGGTTGAGACGGATTCGCTGCTGGACGTTGGTTATCCCGTAGGGCGGGGCCTTTTCGGCGCGGATGTCGACGGAACCCCAGATCGCTCCCAATGGACCCCACCAACGCAGGCGATAAGCGGTCGTGGTCCAGAAGCTGCAGCAGTTGTCGCTCGTGTAGTGGGGCCGGCGCTGCCAGATTGTGTAGTGGACGCGGTCTTCGCGATCGTCGGAGGGAACGACGAAGAGGACATGATGCTGCCTCGCGTTGCTGAAATGCTTGTAGTAGCCGACGTAGGCGTTGAGCTTCTGGCGAAGGCGAGCCAATGACTCGGTGGCGCGGTCCCACTCGAGGTCGAAACGGATGCGACCCTCCGGTTTGAGGTAGACGCCGCTCCCATCGGGCGTGGGAAGGGGCCACTTGTACTCCCGCGCCATTTCGCCGCGCTCGGCCCGCACGTGCTCCTCGCTGTACCAATGGAGCAGGCCCTCGGCCCGTCGCTGGCGGCTCTGCATCACCAGGGCGACAAAGAGCTGGTTGGCTTCAAGGTCGTGCGTGGCGTGCCAGCAGTGGTCGCGGACTGCATGGCTGCGCTCGACGTAGGCGCGCTGATCGTCGCCGTGCCAGTCGGCGAGGACCCGGGCTCCCCGCGCGGAGATCAGGAGCAGTGAGTGACGACGTTTGACGCCGGGGGTCTCGATGACTTTCCAGGAGTAGATGAGGCCGAGTTCTTTGAGGTACTGAAGTCGCATCTGGCAGGAGCGAAGGCTGGGGAAGAAGAGCTCCTTGACCTGGAGCGTGTTCAGGTAGCGGTAGTCGTAGAGGCTGTGCAGGATCACCAGGTCACGTTGGGTGAGCGTTCGATGCAGACGTGTGAGTTCCGATTGCGATGGACGAGCGTCGGCGGAGGGAGGAAGGTCTCGAAGGATGATCGGATGAGTTAGGAGGAGGGACAGTCCTGCCTTGCTCGGAGACTGCTTTCGAGTTCGGATTGGCGGGACACCGGCCTTCGCTTCCTGAAGCGCAGGCCGCCGCGAACGTCCAGAAGCGAAGGCTGGCGCGACAGCGAGCTCGTCGTCGCCGAGGCCATCGAGATCGTTTCTCCAGCTGGGACCGCTCGGCATCACGACGTCGCCACCCGGCAATTGGCTTGGTAGGCAGGGGTCAAAGTCGGACCCTCCCCTGCGCCGGCGGCCCAGCACGACCTACGAGTGCGCAAATCTCGAACGAGGTGGCCCAAATCTTTCGGTCGGGTCCCCTTCCGTCCGCCGGTTGTCGGACGGGCCTTCGGCGTCGGTGAATCCGAAGGTGGCGACGACGCTCGGGAGGCGCGGCCGGGCGGAGGTGAATTCCTCATGCTTAATAGATCTCCAACGAGATGCCCGAAATTGGTCGGTGGGTTCCACCTTCCGTCCGCCGTTTGTTCACCTTCCGGTGCGAAGTTCCACCTTCCGACCGTCGCCGATCCACCTTCCGATCGTCGCCGTGCCACCTTCTGACCGATCGTCATGCCACAGCTAGGAGTACTTGTGGTCGGTCTAAGCCATAAGCGCCTTCTTGTCTACGTGAGCGCCAGCCGCCTCGAACGCGTCCCCGCCGCGCGCAGCGCAACCGGGTCAAGCTCGACCCGGGTGAAATCGATACCTAAGGCGATCCAATCGCAGGCGAACGTGTTCGACGGCCGGGAGGGAGCGGCCATGACCACGCGCTCACGGTGCGGCCATCCGGCCTTGAAGACGTCGCGTACGAAAACAGACCGTTCCCGCGTCGCCGCGTTTCAGTAATGCGATCGAGATTGGTCGCTCGGCGTCTATCTTCAAGCTCTATCCCGAAGCGAAGCACGGACCTAACCGGTCCGCCGTGCAGTACTCGAGGCCATGAACGTCGTAGGCCTCCGCCTTGGCGCCGACTATCTCTACATCGAAGGCGAAGCCAGTTGAGAAGGCGACTGCGTTACTCAACAGAATCTCGACGTCAACCGCTGTGGCGACGCTTTTGCGGATCGCGACCATGCAACCCGGCTCGCCGGCCGGCGGACCCGGGAACCAGCGGTCGGCTCATGAGCTGGCAAGCGGGTCGATGCTGTGAGGCCCTACGGCGCCCGCCACAGGCCGCGAACCTGGGGTTCCGAACCGGCGTCTAGACGACCGACTACCTGAAACGAACGCTGGTCAGCATCTTCTCAAACGACTTAATTTCCGTCGTCCTGTCGCCTGGGACCATATTTCGGAGTCGCAGCCAGATGAGAAGGGTCTTGTCTGCGAAGTCGATCACGGCGATCCGCAGGACATTTTCCGGTTGGAGGCCGAAGCAGTCATCTGCTGCCATCCCGGCCTTGGGACAGCCGATCCCACCATCAAGGCTATCGCTGGTTCTAGCGGTCAGGATCGTGGCCGGCCGACCTCCCACATGAGCCTCGGTCACGTCGGTGAAGTTGGCACCGTGGTCCTTCTGGGCGAGCAGGTAGGCGAGGTAGGGCTGCGGCGGTGGAGTCGTGCTGGTGCCACCCGGCGGGTACACGTTCACGGGAACGAGGAACCTCACCGCCCGGGTGCCATCGGGGGACTCCCAGGTGACGAAGTTGCTTTGTTCGACATTCGGCGCGCTCGGCTGCCACGTCGGGGGCGTGACGTCGAAGGGCACGACGAACGCCTTGCTGCTGTACACGGTTGGAGTCGCGGCGCCAGTCGGCGATCCGCCACCGCACGCGGTGAGGATGAAGCTGGCGAGGAAACCCGACACCCCAAGGAGAACACCGAGGCGGCATCGTCCACGGCCACTCATGGCGGGAAGAGTAAATCCGGGTCACCGCTTGTCAAGTGAGGTCAAACGCTTTCAGGCACCCAAGCAACCCCACACAGAGGAATCCGCACAGCTGACGGCCTCGGCGGACCAGTCGCCGGCAGCACGGAGCCAACGCCGGGTAGCAGGGGCGGCTTGACGTCCATGGCGGGTAAAAGCCCGTCTCCCGGTCTGCCTTTGTCCCTCTGCAGCCTTACCCGAGCCGATAACTGAATTCAACTCGGGCATTGGTACTTGGGATGACGAACCCCGTCTCCCGCTTTCCCATTCCAGTCCCATCCGGACGCTTGTCAGCCTCGTGGTTGTCAGCCGAGCTAGTCATCAGGAGGAGCAATTGGCCTTGTTTGCCAAATTGGTTGAGACCTGCTGCGGATGGGTATGAACCTGTAAGTATCGTTCACATCTGATCCTACATCGGGAGGTGTATTGATGATGACAACAGCACGTTTCTTGATGCCCGGCTCTCTTGTTGCCGGCGCTCGCCCCATCGACCGCCTGTTCGAGCAGTTCTTTGGCTATGAAGCCGCCGGTCAGGCGGACGGCACGCCGACCTACGCTCTTCCGGTCGATATCCTCGAAACGGAAGACGCTTACGAGCTCCACGCCACCGTCGCGGGCGTTCCGCAGGACGGTGTCGAGGTGACGTTCGAAAGTGGAATGCTCAGCATCGCTGTGAAAGCAGAGCCCGTTGCGGTACAGGGCACGCTCATTCGCCAGGAGCGACCGTGGGGCAACTGGAGCCGCAAGCTGGAGCTACCCAAGGAGATCGACTCCACGAAGATCGCCGCTCAATTCGAGAACGGTGTTCTCAGGATTCATGTGCCGAAGGCGGCGAAAGTCCAACCGGTGCGGATAGCGATCGGCGGATCAGGCAAGGTTAGTTCCCTGCCAAAGGGGCGCGGTTAGCTTCTCCGACGTCAAGCGGGAGCAATCCGAGAACACAAAGGCACCTGACGCGAAGCTGAGCCGACATCCGTTGAGGATATGGATTCAGATAGCGGGCACCAGGTCGTCCTCGGGTTGTGACCCGCTTGCTTCTACCCGTCTGAAGACGCCGGGGCGCGACCCAGCTCGCGACCGCGACCCTTTCGGACCGCGGGGGGCCGCAACCGCAGACGCCCGAGCCCTCCCCTCAGTCCTCTTCGGGAAATGGTTCATCTCGGGACGTAGCTCTGTCAAGGGCTGCCCTGGCTGCAAGCAGCGCTTGCTCCAGGAGGGCACGGTCTCCGGGTTGAAGGCAATCCAGGCTGACCTTTTCCAGGGCGGCTACCAACTGGGTCATTGCCGCGCCAAGCTCCCCTTTGTGCTCGCTCACCAGCTTGCTCGAGTCTAGGCTTGCTTGTCGGCGACGAGCGTATGAGGAGTAGTCGCGCCTCGGCTGCACTTCTGTAGCGCGAATGCACATCAGCTCAAAAGCAACAGAGGTTTCGGAGCGGCATGTCTCCCGACATGATGTAGGGCTCAACCACGAGTCGAATTCCCGCGCGTGTAGGGTTCGCCGAAGACCCCAGAGGAACAAGAAAAGGACCCGGCCCCCGATGGGGGCCGGGTCCAAAGCATCGGTCGTTAGACCGCGGTCGGCGCAGGGATGAGACCGAGCTGGGTCATCTGGTCGAGCTGGTCGAAGTAGATGCGGGCCTCCGCAATCTTTCCGTTCTCGACCCTGAGGAGCTGGACGCCGTAGCCGACGACCTTCTTGTAGGTCGGCGCAATTGTGCCAGTCGGGCTCTCGAGCGGGGCGGTGTGCGTGCCTTCCATCAAGATCTCCTGGACGACCCAGGCGCCGCTGGTGATCTCACTGCGGACTGTCATCTTGCCATCGGGGAACGCCTTCAGCCAGGTTGTGGCGTAGGCAGTGGCGTCCTTGGCGTTAGTCGCCTTGAAGCCCCCCGGCGCGTTGAACTTGATGTCGTCGGCGTGCAGCTCATTCAGCGCCTTCTCATCGTGGGCGTTGAACGCGGCTACGAAACGGGCGGTCGTGTCTTTCGATTCGGTCATTGCGTCTCCTCCTAAGGAGTACCGCGAGGCGGAGGGCCAAGAAGGCTACTGCCATCCGAGGCCGGCAACCGCGAGGACCGTTATCAGCCCCCGACTCAGTCCAGAACAGTTGCCACTATAGCAGAAAATGGTTGCGCGCGCGTGCTAATATTCCGCAAATCAAGCGCCCCCGTCTGCTATCCGTCGTCGAGGCTGCCGCCGAGCTCAACGCATCGGAGGCCTACGTACGCCGGATGCTGCTGAGGCAGCGACTGTACGGGATCAAAGTGGGAATCGTGTGGGCTATCCTCCCGGACGACCTGGAAGCCTTCCGGCGCACGCGCCGCCCTCCTGGCCGGCCGCGCAAGCTCGTGTTAGGTGCTATTGACCAGGCGTCGGCCATACGCGTCCTCCAGGAGCGCAAGCGCGCCGGGACCAATCGACTCCTCAGAAAGCCACGACGGTAGTCGTAGGAAAGCGGACCGCCGCCCGCGCGATCGCACTCGATTCGTGGCCTTGTCGCGGGCGAAGCATGTCGA
This sequence comes from Candidatus Dormiibacterota bacterium, assembly GCA_036395015.1. Lineage (GTDB taxonomy): Bacteria > Chloroflexota > Dormibacteria > Dormibacterales > Dormibacteraceae > 40CM-4-65-16. The sequence continues at coordinate 16,604 of DASWDZ010000024.1, read as the reverse complement.
GCTCGGAGTTAAGCGGGCCGCTCGGCACTTCCGCCAATTTCAGCTCAAAGATGTAACGGGCTGGGGAGCGGTCCGCTGTGACCACCATACACCTCAATTGGTTGGCGTGCGGAGTACAGAAGAGCTCTTGCTAAGGGCGGTGGAAGGCCGCTGCGGAATGCTGGCTCCTGAGTAGCCAGGCTACGGAAAAAAGATGCGCGGGCAGAACCGTTGGGAGTGGAGTACTGTCAGTGGTGGCCCCGAGGGACACGTTCACCGGAGTCGGAGTTGGTCGCAAGGCCGGTTCCGAAGCCGGAGAGGCGATCCGTTGGGGTCACTATTTGAAGCCGGTCATCGTCTGCTGCGCTTCAGCGCCTCCGACGTCATGCAGACTCCCATGGCGGTGGTCGGTCTGGTAAGTCGAGCCCTCGCGAGCTAATCTCGACCGGTCCGATGAGCATCCTCTTTCGCGCCATGTACCGGTTCGGCTTCACCCCCTGGGACTCCGGCGTCCCGCCCCCAGAGCTCAAGGAGCTCGTCGAGGGTCCACAAGCAAGAACTCCCGGCAAGGCGCTCGACCTCGGCTGCGGCACCGGGACCAACGCCATCTACATGACCCAGCACGATTGGGACGTGACCGCGATCGACTTCGTGCCGCGCGCCATCGAAACCGCCAAGGCCAAGGCGCAAGCAGCCAAGGTCGACCCTCGCTTCATCGTCGGCGACGTGACGAAGCTCGACGAGCTCAAAGTCGGAGACGGCTTCAGCCTGGTCTTCGACCTCGGCTGCTTCCACGCCATCCCCGAGTCGCGCCGGGATGCCTACGTCAAAGGGGTCACAGAGCGATCGGTCACCGGCGCCGACTATCTCGTCTGGGGCTTCTACGCCAGGCTGAACTTCTTCACGAACCCCAAGGTCACACCCGAGGAGCTGAAAACACGGTTTGGGCAAAACTGGGACGTCGTACGCGTGTGGGGTGGTGAGACGCCCGACCGCTTCCCCGGCCGGTGGTACCACCTCAAGAGGCGTTGAAACACATGGCCGGGCTGGACACGTAAAAGAAGGAGGGTCGGGCGCGGGCCCGACCCTCTCAGACGAATGACCGGTTCGTCAGTTACGGACGCGTCGTCGGCGGGCTTGTCGGATGGCTCGTCGCGTTGGGAAGGCCGGTTGGCTGCCCGCCTGGGTGATCGGTGGCGGACGGGTGGTTGGTGCGAGCCCCACTGGCGCGATGATCTCCGCTCACCGCCGGCCCATTCTGCTTGGCGAAGGTGCTTACGCAGTCACCGATGCCGTGCTCGTCTCCGGTGAGCGCGTCCTTGCATGTCTGGACCTGGACGACGACTTGCTGTCCCCAGTTGCTTGGATTGACGCTGCCGGTGACGACTGCCTCCCCGGCGGCGCCGGCTGCAAGTACCGCGACCACGAGCCCCACCGCCCCTTTGGCGGAGATGACGCCGGCCGCTGTGGCGAGACCTGACATGTGAAGACCTCCTTGGATATGGGCGGCGTGGTAGCCGGCCTGGGACGGAGCCGGGCTCGGTCCGCCTTCGCGGGCCGTCTGCTGGAGCTCCTGCTCCAGCCATCGCTCAAAGCCGTCGCCGTTTACCACGTCATTCCTCCAGAGGGACTGGGTGGGGCTGCGAAGTACCCATTTCGAGTTGCTGACGATCTCCAAGGCGGTTTTGCAGGCGGGCCCTGGCCGCCGCCAGCCGCGAGGCAACGGTCCTTTCCGGGATCTTGAGGACGGCAGCGATCTCGCGATTCGTGAAGCCGTGCAGGTGGCGGAGCACGATCGCGGTCGCCTGTTTTGGCGGCAGCGCACGCAGCTCGCGCACGAGGTCGCTCTGCATCGACTCGGTCGGATCAGGCTCGGCCGGACGTCCCAACCGCCGCAGGATCGCTCCGATCTCGAACAGCCGCTCGCGCCGGCGCTGCGAGAAGGCCACGTTCAACGCGATCCGAAACACCCACGCCTCGGCTGGTGCCTCTTGCTTCCAGGTCCGCCAGGCCTTGAAGGCCCGCAAGTACGCGTCCTGCGTGGCATCCTCGGCCGCCGCCGGGCTCTTGAGGATGATCATCAAGGTGGCGAAGATGCGCTGGTACGTTGCCCGGTAAAGGCGGTCGAAGTCTTCCTTGTCGCCGGGGCGGTATGGCTGCTCGATCTCCACAGTTTGAGGCGGTGAGTTGAGTTCTTAACCCCTCTTCGATTAGTGTCCTGAAGCTCCCCGGTTCCGCTCAAGGAGGATGTGTCCATGGCGCGCAGCCCGCTGCTGAGACGTTTCCAGGAGCTGTTCGGGGACTTCGAAGAGGCGGAGCGCTCTGGTCGCGCGGTGGCCGAGATACGCAAAGCGCGCTTGACGCGGCGGGACTTCCTGAAGTTCACGGGAGCCGCCATGGGCGCGGCGGCCTTGAACGTGCCCGCGCCTGTATTTGCCGCGCCGTCGACGCAGCAAGGCCGGATTGCAATCATCGGCGGCGGCATCGCGGGGCTCAACGCCGCGCTCACGCTTCAGGACGCGGGCATCACCTCGACGCTCTACGAGGCCTCCAACCGGGTGGGCGGCCGCATGCACTCCGACACGACCTCCTGGCTCCACGGCCAGGTCAGCGAACACTGCGGCGAGCTGATCGACAGCGGTCACAAAACGATCCTCGGCCTCGCGAACCGTTTCAAGCTGGCCACGACCAACCTGCTCGCGGCGCAGCCGGTCCACTCGACCGACACCAACTACTTCTTCGGTGACTACTACACCGACGAGCAGGCCCAGGCCGACTTCAACCCGGTGTGGAACAACGTCAAGAAGGACGTCAACGCCGCCAGCTATCCCACCCTGTACGACAACTTCACGGAGGCGGGCCGGGTGCTCGACAACATGAGCATCTACGACTGGATCGAGAGCCGCGTCCCCGGCGGGCACTCGAGCCCGATGGGCCAGTTCCTCGACGTCGCCTACAACATCGAGTACGGCAACGTGACCAAGGAGCAGAGCTCGCTCAACCTCATCTACCTCCTCGGCTTTTCTTCGAAGCCCGGCAACTTCCTGATCTTCGGCAAGTCGAACGAGCGCTACCACATCGTCGGCGGCAACGAGCGGCTGCCCAAGGCGATCGTCGCCGCACTTGCACCTGGGACCCTGCAGCTGAACACCGCCCTGACAGCCATCGCCCGCAGGCCGGACGGCACATTCGACCTGACGTTGCAGAGTGGAAGCACGAACACGACCAGGAACTTCGACCGGGTCATCCTTACCATTCCCTTTTCGGTGTTGCGCACGCTCGACTACAGCGCTGCCGGCTTCGACTCCCTCAAACAGACCGCCATCACCCAGCTCGGCTACGGCAAAAACGCCAAGCTCCACCTCCAGTTCAATAGCCGCTACTGGAACTCGAGTGGCCCCTGGGGCATCGGCAACGGAAGCACCAACTCCGACACCGGTTACCAGAACACCTGGGATGTCAGTCGCGGTCAGGACGGCGCGACGGGAATCCTGGTCGACTACACCGGCGGCGGTGTTCCACTGGCATCGTTCAGCGGCGATCCGACCAATCCGAGCACCGTGGCGAAGTTCGCACGCACCTTCCTGCGCCAGCTCGAGCCGGTGTTCCCCGGGATCACTCCGCAGTGGAACGGCCGCGCAACGCTCGATGTGCCGCTGACGAATCCGTACCTGCTCGGTTCCTACTCGTACTGGAAGGTGGGCCAGTACACGCAGTTCGCCGGGTACGAGAAGGCGCGCCAACCCGACCCGCAGACGGGGAAGTGCCACTTCGCGGGCGAGCACTGCTCGCAGGACTTCCAGGGGTACATGGAGGGCGGCGCGTCCGAGGGTCTCCGCGCGGCGAACGAGATCATCGCCGACTACAAGGTCGGGATCCTGCCCTGAGTCATCAGGCGGCGGTGGTGCGCTCGGGTATCCGAAGCGACATCGCGCCCCAGGCCATCGCCCCCGCTGCCACCATGCCTGGAGCGAACGCGAACACGGCCTGACCCGTCAGGTCCCACAGCGCGCCCGCGACGAGCGGGATCACGAAGGCGGTCGCGTACTGGATCGTGAAGATAGCCGCGCTCATGCGCGCGACGCCGCCGGGTGGCGCCAGCCGGGGCGGCAGGCTGAGCACCACCACGAAAGCCAGCGCGGTGGAGAACCCGAGCACGAACGCCCACACCACGACGCCCGCACCGGGCGTCAGGACGAGACCGATCTGCGCCACGCTCATGAGGACCGCCGAGCCGATGAACCCGGCGCGGCCCGTCAAGATCGCCGGCCACAGCGCGACCGCCGGCGCCGTCAGCAACTGCGAACCGTTGAGCACCGCCAGCGCCGGCGCGATCAGGTCGTGGCGGCCGGACTGGTCGAGGAAGTCCGGGATGTACGCGTTGGCACCGAAGTACGTCGCCGAAGCCATCCCCATCACGATGCCGATCCGAATCGTCTGGTTCTGCCGCCAGTCGGGCCACCACCGCGAGGGCGCGGTCGCGCTCGACCCACGCGACGGCGCCGCGAACACGATCGCCGCCGCGCTCAGCACCACGAAGGCGGACCATGAGGCCAGCGCCCAGCGCCAGTCGCCATCGACCAGCGGCAAGACTCCGATCGGGGTGGTCAGCGCGGTAGGAACCGTCTCCCCGATCAGGATTCCGTTGCTGTAGACGGCGGTCGCGATGGCGATCCGCCGCGGAAACCACTCCCGCACGATCGACGGGAACGCGGGCTGAGTGACCGCGACGCCCAGGCCCATGAGGAACGTCGCCGTGAACAGGACCGGCTCGCTTGGCCCGTAGCCGCGCATCGCGCCGAACACCGCGACCGAACCGAGCCCGGCGACGAGAGCGCCGCGGACGCCGAGCCTTGCGATCAACAGCGACCCGGGGACGGACGCGATGGCGAGGATGAGCAGCGGGCCCGAGACCAGCGCGCCGACCGCCTTCTCGTCGAGGTGCAGGTCCTGGTGGATGAGTGGCACCAGTGGTGGCACCGCGAGCATCGTCAGCCGGGTGTCGATGCCGCCCAGCCACAGGAGCAAGAGCCGCACCCAGTCGGCGCGCGTAAGCCTCAAGGCTTCAAGCCGTCATCGACCATACTTGGTGGCCATGTCTGGCCTGCTGATCGTCACCGCCGCCGGCCCGGAGAACCCCACACGCGCGAGCGTCCCCTTCCACATCGCCGTCAACGGCGCCCGGCCGGGCGGTACCGAGGTCGCGATCGCGCTGGCCGGCGACGCGGCCGAGCTGGTCAAGCCCGACGTCATCGCCAACGTGGTCGGCATCGGCGTGCCTCCCTTGCGCGACCTGCTCGACAAATGCCTGGACCAGGAGGTCCCCGTCTACGTTTGAAAAGGGTGTGCCGAGGCCCGTGGGGTCTTGCCGGAGATGCTCACCCCGAACGCCAAGTACATCACGCCGCCTGACCTGGTCCGGCTGACCATGGAGGCGGACAAAGTCCTCTCGTTCTAGTCGCGCGTCGCGCCGATCGCCGCCAGGGCGCTCGGGTTCTCGAGCGAGGACAGGTCGCCGGGGTCGGCGCCCGTGTAGACCGACCTCACCACCCTGCGCAGGATCTTGGCGTTGCGCGTGCGCGGAAGGTCGCCCACGAAGTGGACCGCCTTCGGCCGCAGCGGCTTTCCGAGCGCGCTCGACACAAGGTCCTGGAGCTCGGTCGCGAGGGCGCCTGTGGGCTCCTGGTCGGGGCGCAGGATCACGAAGCAGACAAGCGCCTCGCCCTTCAGCTCATCAGGGACGCCGATCGCGGCCGCCTCCGCCACCGCCGGGTTGCCGACCAGGATCGACTCCACCTCCGCCGGGCCCAATCGCTTGCCAGCGATCTTGATCGTGTCGTCGGAGCGGCCCAGCACGTACCACAGCGAATCCTGAGGGTCCACGTAGGCCCAGTCCCCGTGCACCCAGACGTCTTCAAAACGACTCCAGTAAGTCTCGACGTAGCGCTGTCGATCGCCCCAGAAACCGCGCGTCATGCCCGGCCAAGGGTTGCGGATGGCCAGCTCGCCGACCTCGCCGCGCACCGATCGGCCGTCGGCGTCGAGCACGTCGGCCGCGATGCCCGGCACCGGACCCGCGAACGAGCACGCCCGCAGGTGTGTGATGACGTTGCCGCACAGGATGCCGCCCGAGACCTCGGTGCCCCCGGTGTAGTTGATGACGGGCACGCGGCCTCCGCCGATGTGCTTGAAGTACCACTGGAACGGCTCGGGGTTCCACGGCTCGCCCGTTCCGCCGAGGATGCGCAGGCTCGACAGGTCGTGATGCGCGGGCACCTCGTCACCGTGAGTCATCAGTCCACGCACGAGCGTGGGGGAAACGCCGAGCACGGTCACCTTGTGGTGCTCGACCATCCGCCACAGGCGATCCGCCGCGGGATGGTCCGGCGTGCCTTCGTACAGCAGCATGGTCGCGCCCAGCAGCAGGGTGCCGAAGATGAGCCACGGCCCCATCATCCACCCGATGTCCGTGTACCAGAACACGACATCGCTCTCGCCGATGTCGAAGCAGTGGGCCATGTCCTGCGCGGTCTTGACGGGAAAGCCTCCGTGAACGTGGAGGGTGCCCTTCGGCTTCCCCGTCGTCCCCGAGGTGTAGATGATCATCAAAGGGTCCTCGGGGTCGAGCTCTTCGGTCGCCGCCTCCTCGGGGTGATCCTCGAGAAGCACCTCCCACACCTCGTCACGGCCATGCGTCCAGGGGATCTCGCGCACCACGCGACGGTGGACGATGACCTTCTTCACGCTCGGGCAGGAGACGAGCGCGCGGTCGGCGGTCTCCTTCATGGCGATGACCTGGCCGCGTCGATAGAAGCCGTCCGCGCAGATGAGGACTTTCGCCTCGCCATCGCGCAGCCGCGTCGCGATGGCTTCCGGGCCGTAGCCCGAGAAGAGCGGGATGATGACCGCGCCGATCTTGGCCGTCGCGAGGACCGAGACCGCGACCTCCGGGCACATCGGCAGGAAGATCCCGACCCGGTCGCCCATGCGCACACCGAGCTGGCGGAGCGCGCCCGCAAGACGAGAGACCTGCCCGTCCAGCTCGCCGTACGTGAGCTCGCGGACGTCGCCCGGCTCGCCTTCCCAGATGATCGCGGTCTTGTCGCGAAGCTCCCCGTCCCGGTGGCGGTCGAGGCAGCTGTGGACGATGTTCATACGCCCTCCGACCCACCACTTCGGCCACGGCTTGCCCTCTGAGAGGTCGACGACCTTCTCGTAGTCGCGATAGAAGGCGACGTCGATGTCCTTGATCGCCGCGTCCCAGAACCACTCGATGTCCCGGTCGGCGCGCTCGAGCAGCTCGGCAAAGGTCTCGATCCCATGCCGGTCCATGAATCGCTTGAGGCGGCTTCGCTCGATGACATCGGGAGGCGGCTCCCAGATCACATCGCCGATGACAACCGGTTGCACGGGTTTAATTGTCGCCACAAGGCGATGAGCGAGCTTCCAGAGGACTTCGCCGACAACCTGAGCCGGGTCCTCGATCCGTCCCAGCACGACGCGGCGGCCGAGATCATCGAGGCGGCGACGATGCTCGATGACATCGGACTGCGGCGCTTCCTGCAGCTGTTCGCGGCCCGGGTCCGCGCGTCCGAGAGACCGGTCAGCGCGGGCGAGCTGCGGGAGCTTCTTCAGAAGGCCGCAGGCCCAGCGCGTCCTTGATCCGCTCGGCGTCCTGGAGCAGCGCCCAGTAGTTCTCCCACGCCACCGCGGCGACTGCGATCGCCACCGGCGGACTGACCCGCAGCCTGGCCGCCCGTACCGCATGGTGCTGGGCGTAGCACCAGCGGTCCCACGCCCGCTCCACGGTCGACTCGACGAGCTCCATCCAGGCGGCGTCCTCCCCGTCGCTCGTGGGTGGTGGAAGGGCGAGCACCTTCCACTTCCGGTCTTCGCGAACCAGGGTGAGGACGGGCTGGCCGGAGGGCCGGCCGAGGTGGCGAAGCGGCCGCGGATTGCGCGGGTTCGCCGCCATGAGCCGCTGCTGGACCGCGAACACGAGGTCGTGGGCCGCGTCCAGCGTGGCCGCGGGGAGCGGCGGGTTCCTGCGGCCAAGTCGGATCTGCAGGGCGCGGATCGCCTCGCGGAGCCGAAGCGGGGCCTCGTTCTGGTCGTGGAGGCGCAGCGTCTCGACATCGTCGAGGAGGGTGTCAGACTCGGTCAGCAGGAGGCGGCGTCGTAACTCGGCGGTGCGTGCGGACACGTCCCGCACGATGGCCCGGGGAATTGCCCGGTGTCAAGTGGGGATTTACAAGTCAGGCAATCCCTAATAGCCGCCTGCCGTTTCCGACCAGTACCTTCTCGAGGATGGGCGGCGGGATCTCGAGCGTCTGCAGCTCATCCAGGCAGCGCTGCGGCTGGATGAACGGGTAGTCGCTGCCGAACAAGAACTGGTCCTGGAGGCGCCCCTTCATGTCGCGCATCACCTCGGTGGGGATGTAGCGCGGCGCCCAGCCCGAGATGTCGATGTGGATGTTCGTCTTGTGCAGGGCCATCGCCAGCAACTCGAGGTGCCACGGGTAGCCGAAGTGCGCGGCGATGATCTTCAGGTCGGGGAATGCGGCCGCCGGCGCGTCGAGCCAGATCGGCCTCGCGAAGTCGATCCGGATGCCCTGCCCGCCCGGCTGGCCGGCGCCGATGCCGCTCGTCCCGGTGTGGAAGAGGACGATCAGGCCGAGGTCCTGGCACCGATCGTAGAGCGGCCAGTGCTGCTCCTCGTTCGGCGCGAAGGCTTGCAGCGAGGGGTGGAGCTTGACGCCTTTCAAACCCAGCTCAGCGATCCGGTCGAGCTCATCGACCGCGCGACCGCCCTTAAGCGGATCGACGCTGCCGAACCCGACAAATGTCTTTGGGTAGGTGCGACACGCGTCGGCCACCAGGTCGTTGGGCACGCGAGGGCGGCCGGTGGCGGTCTCCGCGTCCCACGCCAGGAGCACCGCGACGATGTCCAGCGAGTCGTACTCCTGCGCCAGCTCGTCGATCGTCTTGCGCGCGACCTTGGACCGGAAGTAGGACTCCGCGGCTTCGACGTAACCCTTCATCGAGACGTCGAGCCAGTCCGGCGTCGGCAGGTGGACGTGAAAATCGATGGCGTTCACAGGGAGACTTATGGTGATGGAGGCGACCCTGCTCGTGCTCGCGGGTGGCGAGAGCCGGCGCATGGGCCGGCCCAAGGCCTGGATCGAGGTGGGGGACACGGTCCTCTTGCGCTACATGGTGGAACGCCTCGGTCCGGCGTTCTCCGAGGTGGTGATCTCCTTCGCGGAGCCGGAGCAGATGCAGCAGCACCTGCCGTACCGCGTCGTGTTCGACCGCAAGCGGTCCGCGGGACCGCTCGCGGGTCTCGAGGCGGGCCTGCTCGCGGCGCGCCATGACGTGCTCTTCGCAGTCGCCTGCGATATGCCGTACGTGACGCGATCCACGGCCGAGCTTGCGGTCGCCGCGGCGCGGAGCTGTGACGCCGCGATTCCGCGCCACGAGGGGTTGTTCGAGCCGGTCTGCGGCGCCTACCGCAAGACGTCGTTGCCCGCGATCGTGGGCGCGCTCGACGCCGGCAACTACACCGCGCACGACGTCGTCGAACAGCTCGACGTGACGTGGCTCGAGGAAGTTGACGTCGGGGAGTTCGAGAACCTCAACACTCCCGCCGACCTCGAGCGCTTCCATGCCGCTTTTTCGGCGCAGCGATAATTGATCGGCATCCCTTGAAGATCGTCGTCACCGTCAAGCACGTCCCCGACCCCAACTCGACCCTCACCCTTGAGGCCGACAACTCCATCTCTCGCGAGAAAGAAGCCGTGCTCGACCCGGGCGACGAGTGCGGCGTCGAAGAGGCACTGCAGCTCAAGGAAGCCCACGGCGGCGAGGTGGTCCTGGTCTCGATGGGCCCCGAGCGCGCCAAAGACGCGATCCGCAAGGGGCTCTCGATGGGCGCCGACCGCGGCGTCCTCATCTCCGATCCATCGCTCGCAGGCGCCGACGCGCTGATGACGGCGCGCGCGCTGGCCGCGGCCATCAAGGACGAATCGCCGGACCTGGTGATCTGCGCGACCGAGTCTTACGACGGCAGCACGGGGATGGTGCCGCCGATGCTCGCCGAGCTGCTCGGGTTGCCGCAGCTGACGTTCGCGAAGACTGTCGAGGCAAATGGATCCACCGTCAAGGTCCATCGCCAGACCGCCGACGGCTACGAGGTCGTCGAAGCCGCGACGCCTGCGCTGATCACCGTCACCGCCGCGATCGCCGAGCCGCGATACGCGTCGCTCAAGGGCATCATGGCGGCGCGATCCAAGGAGATCAAGCAGCTGGGCGCCGGCGACCTGGGCATCGAGAAAGGTGAGCCGGCGGAGGCGATCGAGAGCGTCACCGACGCCGAGGCGCGCAAGGCGGGCGAAGTGGTCGAGGACGACGGAACGGCCGTCGACAAGATCGTCCAGGTCCTCGCCGCGGCCAAGGTCCTGTAGATGGCTTCCATCCTCGTCTATGCCGAGCTGACGCAGGGAAAGCTCGCGACGACCTCGCTCGAGCTGATGACCAAGGCGCGTGAGCTCGGCGACGTATATGCGGTCGCGCTTGGCGGTGGGGCCAAGGCCGCTGCTGCGACCCTGGGCAAGCACGGTGCGAAGGTGATCCACGTCAACGAGGACGCCGCGTTCGACGACTACCTCGCGGAGCCCGCGACCGACGCGGTCGCCTCCCTCTACGAAAAGGAGAAGCCGGACGTGATCCTGTTCGGCTTCACCTCCGACTCGCGCGAGGTGGCGGGTAGGCTCGCCGCGCGCCTGGGCTCCGGACTGATCTCCAACGCGAGCGACGTGGTCGCCAGGGACGGCGGCTTCGTGGCCAAGGTGCCGTACTTCGGCGGCGCCAAGATCGCGTCGATGAAGGCCAACGGAAAACCCACCATCGTGCTGATCCGACCGAAGTCATTTGAGGTCTCGGAGAAGCCGGGCGCGGGAGAGATCCAGCAGCTCGACCTCACCATCTCGGACGGGTCACGGCGCGCGCACGTCACCGACCGCGTCGTCGAAGCGTCGGAGAAGGTGAAGCTCGAGGACGCGAGGGTCGTCATCAGTGGCGGCCGGGGGATGGGCGGGCCGCAGAACTTCCCCCTGCTCGAAGACCTCGCGAGTGCGCTGGGCGGCGCGGTGGGCGCGAGCCGGGCGGTGGTCGACGCCGGGTGGGTGCCGTACTCGATGCAGGTGGGCCAGACAGGGAAGTCGGTGCGGCCTGGCGTCTACATCGCGGTTGGCATCTCAGGCGCGATGCAGCATACGGTCGGCATGAAGACCTCGAAGGTGATCATCGCGATCAACAAGGACGCCGAGGCGCCAATCATGAAGATGGCGGACCTCGGTGTCGTAGGCGACGCGCTGAAGATCGTGCCCGCGCTCACCGCGGCGGTCAAAGCCAAGAAGAACGGATAGGACCGAAGCGCAGAGAATCCTCGAGAAGCGCGTCGAGCTCCGTCGGGCCCGCGACTTCCAGGCCGCCGACCGGTTGCGCGAGCAGCTGCATAAAGGCGGTTGGGACATCGTGGACAGCACGACCGGCAGCGAGCTGCAGGCGGTCCAGGCTCCGCCGGCGAGCGAGCGTGCTCCAAGTGCACGCGCGGTCACGCTGCTCACGGTCGTCCACGGCTGGCAGCCCGACGCCGAGCGATGGCTGCTGTCCGTGTTCACCCATACCAAAGTCGACTTCGAAGCCCTGGTCGTCGACAACTCGGGCGACGCGCGGATCGCCGGCTGGCTTCGCAACCGCGCCGCCGAGCGCCTGCGCGTGATCACCCTGGATCCGCGGCTTGGCTTTGGCGCCGCGGTCAACGCCGGCATCGAGTCGGCCGCGGGCGATGTGGTGGTTCTCTTCGATCCGGGCGTGGAGTTGAAAGGCGACGCGGTGCATGGGCTTGTGGCGGCGCTTGCGGACCCGTCGGTCGCGGTGGCGGGGCCGTTCGGCCTTCGCGCGAAGGGCACCATGAAAGAGTTCGAGGAGAGCGGTGGCCCCGACGTCGACGCCGTCGAGGCTTACTGCATGGCCTTCCGGCGCTCAGACGCGCTCGCGGTCGAAGGTCTCGACCCGAAGTTCCGCTTCTACCGGATGGCCGATGTTGAGTTCAGCTTCCGGCTCCGCGACCGCGGCGGCCGGGCCGTGGTGGTGGGTGGCCTGCCGCTCGAGCGGCACGAGCACCGGCTGTGGGAGTCGACCGATCCGGGGGAGCGGGATCGTCTCTCGCGCCGCAACACGTACCGCTTCCTCGACCGGTGGCGTGACCGCGAAGACCTGCTGGTCGGTGGATAACATTCGCCGCGATGGGTGAGGACTTCGCGGCCCGGGTCGGCGAGCTGCACCAACGGCGGAAGAAAAACCTCGCCATGGGCGGCGAGGAGAGGATCAAGAAGCAGCACGATCGCGGCAAGCTGACGGTCCGCGAAAGGATCGACCTTCTCTTCGATGCGGGCACGTTCGTCGAGCTCGGCCTGCTCGCGCAGGGTCGTGAAGGTTCCGACGAGACCCCCGCTGACGGCGTGGTGACCGGGCATGGTGATGTCGAGGGCCGGCAGGTTTGGGTGATCGCTTACGACTTCACCGTGATGGCCGGGTCGATCGGCCAGGTCGGCGAGCAATTCAAGGCCGCTCGAGTGCGCGAGCTGGCGCTTCGCTACCGCAAGCCGCTCGTGTGGCTGCTCGACTCCGCGGGGGCCCGCATCCAGGAGGCGTCCGGCTCGACGTTTGCTGGCACGGGCTGGCTGTTCGCCGACCAGGTCGTGATGTCCGGAGTGATCCCTCAGGTTGCGGCCATGCTCGGCCCATGCGCCGCCGGCACCGCCTACATCCCCGGCCTGGCCGACTTCGTGCCGATGGTCAAGGGCACCTCCTCGATGGCCCTCGCCGGCGCTCGCCTGGTCAAGGCGGCGACCGGGGAGGACGTGTCCGACCACGATATGGGCGGGTCGCAGGTCCACTGCTACGAGTCGGGGGTCGGGGACAACGAGGTCGAGAACGACGCGGAATGCATCGCCACCGTGCGACGTTTCCTGTCCTACCTGCCGTCGAGCAATACCGAGGCACCACCGATCGTGGACACGGAAGACCCCGCCGACAGGCCGGTCGAGGGACTCGAGAGGATCGTCCCGGTCAACCAACGCTCGGCCTACGACGTGCGCAAGGTGATCAAGGCCGTGTTCGACCGCGACTCATGGTTCGAAGTCAAGCCGACGTGGGCGAAGAACATCGTCATCGGACTCGCGCGTGCGGCTGGCCGATCGGTGGGCGTGGTCGCCAACCAGCCCATGCAGAAGGGCGGCGTGCTGGACTCCGACGCGGCCGACAAGGCCGCACGATTCATCCGCATGTGCGACGCCTTCAACGTGCCACTCGTCTACCTGATGGACGTGCCCGGGTTTATCGTCGGCTCGCAGGTCGAGAAGGAGGGGATCATCCGCCACGGCGCGAAGATGCTCTACGCGACGTCCGAGGCGACGGTGCCGAAAGTGACGGTGATCATGCGTAAGGCCTACGGCGCCGGCTACTACGTCATGTGCGGCAAGGGCTACCAGCCCGACACGATCGTCGCGTGGCCGTTCGCGGAGATCTCGGTGATGGGACCAGAGGGCGCGGTCAACATCATCTTCAACAAGCAGGTAGAGGCCTCCGACAACCCAGAGGCGACGCGCGCGCAGCTAATCGAGACCATCCGGGCCCAGATCAACCCATACCTCGCTGCGGGCTGGGCGATGATCGACGATGTCATCGACCCGGCGGACACGCGGCGCGTGATCGTCAAGGGCATCGAGCAGGCGCGGGACAAGAAGGTCGACCGGCCCTGGCGCAAGCACGGCAACATCCCGGTATGACGAATTCGGTCGTCATCAGCGCCGCGCTCACCGGCGTGCTGGCGACCCGAGATCTGTGCCCGGCGATCCCGTATACGCCAGCGGAGATCGGCGAGGAGGCAAAGCGCGCGGCCGATGCGGGCGCGGCCATCGTCCACATTCACGCCCGCAATCCGGAAGGCGGACCCGAATGGCGGGTCGAGACTTTCGCCGAGATCCTGTCCGAGGTGCGTTCACGGACCGACGTGATCGTCAACTTTTCGACTGGGGCGATCGGCATCCCAGTCGAGCAGCGAATCGCGCACATCCGGGAGCTCAAACCGGAGATCGGCGCCCTGAACATGGGATCGATGAACTACGCGATCTACTCGAAGAAGAAGAAGACCTTCTACCACGACCACGTCTTTGCCAACCCGTTCAAGGACATCCAGTTCTTCCTCGAGGCCATGAACGAAGCCGGCGTGCGACCTGAGCTGGAGTGCTTCGACACCGGCCACATCGCGAACACCGGACCGCTGATCGACATGGGCGTGCTCAAGCCCCCGTTTCAGTTCAGCCTGATCATGGGCGTGCTCGGCGGTATCCCTGGCACGACGCGCCACCTGGCGAACCAGGTCGAGACGCTGCCCGAGGGCTCGCACTGGCAGGTGATCGGGATCGGCTTGAATCAATGGCCGCTGGTCGCGGCGGCGATCACCATGGGGGGAAACGTGCGGGTTGGCCTCGAGGACAACTTCTACGTCGAGGAAGACCGCATGGCCAACAGCAACGGTGAGCTGGTCGAAAAGGCGTCGCGGCTGGCTCACGACCTCGGCCGTAAGGTGGCTTCGATCGAAGAAGCCCGCACAATTCTCTGTTTGGAAAAGCGATGACCGAGGTCAAGGCCGAGCTTGTCGGCAACGTCTGGAAGATCAAGACCCAGCCCGGCGCGCAGGTCGCCGAGGAGGATGAGCTGCTCATCCTGGAGTCGATGAAGATGGAGATCCCTGTCACCGCGCCTCGCGCGGGAACCGTCAGAGAGGTGCGCGTGAAGGAGGGCGAAGTGGTCAAGGAGGGCCAGGTCCTGGTCGTCCTCGAATGAAACCGGCGCAGCTCCTTCTCGCCTACATGCGGTTGGTCGAGAAGGAGAGAGAGCTGCGCGACGAGATCGAACGCGTCGAGTCGTTGCTCGCCTCAGATCCGAGCGTGGTCCACGCCGAAGAAGCACTCGCCAGCGCGCGCGCCGCCCAGCAGGCGATCCAGCTCCGCCTTCGTGAGTCGGACCGCGAGCGTGAAGCTCACCGCACGAGGTTGCGGTCGCGCGAGCGCGAGCTGATGAGCGGCCGCATCCGCAATCCCACCGAGTTGATGCAGATGAGCCGGGAGGTGGAGCACATGAAGGCGAGCTTCGCCGAGGAGGAAGAGGCAGAGTTGCGCCTCATGGAGGAGGGCGAGCTCGCCGAGCAGGCGATGCTCGAGGCCTCCGAGCGGCTGCAGGAGGTGCGCACTCGCTCCACCTCTGACGAGCCCATGCTCCGCAGCGACCTCGAGTCATGGCAGAGGGAGTTGGCCGCGGTGAAGGCGGACAGCGCGGCCGTGTGGGCCCAGGTGCCTAAGGCGGCGCAGAACGCATACCTGCGCGTGCGAGCCCACCCGCCCGTGGCCGAGGTCGACCACAACCAGTGCCTGGCGTGCCACGTGACGGTAACGTCCTCCGGCATGCAGGTGCTGCGCAAGGGCGACGAGATCTACAACTGCGACAATTGCGGGCGGATCCTGGTGATCGCCTGAAGGTCCTCCGCCTCTATACGGACGGAGCCTCGCGAGGCAATCCAGGGCACGCGGGGCTGGGGGTGGTGATCGAAGACGACCACGGCATGCGGCTACGCGGCTTTCACCGCTACCTCGGCAGGGCAACGAACAACGAAGCCGAGTACCACGCATTGCTCGAGGGCCTGCTCGCTGTGAAGGACTGGAACTCCGATCGGCTCGAGGTGTACCTCGACTCGAAGCTTGTCGTCGAGCAGATCAACGGCCGCTACAAGGTCAAGGCGCCAGAGCTGATTCCCCTTCATCAGCGTGCCATGAAGCTCCTGCTCCAGTTCAAAGAACACTCCGTGTCCCACGTGGAACGCGACAAGAACCGCGGCGCCGACTATCTCGCGAACAAGGCGATCGACGAGAAGATCCCGAAGAAGAAACTCGGTGGCTAAGGTCACATACACCGTCGCCACGGACCTCGATCCGAAGGTCGTCTGGGACGCCCTGACTGAGTTCGGGCCGCGGCGCGCCGAGCTCTGGCCGGACCTGTCCCCGTCCTCCTTCAAGGTGCTCGAGCGGGGTGATGGCTGGGCGCGCGTGAGGGAAGGCACCGCGAGCCTGGGCATCTGGTCGATCGAGCGCTACGAGTGGAAGGAGTCCGTGATCACGGCCACGGTCGAGGAGGCCAGCGCCGCCCAGCCTGGTGGCACCTGGCGGATGGAGGTGAGGCCGGGCCAGCAGGGTGGAAGTGTGCTGACCATACGCATGGACCGCCGTGCGAAGGGTTTCGTCGGCCACCTCATTCACGGTCTGTTTCAGGTCACCAACGGGCGATTTCTGGCCGCACGGACCCAGAAGATGCTTGCCAACCTCCGGAAGCCGCCGACTGTGCCGCCAGTCGCCTAACCACCACCTTCAGTTCAAGGAGTCGTCGCAACACCTGTGAAGTAGAAGAGGTGCGCGATGACCCAGCAGGCGAGCCGGTACGTCCTCCGCCATTTCTGGTCGCTGATTCGTGAGGGCGCGTTAAGGGAGGAAGCCGGCGCCAAGCTC
>DASWDZ010000023.1:0-5109 GCA_036395015.1 Candidatus Dormiibacterota bacterium | reverse complement strand
GCGGCCGCCTCGGCGCGCCGCGCGACCTCGAGCTTGGACAGGATCGTCGAGACGTAGTTCTTCACGGTCTTCTCGGCGAGGTGGAGTTCGCGGCCGATCTCGCCGTTGGTCATGCCCCGTGACACCAGCGTGAGGATGCGTTCCTCCTGCGCCGAAAGACGGGCCAACTTCTCATCGCGCATCGTCTTGCCCTTGCGCAGCCGGTCGAGCACCGCGCTCGTCACGCCTGGATCGAGCAGGCTCTTCCCCGCCCCCACCTCTCGGATCGCGCGCACCAGCTCACCGCCTCGGATCTGCTTGAGGACGTATCCCGAGGCGCCGGCCATGATCGACGCGAAAAGGGCTTCGTCGTCCGCGAAGGAGGTCAGCATCAAGACCCGCGTCTTCTCGAGCTTGGCGCGTATCTCGCGCGTCGCCTCGATCCCGCTGCCGTCGGCGAGCCGGACATCCATCACCACCACGTCGGGCTTCGTGCGTTCCGCCTGGGCGATCGCCTCGACGACAGTCCCCGCCTCCGCGACGACGGTCAGGTCGTCGTTGGCGTTGATGAGCGATTTGACGCCATCGCGTACGACCTCATGGTCGTCAACCAGCAGGATGCGGATCCGCCTCGCAGACATCGAGTCAATCGTCGCATCCCTCGCGACCGCACGGTGCGGTCCGAGGGCCTTGTCGGGTAGGGCCTTTCGGCCCTAGACGGGAAACGCGATCTGGATACGGGTGCCTTTCCCGGGCCGGCTTGTCAGCTCGAGGTTTCCGCCGAGCTTGGCGGCGCGCTCGCGCATGTTGCGCAACCCGCTGCCGCCCGCGTCCCGTCCCGGTTGAAAACCGGCTCCGTCGTCTTCGATCGTCAGGGTGGCCTCGGCCCCGTTCCGCTCGAGGCGAACGGTGGCTCGACTCGCGCGCGCGTGGCGGACGACGTTCGACAGGGCCTCACGGGTGAGCTGCACGATGTCGGCTGAACGACTGGACAGCCGCGCCGCCAGAGCCGCGTCCACCACGACCTCGACTCGCTCGCTGGCTCGACTCTCGATCTCCTCACCCAGGTTGCGCAGCGCCTGGTCCAGCTGGCGGTCGGCCAGGATCCCAGGCCGAAGGCCGAAGATGTAGTTGCGAAGGTCGCGGATGACACCGTCGAGTTCCTCGACCGCGCGTTCGATCCGGGCGCTTGTCTCCGGGTTGGCCGCCGTGAGCGCCGTGCCCTGAAGGCTCATCCCGACCGCGAAGAGCGACTGAATGATGCCGTCGTGTAGCTCTTTGGCGATTCTCTCGCGCTCCTCGAGCAGACCAAGACGTCGTAGCTCCAGCTGAGCACGGTCGTAGTCCATCGCGACCGACGCCGCGTCGGCCAGGCTCGCCACAAGACGTCTCGTCGCCTGGGAAAACCGCTTTCCCCCCCGGAGGTTGGCGACCATGAGGGTGCCGGCGACGCCGCCCGGGACACGCAGCGGAACGAAAAACGCCGGTCCATGCGGGCCGAGGCTGATCATCGGCTGGTAGCCACGCGGATCCTGGCCGACGTCGTCTAGGATCAGACCTTCGCCTGTGCGCATCACGGCGCCGGAGATCGACCCCTCGGCCGGCATGGTTTGACCCCTAAGCTCGGCGGCCCGCGCGCCGGCCGCCGCCGAAACGACCAGCTCGCCGGGGGTGACGCCGGCGGTCATCACGGTGGCGACGGCGGCGCCGGATAGCCCCCGTGCGTGCTCGGCGATGCGGTCGAGCAATGACGCCTGGGAGCCCCCGCCAAGCACATGGGTGGTGATGTCGCTGAGGGCGTCCAGCCATTGTTCCCGTGAGCGGACCTCCTCGTAGAGTGAGGCGTTGGCGATCGCGACCCCGGCCTGGGTCGCCAGCACGACGAGCGACTCTTCGTCCTCCTGGCTGAACTCGTCGGCCGACCTTTTTTCGGCGAGATAGATGTTGCCGAAGACACGCCCCATCGCCTGCACCGGTGCACCCAGGAACGAGCGCATCGGCGGATGGTTGGCGGGGAAGCCGACCGATTGCGGATGGTCGGCGATGTTCCTGAGCCGCACCGGCCTCGGCTCGTGGATGAGGAGGCCGAGGACGCCGCGTCCGGTCGGCAGGCTTCCAACCGCACGTCGCTGCCGCGCCCCGATGCCCGTGGTCACGAACTCGACCAGGGTTTCATTCTCACCGATCACGCCCAGCGCGCCGTAGCGCGCGTCGGTGACCTGCACAGCCAGGTCGACAATGCGCTGGAGAACCATCGGCAGGGAGAGCTCCGACGCCAGGGTGAGCCCGGCCTCGAGCAGCATGTCCTTGCGATCTCGGCCGTCGGGCATCGCGGGCCGAATCTACGCCAATCGGCATCTGGCTGCAGGGGCAAAAGACCCTACCTGGCCGCCGGTCGATGGTCGAAGCTCAAGGCACATGACAAATCCCGGGTTCCGGCGCATCCTCCTGGCGACGGACGGCACCAGCGAGGCAGAGGCCGCGGCCCGTCTGGCGACTGCTCTCGCGGAGACGTCGGCGGCCGCCGTGAGGGTGGTCCACGTTTGGAACCTCGAGGTCCACCACCGCCACGGAATCTGGGACGTGGAGATGCGGTCTGAGGCCGAGAAGATGGTCGCCGGCGCGGTGGAGAGGCTGCGCACGCTGGGCGTCACAGCCGATAGCCGCTTGGCGCGCGCCGACGAAAACCACGTCGGTGCAGCGATCGCCGAAGCGGCGCGCGAGTATGACGCCGACCTTGTGGTCGTCGGCTCGCGTGGCCTGTCCGACTGGCGCTCGATGTTCGTTCAGCACAGTGTTGGCCACCGCGTCCTGTGCGCGGTCGACTGCCCTGTCCTTTTCGTTCGCGAAGCCGGGGCTTCGATCTTCCATGAGCCATCGCGGGTCCTGCTCGCCATCGCGGGGGGCGACGACGTCGCACCAGGGGTTCGGGCAGCGATCGCTGCCGCGTCAACCCCAGGATCGAAAGTGATGGCGGCCCACGTGGTCCAGGCGGTTTTCAGCCCCGACGGCTCTTCCTACGTCGAAAGCGAGGACGAGATCCAGAACACGGTCGAGACCGCGGCGTCGATGGTGGAGGCCGCGGGCATTGCCGCCGAGACGGAAGTCGCTGCGCCGGGGCCTGTGGCACATGCGATCGCGGCGATGGCGTGGCGCTGGCAGGCGGACATCATCGTCATCGGCTCGAGCCGAATGAGCGATGTGGCGAGCATCATCTTCGGTTCGGTCACCCACGACTTGTTGCGGACAACGCGCGCTCCCGTGCTCGCTGCCGAGAGAGTCCCGAGTTGAGAGGCTTGCTCCGCCACCGCACGGTCGCCGACGTGATGACGACACGGGTGCACGTTGCCACTCCTTCGACGCCATTCAAAGTGCTGGTGCGCCTGATCGAGGAGAACCGCATCAGCGCGGTGCCGATCGTCGACTCGCAGGCGATGGCGATCGGCATCGTGTCTGAATCGGACCTGCTTCTGAAGGAACGGCGCAGCGAGCTGGAGCTGGAAAACAGTCCTCTTCACCTGTGGCGCCGCCGTCACGAAAGGGCGAAAGCACAGGGTGTCGTAGCTTCAGACCTCATGACGTCGCCGGTCGTGACTGTCCGCGTGGACACGCCAATCGGGATGGCGGCGCGAGTGATGCAGGAACGGAACGTCCGACGCCTGGTTGTAGTGGACGCGCGAGGCCGGATCGCAGGCATCGTGAGCCGCAGTGACCTCCTCCAGGTGTTCCTGCGGAGTGACCAGGACCTCGAGGACGAGGTCGTTCAGAAGCTGATCCCGGCTGTCGTACCGACCGATGCGGAATCGGTGACGGTCGACGTGGACTCGAACGTCATCACACTTTCGGGCCAGGTCGAGCGCCGCACCGACGTGGACATCCTCGCTCGGCTGGCGGGCGAGGTCGACGGCGTCGTCAATGTCGTCAACCGTCTGAGCTATCGCTGGGACGACGCCAGGCCCCACGCACGCTCGATCTGAAAATCGCGGGACTTCCAGCCAACCTGAGCGGGTCGTTCGCCAGTGGGCCCGCAGCCTTGCGGGTCATAGCCTCGAGCTGGAGGTGTGAACCATGAGATTCACTTCGAAAGACGTCATCGGTACCTTTCTCGCCGCGCGGTCGCGATCGCGCTTGCGGTTACCAACGGGTGGGGCTGGCCACTCCTCGGCGACTACCGGGCCGGCACCATCGCCCTCGCGGTGGTCGGGTTCGCGATGTGCAGCGTGGCGAGCGACTACAGCACAGTGCGGTGGTCGCACCCGCTCGTCGTCGTTTCAGCGATCCTCGGCGTCGCCGCACTCGGCCTCATGATCGGTGGGCTGATCTGGGCCACGGCCACGCTGTTCGTCTGGTTCGCGGTGGTCATCGTCGCGCTGTGGTTCGTCACCACCGTCCGGCACCTGATCACGCCGCCTCAGTATCGGCCGGCCCGGCCGGCGCTTCCGTAGTCCCGTGGGGCCCGACCAATCGGGCCCCTCAACCACAGGTCCAACGACACTGATCCCGGCGGCCAAATCAGTGAAAGCTGATGTCAGGAGGTTTGCCGGATTCTGTCCAGGCCGGTCGCTTTTGAGCGATTTCAGTTCAAAGCTTCGACGGTCCGCAACACGCGGGTCCAGATCTGAGCCATCTTTTCGGCGGATTACTACATGCCGGGCGCTCGGCTGCTGGATGTCGCAGTTAGACCAGTCGAGCAGATAGTTTCGATGCTTGCCCAGGTTCGGAATGAGCACCATCTTTGGTGAGGAACGCCAGATCTTTGCTCCGACCAGGCGTCACAACTGAGCCGGAGCTGCCACCCGCATGCGACGCAGCCCGAAGAGACCAAGCCCCAACGCCACGATTGGCCACAAATAGAACGGCGCCAGGCCAACAATTCCACCTTCTACGGGCGCACCCTGCGCTGCATACATGCTTGTGATCACTACGAAGTAGGGGACTTCGGCCAGGGCTGCGACCGTCACCGCCCAGATACCCCATGACTGGCCGCGCCGAACGACGAACCACGTGATGAGAAGGGCGAGGATACCGAATGCCATCATCTGCGAGCACATCGCCACCATCGAGCTGACCAGTAGCGTGTCGAGCTTCGGATTGGTCTGTCGCAACGCGTCCAGGACTTGTTTACCCCCA